>JAHFMR010000005.1 GCA_023267755.1 bacterium
TGGAGGCTCTCGCCTCCTACTCCTGGGGTCAGAACTTCTGGCCGGATCAGGTCATGGCACGGTGGGGAAAAACAGGAATATCCTTCTTCGCCCACGGAGGAATGTGGGGGGACTTCTTCCTCCTGCCAGCGCTCATGGCCTGGGTCATAGTGACCTATGGCTCGACTTGGAGCACCGAGATGATTATGAAGATGGCGGCAATCGGCGTGCTTGTTACGCTCGGCAACCATCTCATCCTCATCTTCACGCAAGCTATCCCCGATCCGCTCGGATGGAAAGAGGAGAAGTGGTCAGCACTCATCGCGATGCACTTCGTCTATATGAGTGCCTACGTCGCGCTGGCGGGATTGTTCTACTTCTCGCCAGGCGTGTCGGTGAAGGCAGCGGTGGCTGTGAGCGTAGCCCTAGGGATCCACATGGCCTTTGGGACACACATTCCGCTCGGCTTGCTGAACCTGTGGTACAAGTGGGCGTGGTGCCCGGACTTCTTTAGCAACAATCCCGGCCTCCCGATCATGACTGCGGGAATCTGGATCACGCTCGCGGCCTTCGCGACTGTTGCTGCAGGTTGGCGCGCCGGACTCTCGGTAGTGATAATCGCCTCTGCTCTCGCTGTTGTGATCCTTGGGATCATAAACGCGAGCCCAAGACACTGAATCACGTGTTCTTTCCCAGCCCGTTGCTTCACGCGACGGGCTGCTTGTTTTTATATGCGTGTTTATCGGAGGGACACAAGATTTTGGACGAACACATCAGCCGAGCGGTCCCAACTGTACTGCTCCGCCTTGGCACGGCAGTCGGCGGGAGACAGGTCGAGACACTTGAGCGCTGCCTCTTGGAGATCCTCTCCGAGATAACCGTCCTTCCCCACTGTGATAACGTCGCGCGGTCCCATCGAGCTATGTGCGGCGACAGGGACTCCGCAGGCGAGCGCCTCGAGCGCCACAAGGCCGAAGGTCTCGGTGCGCGAAGGAAAGACAAATACATCAGCGAGTGAGAGCCAGTCGACGAGCTCTTGCCCGCGCTTATAGCCGACAAAGAGGTGATCCTGCCCATACTTCTTTTCAAGCGACTTTCGGAGCGGACCATCCCCAATCACGAGCTTGGTGCCAGGCAACTTTAATTTCATAAATTCTTCAGGACTCTTCTCCGGAGCGAGACGGCTGAAGTAGACGAACACTGGACTCGGGAGCGCGGGGAGCGCGGGGAGCGCGGGCGCGCTAGTACGCGTGAAGAGCTTCGTGTCGACGCCAAGCGGCATCACGACCAAGTGTGTGAAGCCGGCTGTTTCGAGCTCTCGCTTCAGGCTTTCGGTCGACACTATCGTCACTGCTGCCGCTGCATGGAATCGGCGTATAAGCGCGTATACCGGCGTAAGAAGGCCCCGGAGGCGCACATCGACATAGAGTTGGAAATGACTGTGATACCAGGTGGAGAAAGGAACCCCCTGTTCCCTGCACACCGAGCGCGCCGCCCAGCCGAGCGGGCCCTCAGTCACGATGCACACCGCGTCCGGCTCGATCTCTTTCAACATCTTCTTCACACGCCGTTTCGAGAAGAGTGCGAGACGAATCTCCGGATAAAACGGGAGTGGCACGGTCGCAAACTGTCCGGGCTCGATGACCGTTACGGTGTATCCGCGCGCGCCAAGGAGCGGGGTGAGCGCCTCGAGCACACGCACGACACCGTTCACCTGCGGCCGCCACGCGTCGGTCACGAGCACAATATTCTTCATACTGGCGTGTTCTCGATCTCCTTATCCTCCTTGAGGAACTTTCCGCGCATCTTCCAGGTGAACACGTAGTACGCCGAGAGCACGAGTGCTGCTATAGCGAGTGCGTATTGCGCATTGTCGATAATCCGCACGATATCGCCACCAAGCGATTCGCCGAGGAAGTAGCCCGTGAGCAGCAGCGTGCCGTATTCGAGGATAGCCACGAGAACTCCATATTTGAAGAAAACACCAAGCGGCATCTTCACCATCCCCGCTACGACAATGAAGGCTGAGGCGATGCCGTAGGAGAGCTTGCCGATAAGCATTGTCATCCCGGGCCGCTTCGACCAGAGCACACGCACCTGCTCGAGATGCTCGTCGGTGATGCCAATCTTCGTGAGCATCCGCTCGGTAAAGGCGGTACGTCCGCCGAAGTAACCAATCGCGTAGTACGCGCCGTCGAGCCCGATATCGCGGACGAAGAAGAGTGCCGCTAGGAAATAGATGTTGAAAAAGTCTGCTGCTGCGAGTGTTCCGGCGACAAAAGCGACCACCGGCCCCTCGAGAAACGAGAGTGGAATCAGTATCCAATATCGATACTGCAGGATGGCCTGAGTGATGAAGTCGACTGACATCGTTTCCAGGCAGTTTATCACGTTATATAATCAAAGGCATATGCGTTCGCACCACTATTTTGACTGGGAAGGATTCCTCTTCGGGGCGAAGCTGCTAGTAGTTGTCGTCATCGCCGTTTTCGGGGGCCGCTTCGCCCTTGAGTACGCCGCCACATCTCACGATGCATCCCCGTCGCTCGTACTTATCCAAGAGACGCGCCCGGCGACCCCACGCGCGCTCGCACTCTCCCTCGCCACCACCACATCAAAACACATTATCCGCACACTCACTTTCAATGACGTCGTTCCGCCAACTGGGAAATTTATCGGCATCGATCTCTCCACAATGGTGCTCACCCTCTATCAAGACGGCGCAGCTATCGCCAAGTATCCGATACTCGCCAAGGGAGAGGCGGGTTCGCTCTACGAAACGCCTGCCGGCTTCTATACCGCACTGTCTAAAGAGCCGGATTACTTCGATGCGAATGCGCAGATTGATCTACCGTGGGAGATACGGTTCTCCGGTAACTACACTATCCACGGATGGCCTCTCGCCGCTGACGGCTCCCCTGCTGATACAGCGCACGCGGGCGGTGATATCCGACTCTCTACCGACGACGCGAAGAGCGTCTACGACTTTGCTCTCGTAGGCACTGGCATCTTCGTCTATGACCCCGCGCGTCCTGCTCCCGCGTCACTCGTGCTCGACGCGCCTCCCGCTCCCTCTATATCGGCGGCTGCATATCTGGTCGCCGATATCGACACCGGGGATGTCTTCCTCGAGCGCGGCGCAGGAAATGTCCTCCCGATTACTTCTGTCACTCGGCTAATGACCGCACTCACTGTGAACGAAACGCTTCCCGCCGACACGCAAGTCGCCCTCCCGCATGGCACCTTAGCCTCTGTGAGAAAAGACGCAGCGAAGACAAAAGAGATGTTCCTCGCGGGTGACTTGCTCTATCCGCTCCTCTTGGGGTCGAACACCACTGTCGCCAACAGCCTCACTCAGACGTACGGCACTCAAAGCTTCATCGGTTGGATGAACGCTTCGGCAAAAGCGCTTGATATGTCCTCGACCCACTTCTCTGATGCCCTCGGCACCACGACTGCGAACACGTCGACTACTGACGACCTCTTCCATCTCGCGGCCTATCTCGCAAACAACAAATCATTTATCCTTGAGGCTCTGCGTATGCCGGAGAAGGACTTAATTGCCGGGAGTGGGAATGTCTACCGCGCGAACAGGGCGACGACACCCGAGCCCGCGATGCTTTCTGTCTCTTCTCTCTTTATAAACGGTATCGAACGTCGCGTGGCGATTGTTGTCTTACGTTCCAATGATGCCGCTGCCGACACAGCCGCCCTCACCGCCTGGGTTAATCAGTCAGCCGAGAGGGGGGCTGATCTTGCTGGTACTACCTGTGTCGCCTGCGCACTCTCTGCTCCCTATCGAAAGATTCAGGAATAGCAGATATACTACGGCCTATGCTTCAGCGCTATCGGATGCCGCTTATCTATCTCTTGTGTGGCGGAGTTATTGGCTGGCTTCTTCCTTTTACAAGCCCCATATCTCCCGCTAATTATCGGGGCGCACTCTTGCGCCAGAGCAGCATCAACTATAAATTCATCAGTCCGCTCTTGGCCTGTGATGTCGGCTCTGAAGAAGCATTTCCCGAATTCGCGCCGCTCAAGAAGAAGCTGGCAGCACTCACAACCCAGCGAGTGTCAGCGGGTGACGTACAACATATTTCCATCTATCTCCGTTCTCTTGTGAGCGCGCGTTGGTTCGAAATAAACGGAGACGACACCTACGCACCTGCTAGTCTGCTTAAGATTTTCGTGATGATGGCATATTACAAGGAGGCAAACGAGACTGATAATCCAGGCCTTCTGCAAAAGCAAATTCCTTTTGAGGGCTCATCGACCTTCGGCGATAACACGGCAAATGATTCGGTCGGCGGCACTATCGTACATCTTACCAATGGACGATTGTATACCGTTGATCAGATTATCGACCAGATGATTATCTACTCAGACAACGACGCCTACGCAACACTCCTCGACAGCTTTGATCCACACACGCTCAAGGCGCTCCAGGCGATATCGAACGACCTCAACATTTCTCTCCCCATAACGCATGCTGAGAATTCACTCAACTTTATGTCGGTTGAGGACTACGCGATGGTCTTCCGTGTTCTTTTCGGATCCACCTATCTCTCAGAACGTTACTCGGAAAAAGCACTTGCACTCCTCTCGCGGGCCAAGTACACGACCGGTATCGTGGCAGGTGTCCCGTCGAACCTCGTCGTTGCGCATAAGTATGGCATCTTAGCGGTACCGGAGGTAAGTCTCGCGACCCCCGATGAGCTCCACGACTGTGGCATCATCTACTATCCAGGTCATCCCTATCTTCTGTGTGTGATGACGAAAGGAACCAACCTAATCGCACAACAAACCGTCATCAAGGATGTCTCTGCGAGTTCCTATCAGTGGCTCAATGCGTTCTATGAGAAACTTCTCTCGTCTTCAACCGCCTCCTCTTCAACTCCATCAATCGTGACGCCGTAATATGTGACCCCACGGGGACCGCGAGTACGCTTATCGAAACTTACAGTTTCAGTACACCTTGTGGAGATTTTGCTTCAGGAAATCGCAAAATCTGCTCACAAGGTCTTCGATTCCCCGCCGCAAAGCCTCCCAGGCTTTGCTTGGGGTCACAACGCAAAACGCCGCCAAACGGCGGCGCTCTGTTTTGCGTTGTGACCCCACGGGGAATCGAACCCCGATTTACGCCGTGAAAGGGCGCTGTCCTAACCGTTAGACGATAGGGCCTCGCTTCGCTCGGCCATACATCCGTCGCCTCGTTCGGAACAGGATTCGCCTGTTCACTCTCTCGGCTAGGCTGTAGGGCCGCAACTCCTAAATCCTAGCATTTCCGTGTCTAAATGCTAGAATCGCGGAATACGGAGGCGTGGCAGAGTGGTCGATCGCGCTAGTTTCGAAAACTAGTATGCTCGAAAGGGTATCGGAGGTTCGAATCCTCCCGCCTCCGCAAAAATAAGGAGTCGTCATCGGCGACTATATTTTTGCAGGATGCCGCAGTCCTCTGCGGCGCCGCAGATTCTGGAAATATGGTATAGTCCTTTTTATGCGCCGTTAGCTCAGCTGGTAGAGCATCTCATTGACGTTGAGAGGGTCGGGGATTCGAGTTCCTCACGGCGCACCAAAAACTTGATTTCGTGCTATAGTATTCTCTAATGAGACCATCTCGACACACGAAGCCTCGCGGAGGGCGTTCTCACCCGCCTCGTCACACCTCTGCCGCTATGGGCAAGGTCTATATCTACGGCAAGCACGCGCTTATGGAGGCGCTTCAGAATACGCCCCGGGTTATCCGCAAGGTGTTCCTCGCTCCCGACCTGCGTGACGCCGATCTGCGCGCACTCCTCGAGAAACACTCTATCCCGACCGCTACGCTCGCTCCTGGTAAGGGGAAGGAGCTTGTCGGGAGAGAGACGGCACATCAGGGCGTCATCGCTACGATGGACCCCACTGCCCTTCTGATCCCTTTTGATGATTTTATCGCGACACTCGACACTGCTGCCAATCCCGCTGTTGCCGTGCTCGGCGAAGTACAGGATCCGCACAACGTGGGCGCGATTATCCGCTCGGCCGCAGCCTTTGGTCTCTCGGCGGTCCTTATCCCCGAACACAATCAGGCGGGCGTCACCGGTGCAGTCGTAAAAACTTCTGCGGGGATGGCATTTCGCATCCCGCTTGTCTCTATTGGTAACGTGAACACGACACTCAAGACACTTAAAGAGAAGGGATTTTGGACCTACGGTCTCGCGATGAATGGTACGGCGACACTCGGGAGTGATGCGTTTGATGCACCAGTCGCATTCGTTATTGGTAACGAGGGTGCTGGCATCCGCCAGATGACCCTCCAAGCCTGTGACGTGACACTCTCTATCCCGATGCATCCACGAACCGAATCGCTCAACGCGGCTGTCTCTGCCGCGGTCGTCTTCTACGAGTGGTCTAAGAAACACCCCGAGGCATTATGACTATGCGCGATCGCTCATTAATCGCGCTTCCCTGCGGCGACTACGAGCTCCTCGACTCGGGCGAGAATATGAAGCTCGAGCGCTTCGGTGCGGTCGTCGTCGCGCGCCCCGAGACGCAGGCTCTGTGGCAGAAACAGAAGCCCGAGCTGTGGGACACTGCGCACGCCGTGTTTGCCTTCCGCGACAAGAAGGGTTCCTGGGATATCCGCAAGCCGGTACCCGAGTCCTGGCCAGTTATCCGCGAGGGTGTCGCACTCTCGGCGCGCCTTACTGGCTTTAATCACACAGGAATCTTCCCTGAGCAGGCGCCAAACTGGGCGTGGATTCGCGAGCGTGTTCAAGGCCTCGAACAGCCGAAGGTGCTGAATCTCTTTGGGTATACTGGTGCTGCTTCTGTCGTCGCGGCGGTAGCGGGTGCCTCGGTCACGCACGTAGACGCCTCTAAGCAGTCGCTCGACTGGGCCCACGAGAATGCGCGTCTCGCGCATCTCCCTGAAGACCGTATCCGCTGGATACTCGACGACGCGCTCGCCTTCGCCAAGCGTGAGGCGCGCCGTGGCGCTATCTACGACGGCATCATCCTCGACCCGCCCGCCTTTGGTCGTGGCGCCAAGGGTGAGGTCTGGAAGATTGAAGAAGATTTACCGAAGCTGCTCGAGATAGTGAAGAGTCTCCTTTCCGACAAGCCGGGTTCCTTCTTCCTCTTAAACGGCTATGCCGCTGGCTACTCGCCACACTCGTTCGCACAGGCAGTCGAGAGTACTTTTGGTACGGTCGAGGGCGAGGCAGGCGAACTTCTTCTCAAAGAAGTATCTTCTGACCGTGTTATCCCCGCCGGTATCTATGTGCACTTTGTGCGGTAATATCTAGATATGTCACACCAGCATATCGTCGTCCTCTATCACGGTAAGTGTCCAGACGGATTTGGCGGTGCGTATGCTGCGTGGAAGAAGTTTGGTGACACCGCGGAATATATCCCTGTTAAGCATGGTGATTCGATACCGGAGAAGATGGAGGGACGTCAAATATTCCTCGTCGACTTCTGTTACCCAAAAGAAGATATGGAAAGACTCCGAGAGATCGCAGAGTCAGTCACTGTGCTTGATCATCACGGGGGCGTTCGTGATGTTGTGACAACATTCCCGGGCATTTTCGATTCAGATCGTTCTGGATCCACTATCGCATGGGGTTACTTCAATCCTGATATTCCAACACCGAGACTCTTCACTCATCTGGAAGATGGCGATCTCTATCGTTATTCGTTCCCCGAGACTAGAGATATTTTCTCCTTTTTGCTCACCTATCCGTACGAATTCGAGAAGTGGAATGAACTTGTACAGATATTTGAAAATCAACCTACTCGAGATGCCTTGCTCGCAAAAGCAAAAATATATTCAGAATATTTCTTTCAGTTAGCTGACATGTGTGTGGCCGGCGCGAAAATCGTTTCATTTGAGGGTTATGAATGCTATTTTGCTAACTCTCATCCTGCAACAACAATGAAGTCGTACGTTGGAAACCAGCTTGTAGAGAAACTGCCACCGATAGCACTTGTCGTTTCCGCACATCCAGATGGATTCGGTGTTTCGATTCGTGGCAATGGTTCAGTTGATGTGTCAGAGATTGCCAGAAAATATGGCGGTAATGGACATCCAAACGCGAGCGGATTTTTCATCCCCGCATCGGGCCCGCTCCCTTGGCAAGAGGTAGAAAAGCATGAAAATCCTCGCGATTGAGACTTCCTGCGACGAGACCGCCATCGCGATACTCGAATGCAGTGGCGATGAGAAAAATGCCCAATTCCGCGTGCTTGGGAATACGCTCCTCTCGCAGATAGATATTCATAAAGAATACGGCGGCGTCTTCCCCGCTCTCGCCAAGCGCGAGCACGCGAAGAACCTTGTCCCGATACTCGAGTCAACACTTGAGGAGGCAGAGCTCCTCCATGAAGATACGCAGGCATTGTCAGAGGAGACGCGCGCCGAGATTGCCACAATCCTCTCGCGTGAGCCGGGTCTCGCTGGAGCATTCTTCGATTTCATTACCGAATGCGAGCCGCCCTCTATCGACGCTATCGCGGTGACCACCGGTCCTGGTCTCGAGCCAGCGCTCTGGGTGGGCGTCAACTTCGCGCGCGCTCTCTCGCTCGTGTGGAATAAGCCCGTGGTCGCGGTGAATCATATGGAGGGACATATTATGGCTGCCCTGGCTCGCCGAAGCGAGAGCGGGGGTGGCACGAGCGAGGAGGATATTTTAGAAATAAAAGATGTCGAGATGCCGGTGCTCGCGCTCCTTATCTCGGGCGGGCACACCGAGCTGGTACTGATGAAAGAATGGCTGCAGTATGAGCTCATCGGGGCGACGCGCGACGACGCGGTGGGCGAAGCCTTCGACAAGGTCGCGCGTATGCTCGACCTCCCTTACCCGGGCGGCCCCGAAATCTCGCGTCTCGCTGAACTCGCCCGTTCCGTCGAATCCTCTGTTCCAGGGTCCCGAGGGGCACCCTCGTCTGACGAGGGTGCCCCTCGGGATTCCATTCTGGGAATTAAATTGCCACGACCGATGCTGCATGATGCGAGTTGCGACTTCTCCTTTGCCGGACTCAAGACCGCGGTACTGAATCTCTTGAAGACGCGAGTGGATATAACCGCGGTCGAGAAGCAGCACCTCGCACGCGAGTTTGAAGACGCCGTCGCCGAGGTACTGATGAAGAAGACCTCTCGCGCGCTTGAGGAGACTACCGCCACAACACTCGTGCTCGGCGGCGGTGTCTCTGCCAATACACACATCCGCCGCGTATTTACGCACTTTGAGGACACTAGGTGTCCACACGTCACCCTCCGCATCCCCGCCGCTGCTCTCACCACCGACAACGCGATTATGATCGGCCTCGCCGGCTTCTATCACGCCGCCCGCGGCGACTTCACCGACCTCGCCTCTTTGAAGGCAAGCGGAAACGCTCATCTGGCCCCATAAGACAGCCGGCCGCATATTTGCTATATTTCGAACAATGCCTGACAAGTTTCTCTCACCCTACGACTCGACTGCGACCGAGTCGCGCATCTATGCCGAGTGGGAAAAGAGCGGTCTCTTTAATCCAGACGAATGCGTGAAGCAGGGCTTCACCAAGGAAGACGCAGCGACGTACTCTATCGTCCTCCCGCCGCCAAACGTCACTGGCCGTCTCCATATGGGCCACGCGCTTATGCTCGCAATCGAGGACACTGTTGTCCGCTATAAGCGGATGCGCGGGCTCCGCACACTCTGGATCCCCGGGACCGACCACGCCGCTATCGCGACGCAATCGGTCGTCGAGAAACAGTTGAAAAAGGAAGAGGATAAGAGCCGCCACGATCTGGGGCGCGCAGGGCTCCTCGAGCGCATCGAGCAGTTTGCTGCCGAGAGCCACGATACAATAACGAAGCAGGTGAAGACGATGGGCGCCTCGCTCGACTGGTCGCGTGAAGCCTTCACCCTCGACGAGACACGCAGCCGCGCGGTGCGTACCGTCTTCAAGCAAATGTACGACGCCGGACTCATCTATCGCGGCCACCGCATCGTGAACTGGGATCCGAAGGGTCAGACTACGATTTCTGATGATGAGATTGTCTACGAGGAGCGCGCTGCCAAGCTCTACACGTTTAAATATTCAAAGGACTTCCCTATCGCGATAGCGACAACACGCCCCGAGACTAAGGTCGGTGATGTCGCGGTCGCCGTGCATCCCGATGATGTACGCTACAAAGAGTTCGTCGGAAAAGAATATGACGCCGTCTTTTGTGATGTGCCAATCCACATCAAGATTGTTGCTGATAAAGAAGTTGATCCGGCCTTCGGCACGGGCGCGGTCGGTCTCACTCCTGCACACAGCAAGGTCGACTGGGATATGGCCGACCGGCATAGCCTCTCGCACGACACAGTCGTGATTAATGAATACGCCAAAATGACCGTCGCCGGTCGCCTCGCCGACAAGAAGGCCACCGAAGCGCGCGATATAGTCGTCCAGTGGCTCACGAGCGAAGGGCTGCTCGAGAAGGAGGAGGATATCAAACAGAACATTGCGACTGCCGAGCGTACCGGCGGCATCATCGAGCCCTTGCCCAAGCTTCAGTGGTTTGTCGATGTGAACAAAGAGGTTCCCGAACGCAGCAAGACACTGAAGGAACTTATGCTCGAGCCCGTGCGCTCGGGAGAGATTAAGATAATCCCCGAACACTTCGAGAAGACCTACTTCCACTGGATAGAGAACCTGCGCGACTGGTGCATCAGCCGGCAGATTTGGTACGGACACCGCATCCCCGCGTGGTACCGTTCGACTGACACTCACGGCAAGCCGAGTGGTGAAATAGCTGTGGGCGAGGCTCCCGAGGGAGAGGGTTGGGTGCAAGACGAAGACACACTCGACACGTGGTTCTCCTCTGGTCTCTGGACCTTCTCCACGCTCGGCTGGCCCGAGAAAACAAGAGAGCTTCAGGACTATCACCCGACCGACCTGCTCGAGACAGGGCACGATATCCTCTTCTTCTGGGTCGCCCGCATGATCCTGATGACCGAATTCACTCTCGGCACGATCCCCTTCAAGACGGTCTATCTCCACGGCCTCGTGCGCGATGCACAAGGGCGGAAGATGAGTAAGTCGCTCGGTAACAATATGGACCCGCTCGACATCACCGCCAAGTTTGGCGCCGACGCCGCGCGTATGGCGCTCATCGTCGGTAACACACCGGGCACCGACACTCGCATCAGCGAGGACAAGGTGAAGGGCTATAAGCACTTTGCGAACAAGCTCTGGAACATCGCGCGCTTTGTGCTCGACAATGCCCAAGGGGCCAATTTGCAAGCTCCGCTTACTCCAGCAGACACCGAGCTGCTCACTGCCTGCGACACGCTCGTGCAGGAGGTGACAAAAGATATTGAGGAATATCGCGTCTATATGGCCGCCGAGAAGCTCTACCACTACGCGTGGCACGAGCTCGCCGACAAGATCCTCGAGGAATCAAAACCGATATTCGCCGGCGCTGATGAAGAAGTGAAAGCGTCGCGGAAAGTGCTTCTCGTCACACTCTTCGATCGCACACTCCGACTCCTTCACCCTTTCATACCCTTCGTCACCGAAGAAATCTGGCAATCGATGCCGACCAAGGACGCACAGTTCCTGATGGTCGCCAAGTGGCCCTCCTAAGCCTGTTACAATAAAGGGGTGACCGCTACTACTCTCGGCTACGCATTTCTCGGCGGGCTCCTGCCCTCGCTCATTTGGCTCTACTTCCTCCTCAAAGAGGACGCGACGCATCCAGAGCCGAAACGGCTTATCGCCTTCGCTTTTATCGCTGGAATGGCAGCGGTCCCGCTCGCGCTCCCGCTTGAACAATGGTCAAAGGCCTATTTACATACCACTAATATCGATTCATCTGTCGTGATGATATGGGCGCTCGTCGAGGAGACGCTAAAATATGCTATGGCGGCTATCTTCATCCTTTGGAGAGGGGCGGTGGACGAAGCACCTGATTACGTCATCTATATGCTCACCGTCGCGCTCGGCTTCGCCGCCGCTGAGAATATGCTCTTCTTGCTCGCGCCGCTCCTCGATGGACATATTGTGACTGGTGTTTTCACCGGCAATATCCGCTTCCTCGGCTCGACACTGCTCCACGTTGTCGCCTCGGCGTCAGTGGGCTTCGCACTTGCCTTCTCTGCTAACAAGACTCCGTTCAAGCGGATGGCGACCGCCGCACTCGGACTTATCCTCGCTGTCGCATTGCACACTGCCTTCAACACGCTTATTATTACTCAAGGCACTTCGTCCACACTCATTGCATTCTTCCTTGTCTGGACGGTGGCTGTCGCTTTCTTCGCGGCATTTGAAGTGCTCAAATATTTCCAATATCGTACCCGCCCTAACACTTACTAACCTATGTCTATGAAGCCCTCATTCTTCGATCGTCTCTCCGGCAATACGGTCTCCGGTAGCGAGCTCGACGCCTTCGACGACGAGCTGCCGGTTGTCGTCTCTCCCTCTGTACGGAAGGACTCTTCTGCGAGCCGTCCGGCCCCCCTCGACGACACTCGTACAAACGAGGGCCAGCTCCCGGTCGACGTCCACCAGACATCGGGCGATATCGTCATCCGTGCCTTCGTCGCCGGCGTACGCCCTGACGAGCTCAATCTTTCTATAAGTCGCGATATGGTCGAGATAAGTGGGTCACGCAGCGAGCGCGAGCAGGTGTCCGGCCCTGACTACTTCACCCGTGAACTCTTCTGGGGCTCGTTCTCGCGCACGATTATGCTCCCGCAAGAGATCGATGTGGAAGCCTCTTCAGCAAACGCAAAGGACGGTCTCGTGACTATCATCCTCCCCAAACTCGACAAGGCGAGACAAACTAAACTGAAAGTGAAGGCAGGCTAGCTAAAACAAAAAAATACCTCGCCGCTTTTGTTATTTTAGAGTAATCGTCTCTTCTGGTGGCGGGAGCGCTACGCGCTCGGCCGTGAAGGGTAGCTGTTCTATAAGACGGCCGTCGGTCGTCTCAATGTTAACGCGCCACTGCCCTGCATCGGTGATAAGCACTTTTGAATAGCCACGGTAGCCGCCATCACGTCCGCCCACAATAGAGTACGCCACTGCCGCCCGGGTCATCCACACCTTCTGTACTGCGTCATACCACTGCCAGCGATGTACGATAGTCGCTTTTACTGCTGTGGGCGCGAAGACGGAACTGTAAGCAAAAAGCGATTCATTCTGCCCGATGTGTAGCGTCGGTGGGAAGCCGAGATACCGCACCTGCCAAGGCTGGCCTGTCTCGCTCTTGGCGTAGTAGGCGCCCGGGATATGCCACACTTCGTGGTAAACGCCTGCCGCCGTACTTGAGAGCGGGAGCGGAGGGAGGATGTTAGTGAAATAGAATATGTTCACTACAGCAAGCACGAGAGCCGCTCCCACGCGGATGCGCCACACCTCGGCGAGGAACCGCTCTCTGGCGACCATCCGCAAAAAACCGGTAAACAACGCGAAGACACCGATGGCGACTAGCCCGCTCGCCAGGAATGTCGGCGTGCCGATAGAGCCCGTATACATAGGGAGCATAAAGATGGCGCAGGAATAGAGTGCAAAGAAAAAGAGGATACTCGTGAAGACGAGGCGGGTGTGATACTGGTGAAAATATTCACTTCCGAGGAATACGAGGAACAGGAAAAGGAGAAACGGCCACGAGGCGCCGAGCACCGCCGAACGTCCGTAGAAGATGACGAACGCGCTCCAGAAGCCGCCGAGTGCAAACTGGGTGATGAGCGGGAGGATAATCCGGACACGCGGGAGCGGCGTGCCGCGCCGAGCCGCGCGCGACTCGATCCAGTGCAGGAGCGGTATCGCGAGGAAGCAGACAGCCGCATAGGCGGCGAGGAGCACCTGCGTCTGGAGGAGATCAACGCGGACGAAGAGGAGATTGTCAGCGATGAATCCGGCGACCATCGCGAACGCCGAGAGATGCTTCTCGTGCGTGTGCATCCATGTAAAGAGCCGGTGCATACGAGTGCTTGGACCCGGGCTCGAACCGGGGACCCCTTCCTCTTCAGGGAAGTGCTCTACCAACTGAGCTATCCAAGCTTATTGCCCTGTCTTAATCGAGTTTAACAGCTTTCCTAATTGAACGGAAGTCGGCAGACCAAAGGCGCCCTCCGGCGCCGAGATGCCCGAAGCCTGTGAAAACTTAGTAACAAACGGCTGGAGATATTGTTGATAGAGATAAAGTGGGAGCGCGAGCACAATTGCCCAGATAATTATCCTCCCGACAAAACCAAGCCACTGATCGCGCCGTATCGCGCGGAGCATATCGTGATTGTCCTTGGCGAGCGCATGCGTCTCCAAGAGCAATTGCTTCATCTCTGGGTCCATATGGCTTCTAGTATAGCAGGCTTTGTGCCCCCGCCAGGAGTCGAACCTGAATCAGCTCGTTAGGAGTGAGCCGTTCTATCCATTGAACTACGGGGGCCGAACTTACGCGGCGATGCCGAGCGAGGACACGAGCCTCTCCTGATCAAAGCCGATAATCAGTTCGTCGCCCACGAGGATAACCGGGACACCCATCTGGCCAGACTTCTGGATCATCTCCTGACGCTTCTCGAGATCGTGTGCAACGTCGAATTCGCTGTAGCTGATGCCTTTTTCCTTAAGAAAATCCTTGGTCATCTGGCAGAAGTGGCAGGTCGGGGTGCTGTAAATGGTGACGTTTTTCATATCTATTGAAGTTATGAGCCGAGTATACCACGTGGAGTTATCCACACCACTTCGCCCTACAGGCTTCGCGGTGCGCGGCAGAAATATTGGTGCCCCACCTCTGTCTCCTGTCTGACTTGGTGAGACTCCATAGGAGTTCCTTGGCGAGCGCCAGCGTTATGGGACGGGGCACCTCGGTCAGGACTTCCCGCAAGCTCCGGGCACTTGACTCCTTGCAGGGTATTATAGTAGTATCGTGTATAAGTGTATTCGTTTATTACAAGCTAACACTTTACATATGGCCCTAAAAGATCATGTTACAGATTCTGCAAAACTTCGAGAGGAAGAAATCGAGGTAATTATATCTGATTTAATAAAGTACGACCCTGCGAATAAGGCAATCGTTCTCCTTCCAAAAGCACAAAGTCTTCCCGTTGAGAAGAAAATACTACTCTATCTTGTCGCTCTGCGTGGTTGGCATTTCGTGGTGAAAGAAGATCCTCCAGCAACAGATGCCCTTCCCAGGGAGATAGAGCGCGCCACGGGTGTCCGTGGAGGTACCCTTAGGCCAGCTCTACGCGGGCTAGTTCATTCAAGAATGCTCGATTGCAAAAATGGACGCTATGAAATCCCCGCGCATAATCTTGGTCGAGTCCGTGAGGCCATGACCAGCGGAGGGAGCACGTTGATAGCCCGTCAGCCCCTCGGGTCAGCCTCAAAAGGAACGAAGGCTAAGCCTCCGAAGGTTAGTAAGAAGGGTTTTGGCGCCAAACCTTCTTTAAAAGAATCTTTCGACGAACTGGTAGCTAAAAATTGGTTCCAAGGAGGTAAAACTACTACCCAATTAAAAGATAAGCTGGAAGAGTCCGCAGTGATTGTTCCGATGTCTCGACTCCCTGTTTACTTGCTCACAGCAGTGCGCGGCAAGCCTCAAAAACTCAAGCGTGAAAAGAAGGATGTTGGGGGTAAGGATATTTGGGTTTATTCGCCCGTCAAATAACATGTCGGGTCAGCTCAAATCTGCTCCGGAACTATTACGAGGTCTTTGGGAGGAACGGTTCTTTGAGCATTCCCGGACCCTGCCTGAGATTACAGAAAGGTTGGCAGCCAGCGGTTATCACTTAACCGCCTCTACACTAGGCGTTGCTTTGATTCGTTCTGTGAGAACTGGCAGGTACCTTCTTCGTACCGGCAGGTTAGGAAAGTGGGTATACACGCAGAAACATCCGTTTTCTGCGCCTTCCGCAGAAACGAGCGAGATGATTGTTCAATATGAGTTCCATCCGCGCATAAAAGAAGTTTCACTCACGCAATTCAAAAATAAGGATTTCAAAAGTGCGATATTGAACGCTTTTATTGAAGTGGTGACTCAGGTGAAAGTGAAAACCGGACATCCCAAAGATAAAAATGGAAAGGACTTGGACGGCGACGATCTGATGAACAGGATCTTCGGCTGCGATGGGATTCAAGTACCAACAGTGAAGTTTAATACCCTCGCTGACGGCTTGGATCGCGCAGAACAGCGAGGACTCATGTATTTATACAAAGGTGTAGTTGGAGTACGCGACAAGAAGGCTCATTTGAATTTTATTCAAAATGATCCTTTGAAGACAATTGAGTACTTGAGTTTGGCAAGTCTCCTACTGAGGCTCCTAGACGAGAATCCGGCAACCGAAGCCTAAAGCATCTCAGTCACCTGGCTTAGCACTAGATGGTGCGGGATAGGAGAATCGAACTCCTGCCTACTGCTTGGGAAGCAGTCGTCCTACCACTAAACTAATCCCGCAAAATAACCTTTCAGTCTTCTTTTCAAATACCCTCTCCCAAATCCCGTCTTCAATTGAAGTTCTCTTTCTCGCGCATCCTTTTTGTTCAGACAGGCCTCATAGTAGACCAAATTTATGGTATCAAACTTCTTGGTTGTGTCTACGTTTTTTGACTTATGCTTTAAGACCCGTTCTCGAAGATTGTTCGTAAAGCCTATATACAAGTCTGTTTCTAGACCTTTCTTTTTACACAATAAGACGTAGGTGTAATACATATGTTGTTCTACTCCGCCAAAAGCTCGTAGAGCATTTAGGCGGACCCGCCCCAATGGCGCTGCGCCTTTGGGCGGGCACTAAACTAATCCCGCATATTTCATACACAGGGCGGTCCTGTGTATTTTTAAAACCAACTGAGGAGCTTCTGCCACCAGGACTGCTCTGGAGTCGCTGTGGCGACCACTGGCGGTACCACTACGATAACCTCTTCTCCCGGGCGCGCAACCCCAAAGGACGATCGGATAGCCGTCTCCTTGCCGCGCGGCGTATCGAGCGCAGCTAGGTTCGCCACGAGGGTCGCCTTACGCTTCTCGAGCTCGTTATACTGCCACTTGGCCTCGCTCGCTTGCGAGACAGCGATGTGTGCCTTCTCAAAGAGCCCCCAAATGCTTGTGGCGAGCCAGAAGGAAATAAGAAGGAGCACCCCGATCAGGAGCCCTCGCTGTGCTTGTTTGGCGCGCATACCCCCCAGTATACCGTATCTTAAAAGGCTCTGATTGACAGTGGTGATACGAAGTATATACTTCGTCTATATGACTACCAGCGTCGTTTTCAAAATAGATGAGAAGCTGAAACAGCGTGCAATGCGCCGCGCCCACCAAGAAGGCACCACGCTTAGCGCCTTCCTTAAATCGGCCACACACGACTTCGTCTCGGGAAATCTCCGATTCGGCATCCACTCCGCAAAAGAAGAGCAGGCTGTTGACTACGCTCTCGCGACATATGAGGCAGAAAAGCGCGGTGGCAAGCTTAAGAAGTTGTCGTCGCTCTCGGCACTTGCTTAGACGGTATGGAGATTCTGACTACGTCTGGATTTAGACGGAAGTTTAAGAAGCTCGGAAAAGAAATTAAAACAGCCGCTATTGAAAGAGAGCTGCTGTTTCGAGATAACCCATTCGATCCAAAACTCAAAACGCACAAATTGCACGGTAAGTACCGGCGTTACTGGGCGTTTTCCGTCACGAATACGTACCGTATTATGTTCGACTTCATTACCGAACATTCGGTCGCCTTTATTGATATCGATACGCACGATCTCTATCGAGATTAGTAACAATAACCGCTATTCAGCCGAGGATTGAACCATTTTCATAAAGACTTCTTCGGGAATATTCACCTTCCCTCTTCCCCGCTCGAGGAGCTTCTTCTTGCCGCGCTTCTGTTTGTCGAGGAGCTTGTTCTTGCGCGAGACGTCGCCGCCGTAGAGATAGCCAGTGACATCCTTGCGCATCGCCGAGAGCGTTCGTGAGGCGATGATACGCCCGCCCGCCCGCGCTTGTATCTTGGTCGTGAAGAGTTGTTTGGGGAGGATGGTGTGGAGCTTCTCCACCATCTTCTCCGCCTCCTCCTGCACACGCCGTGAGGCTACCACGCGTGCGAAGGCGGCCACCGGCTCATCTGCCACGAGCACATCGAGACGCACTACGTCTGCCGGACGTTCGGGGAGGAGCTCGTATGAGAGCGAGGCGTAACCGCTTGAGATATTCTTCAGCTTATCGAAGAAGCCGCGCATCAGCTCGCGTAGCGGCATCTCGACCGTCATCTTGATGCGGCCGTCCTGATACGTCTCGGTCTCGGTCGTGTTCGCCTCGTGATCGTAGAGGAGCTGCACGAGTGAGCTCACTGCCTCCGGCGGCGTGATGATGATGGCGGACGCCCAAGGCTCTTCTATCTGGATAATGTCACCGTGTTCGGGAAACTTGGCTGGCGTATAAATAATCTCGCGGGTGCCGTTGGTGCGGGTGATGACGTAGGAGATGGTTGGTATCGTCACAATAAGAGTGAGGCCGAACTCGCGGCGCAAGCGCTCGGTAATAATTTCGAGATGGAGGAGGCCGAGGAAGCCGCAACGGAATCCTCGCCCGAGCACACCCGACGACTCTTCTTCAAACGAGAGCGAGGAGTCTGAGAGACGGAGCCTCTCGAGCGATTTCCGCAGGAGCGGGAGATCGTCTTGGCTCTCCGGATACACTGACGCCCAGACGACTGGATGTGGCCGTGCATACCCCTCAAGCGAGGGAAGTGCCCCTCTCGCCTCGCCGATAGTGTCGCCCACGGCAACAACGCCCGCTTCCTTAATGCCCGTAACGATATAGCCTATTTCTCCCGCCGAGAGAGAGTCAGCGGGCGTCTCGCCAGGAGTGAAGATGCCCGTCTCAAGCGCAATAAAATCTTTCCCCGCCGCGTGGAAGGTGAGCGACTGCCCTTTCTTAAACGTGCCGTCGAAGACACGTAAGTAGACGGCAATGCCGCGGTGCGTGGAGTAGGAGAAGTCGAAGATAAGCCCACGCGGTTCGCCACTCGCCGAGAGCGAGGCGCGCGGCGGGGGGACATTTTTAACAATCGCCTCAAGCAGCTCGTCGATGCCCGCACCCGTCTTCCCAGACACGGCGAGCACCGTGTCGGGCGAGACATCGAGCAGCTTCGCGAGCTCGGCCTTCACCTCTGCTGGGCGCGCGGCGGGCGAATCTATCTTCGATACAATCGGGATAATCGTGCATCCCTGTGCTCTAGCCATCGCGAGCGTGGTGAGCGTCTGTGCCTGCACGCCCTGCGTCGAGTCGACTAGAAGCAAGACTCCCTCGACCGCATGGAGCGCGCGCGACACCTCGTAGGAGAAGTCGATATGACCGGGCGTGTCGATAAGATTCAAAACGTAGTCGCCATAGCGCATACGCACTGGCTGCATCTTAATCGTGATGCCGCGCTCGCGCTCCAGGTCCATACGATCGAGCACCTGATCGCGCATCATACGCTCCGGAATAGTGCCCGTGCGCTCGAGCAAGCGGTCAGCCAAGGTCGACTTGCCGTGGTCGACGTGCGCGATAATTGAGAAGTTGCGGATGAGTTTCGGGTTCACGGTTGTATCGGTTCTTCGGCGCTTGGCGCGAGTACTACGGGATTCCCCTTCTGCAAGAGTTTGCCGAGTGCACTCGTCACGATGCGAAATTCTTCATTCTCCACCACGTAGAGCGCGAGCGCCGCGGCAACAAGACCCGCGACACCCGCGACAAATCCCTGTAGGAAGACCGCCATCAGCGTTGTGAGCGGCGCAATGCCTCCTTCAAGAGTGAGCACTACGTACGTCGCGATACCTCCCGCGATGGCAGCGAGGGTTCCGTCGAAAAGAGGTCGGATGAGCGTCTTAGCCAGACCGCGAGAAACACTCCAGAGCGCGAGTAGTGAGAGGAGTGCGAGGAATACTTGCCCGACTGTGGCCGCGAGCGCGACCAGGAGGACTGCTGTCCCTGACACGTCGCCGACCTTCAAGACATCGGCGAGCATTGTGGGGAATCCTTGTGTTGGCAGAGAGAGGAACCACGCTGCGACGCCGATAGTGAGCGCTCCTCCGAGAACCTGATAGATGAACGGCCGCCACGACTGGTGCACGGCGTAGAGCGCCCGCGAGAAGAGGAGCACCAACCCTTGAGCGACGAGACTCACCGCGAGCGTCGCGAGAAGTGCTGCGGTGAGTCTTGTGGCATTCCAGTCGAATGCGCCTGTGCCAAGGATGACACGCACGAGATGCGCGCGAAGCACCACGATGAGTCCGAGCGCCACGAGCGACCAGAGAATCACATGTCGCGCACTTGCGGAGAGGATGCCGGTGAATTCTTCGCGGCGCTCGAGCGCAGACGCTTCCGAGAGCGCTGGGAACGCCGCCACCGCGTAGGAGGCACCGATAAGACCAAGCGGGACCGCTTCCAAGTTGCTTGCAAAGGTGAATACGGAGATAGCCCCTGTCCCCACTCTTGAGGCGAGCGCAGTGAGCACGAGCATCGTTATTGAACCCATCCCGAGCGCGAGTGAGCGCGGGACCGAATCACGAACCACGCTCGCCATCAGCTTCCACGTGGGGGCACAAAGCCGCGGCATCACCCCTGCCTCGAGTACCACCGGGATATTCACTGCCAGGTAGGCAATCGCCCCAATAATAACGCCTACTCCGATGCCCGGCAGTCCCCAGAGCGGATAGAAGAAGATGGTGCCAAGGATGATGCCAAGATTGTAGAGCACTGGCGAAATAGCGAAGAGGGTGAAGCGTCGATGCACCTGCGTGACGCTCCCGAGGATACCGGAGAGTCCGAGCAGGATGGGTTGTATGAGCAGCATACGCGCAAGCAGTACGAACTCGGCTTGCTGTGGCGAGGCCGCGAGGTCCGGATACAGGAATCCAAGGAATTGTGGCATAAAGACTGCGAGCACCACGCAGATAGCCCCACCAAGACCGAAGAGGAAGGATGCCGATTCGGAGAGCAATCGTCGCGTCGCGTCCCTATCCATACCTGTGATGCGCGGGATAATGACATACGCGCTCACGAGTGAAGAGACGAGCGCGAAGACGAGATCGGGAACGCGGAACGCCGCGTAGTAGAGATCGAGTGTCTGCCCTGCTCCAAAGGAATGCGCGAAGGTGCGGTCCCGTAGGAGCGCGAGCGCCTGCGACGCGAGCGTGAGTGCAGCAAGCAAGTACGCGGCCTGATGCAGGCCGCGTACCGGTGCCGCGATGCGTTCGAATAGTCGCCGAACCATCGCTTTAGTATACTCTTTTCGTCCTTTATTTCACTGGTGCGGGAGAAGCGGAGAGGAGGTTCGCCGGGAAGGGATTCTTTCCTGCCTTAAGCGCTGCGAGCTGTGACTCTACCGCCTTGGCGTTGTCAGCGGACATGTCAGAGATTGCCTGCATCTGCACGAGCGCATTGGTCAGATCACCCTGCTTCGCGTAGATAGCCGAGAGGAAGTACCGTGCGTTCGCGAACTG
Organism: bacterium; assembly: GCA_023267755.1. Taxonomy (GTDB): domain Bacteria; phylum Patescibacteriota; class Minisyncoccia; order Phycocordibacterales; family Phycocordibacteraceae; genus C7867-001. The sequence continues at coordinate 21,412 of JAHFMR010000005.1, forward strand.
CGGATTCGCTGCCACCGCGGCGGCGAGCGCCGCACCGGCATTCGCCATATCGTTCTGAGCCGCATACAGGATACCCACCTGGAAGAGGATGTTTGGGTTATTCGGGGTGAAGTAGGCGGCTGCGAGTGCGGAAGTAAGCGCGTCCTTCACGTTGCCGTCCTGCACCTCGAGCTTGGAGAGGAGGAAGATTGCTTCGGTGTAGTCCTGTTTGAGGGTGATAGCTGCCTTGAGGTCATCCTGCGCCGCTTTGGTGTCCTTGTTCGCGATATCAAGCTGCGCGAGTGTGTACGGAATCTGTGGATTCGTCGGGTTCAGTGCTGCTGCCTTGTTGTAGGCCGTCTTCGCGCTGTCGTAGGCACCAGCCACGCCAAGCGGTACCGCCTGTGCGTAGAGATTGCCGAGCGCGAGCCAGCTCTGATAATCAGATGGATTGAGGTTCGTTGCGGTAAGGGCGGCATTAATACCGGACGAGAGTGCTGCCTGGTAAGCCTTCTGCGCTGTTGTTCTGTCCATCGTTGTGGAGACTGCAATCTGGTTGAGGCGCGCATTTGCGATGCCTGCCTGCACCTGATACGCCATCGCCGACGGAGCGAAGGAGATTGCGCTCTGTACCGACTGATCAGCCTGATCAAGATTGCCTGCTCCGGCAGCGGTCACCGCGTTTGCAAGCGTCGTCGCGGCGACATAGCGCCCAACGAGTGTGTACGCAGCAACCACTGATGCGAGCAAGAGGATTGTCAGAGAGAACACAATGACGAAGCCGAGTCGCGGACTACGCGAGAAGATAATTCCCCGCTGCTCACCGTTGGTAGCAAAGCGCGTTGTGGAGATGAAGAATCCTGCGAAGACAAAAGCGAGCGCGAGAACAATCGTTCCCGGAAGATCGAAGAACGCGATTGCGAGGAGGTAGACCGTCCCCACAAACGTGGTGATAGCGACATAGCGCGTGAACGCGTCCTGCGGCGCGCGACGCACCAACATACGTATACCGAGTCCGATAAGGAGCCCAATGAGTGCGAGCCATGCGAGTCCGCCCACGATACCGGTCGTCACGAGCGAGGTGGGAATAAAGCCAATACCCGAGGTGAAATCAATATTCCAGAAGACGGTCGAGTTGAGCGATGCTTCACGGTACTTGAGCCACTCCACCCCGAAAGTGCTCGGGCCCGAACCGAAGACTGGCGAGGTGCTGTAGGTCTTACCCACGGCCGAGAAGGTCGACTGCCAAGATGGGCGGACATTTAGCAGATTCACATGGAGTGAGTTCGCGAGTGCACCGCTGAGGGTCCCGCCGATGAGGAAGAAGAGTGAGACAGCTAATATCGCGAGTGGGAGGACGAGCGAGTGATTCCCCTCGTCTGACTCAACCGGGGCTTCGCTCATAACAATCGCCTCGTCGAGATCGCTATCGCCGGCCTTCGAGCCTCGGCGCATTATCGACTCGACAAAGAGGCCGAGCGATACGAGTGCGAGCAATACCCACACGAGCGATGCATTCGCCACTGCGAGCAAGAAGAGTGCTCCGACGACGCTTGCGAGGAGCAGACGGCGTGCACGACCCGATATTTCGACAAACCGAAGAGCTATAAGCACGCTGATGATGCCAAGTCCGAGAATGAAGGCAAGGTCATTGAAGGAGCCTATGACCGAGAATGAGGGCGAAACGATGTTTGGAGCGAACTGGCCTCCGATAACCGCGAGAAGCTCCACGAGCGTGAGGATGCCAAACGCGTAGGCGCTCGCCTTGAGGAACGAGCGATACTGTTCCGGGCGGCGGAGTGTGAGTGCGGTGAGTGTCCCGAGCACTGCGGCAATGAGCATAAAGCCGAGCGTATCTGGCTCGAGCGCCGCACCCCAGAGAGCATTATTGAACGAAACACCAGAAAAGGTTGCCGAGAGTGCATACGCGATAACCGGGAGCCAGAGCACGCCGAGAAGCATCGAGGATGGGTAAATAACATTACCGCGTCCAAGCCGCGCGAGGATATAAAGCGCGAGTGTGATAAGCGCCCCTGCACCGAGGATAAAGGTCTTCGTCGTTGGAAGCGCGGTCGAAAGCGACGGAGTAATGATAAATACAGCGGCAGCGATTGTGGCGAAGAGCGCACCGATGCTGATAGTGTCGAGCGAACGGCGACGTGGAGCAACTGCAGATTGCGGAGGCATAATGATATAAATAATTATCTAAATAATGCTAATAGTTTTCACTGTACTCCAAATCTCTTACTAGAAATTTCGTTATCCACACAATATCTCTAGGTGTCACCTTGCGATTATTTTATATTCTATTGACTCCGCGAGGTGACACCTTATAATTGAACCATGAAGAGAGATGCCCCATTTAAAACTGGTGAATGGTATCACTGCTATAACCAGAGTATTGAGGGGCGTTCAGCTTTTGTTGATTCTCAAGATTACTTTCGTTTTCTTGAGCTCCTCTACTTGGCAAATGATGAATGGCCACTACGTCGTAATGATATAGGTATACGAAAATTTGAAGAGGTCTTGAACCTTCCACGGAACAAGAAACTTGTTGCTATCGGCGCATTCTGTCTGATGACAGATAATTTTCACTTAGTATTACAGGAGACTACCGAAGGAGGTATTACTGCCTTTATGCGGAAAATAGGGACGGCGTATACACTCTATTTCAACACACGGCATAAGCGAGTGGGGAATCTATTCCTTAAACCCTTCCGATCCCGTCATGCCACTCCTGACTCCATCCTCGACCTCGTCACCTACGTACACGCCAACCCAGCAAAACTCTATGAGCCAGAATGGAAGAATAATCATGTTGTGGATCCTCAATTCCTTGAAGAACACTTGATTTCCTATCCATATTCAAGCCTTGGAGCCTATACTGGCACACGTACGCCAAATACTCTTATTTTGGATGAGCAAATACAATCTGCAACACGAATTTCGCTACAGAAAATGCTCCAAGGAGCTCGGCGCTATTCTGCTAATTCTGGCATATTCTAACCCCATTCTTCTTATAGTTCGGCAAATGTGGTATAGTGTCTGGCAGACCAGGCTAGACGGTCGCTCTTGTCCGCCGCCGCAAGGCTTTGGCGTGACGAGGGAGGAAAGTCCGAACATACTTCCCTACCCTTGGGTAGGAAAATAGGTAGCGGGTAACGCCCGTCGTTCGTGAGGATAGAGGTGACCACAGTGACGCCAACGGCGAGAGCCCGAGGCTCCCTTCGGGGAGAATCCTGTCGAGAGACAGGGGTGCAACGAACAAATCCTTACCCGTATGCAAGGCCGTGTCCCGCTTCTAGCGGGAAGTGCCGCTCGATCCCGCTAGCAATGGCGGGACCAGATAAATGATCGTCCACGACAGAATTCGGCTTATCGGCCTGGTCTAACACATGCAAACACCCACGCTCCTGCGTGGGTGTTTGCTTTGCTCATTGGAGAGCGAGACACATCTTGAGAAGAGAGTCTCGCAGCGCGACGGCGCGAGAGGAGGCGATTTTCTAGCAAGAAAATACGCCGCTCTCTTCGAGAGATGTGTCGAGCGGCCCAGGTTAGACAATCTCGCAGGTACCGCCGGCGCACGCGAGCTCTCGCTTCATATCACTCTCATCCTGGCGCTCGTAGGCAGTGAGCTTGGAGTAATCAACCTTCGGGAAGCGTGACATCCGTGCCTCGTACTCTTCCTTTGTAATCGTCTCGTACGGTGCGAGGCGATACACGTGGTTGCTACGCGGGAGGAACGACAATCCGCCGATAATATTCCAATTCTTCTGTACCCAATCAACAACGCCAATCCACTCATCCTCGCTCACCGAGATGGTCGCTGACGGATTGTGCTCGGTGTAATTAAGCTTCACGGTCTTCCAGTATTCGAGCTGGTCGAGCGCGGTGAGATCGTCCTTGAACCGAGCTTCTTTTGAGTGATCAGGTGCCTTGACCGGGAACTCCAGCACAAAGGTGTTAGCCTCTTCCATCGACTGCCCCACTTCTGGGTAATACGGCACGCCCTGGTCGCGCATAAGCTTAAAGAGCGAGTCGGTGGCGCTGATGCGCACACGGCGGATATAGTACGGCGCATGACGCGGATGAATGCCCGACGCGCAGTTGAAGGTCTGAGAGACGGTGCCCGAGGGCTTTACCGCCGTAACCGCCATCGATTGCGCAACGCCGAAGCGCTTCGCGTAGGTCGCGTTCGTCTTGACGGCTGCATCACGAATCTTGCGCAAAACTTCTGGGCGGCGTGCAACCGGAGAGTCCCACTGACCGGTGACCGAGACACCCAGGAGACGCTCCACGGCGCAGTGATCGGTCCAATCCTTTGAGATATAGCCGAACTTCGTCAATGTCGATTGGTAGGTACCGAGGATACTCGCGAGACGCGCCTTGCGCACGAGCGATGCTTCGGTGTCTGAAGCGCGTGCGATAACCTCTGACAGGTTGCAGAACTGCTTCGACTGCAGAATAATCTCGGCGCACGGATTCGTGCCGATAGAGCCGCGCACGACGCCGTCTTCACCGATGAACCCGACCTTGCTGAAGTATTCCTTACGGCGCTTCGGGAAGGTCTCGGCGAGCGCACCGCGATTGAAGATACCGCGCTCTCCCGAGCCGCTCTTCATAAGCGCTACCCACTCGTCCATAAGCTCGGCATTGGTGGGCTGCATCTCGTAGACGGCCGAGTTGTTCGCCACCGAACGGTGCGGATCGGTCATATAGAACTGCCCCTTCTTAGCGTCGCGCATCTCCACGTCGTCGAGATCGGAGAGGGAAATCATCGCGGTGCGGCGCACGCCGCCGGCGACCACACACTCGCCAATCTTGCAGATGATATCGTGTGCATCGATTGCGCGTAGACGGCGGCCCTGTCGAGAGAGGATCTTCTCGCGGGCGAAAGCGAGCAGAGAGCTCAGCGGCTCAGGGCCAGAAGCCTTTCCACCCATCGTCTTCAATCGCGCGCCAGCCGGACGGATCTGCGAGAAGTCGAAGGTGACATCCTTCCCGGCATACCACGTCTTCATCCCGAGCGTGAGCGCATCGCACCACCCTTCCTTTGAGTCCAAGATAACGTGCGTCGGGAGCTTCTGCTTAGTCTGCTTCATAATCTGTGGGAGCTGTTCGATATTCTGACTCTCCACTGCAAAGCCGACGCCGCATCCCTGCATTGAGAGATACATAATCTCAGCGAAGTCTTCGAGCTTGACCGGCGCGGTGAAGGTGCAGTTGTAGGCACAGGTGTTGCAGCGACGTGCCGGATCGCCCGCGAACTGCATCAAGCGCATCGAGGGCATCACTTCCTGTTTCAATATTCCCATACGCACCTCTGCGTACTCTTTTTCTGTGAGCTTGGTGCCCAAGTTCTCGCGCATAAAGTTAACATAGCGATCCACCGTCTCGATCCACGTCTCACGACGACCCTCTTCTGGAATCCACTTTGCATAGGTGCGCAGATAGACGAACTCGCCGAGCGAATTCCCCTCAAAATATTTCTTACTCTCTTCTGCGAGCTTCCGTACGTGCTCAGGCACTTCGATATGCGCTGAACGCAGCTGTGCTCGCTTATCGCGATAGAGGATGTACGCCTTTGCCGTCTTCACATAGTCGTTCAATATAAGGTGCTTCTCGACCGAGTCCTGCATTCCCTCGACGGTCGGCATAAAGCCCTTATACTTCTTCGCGAAGCGTCCGAGCTCACTCGCCACTTGGTGGGCGACGAGCGTAGCATCGTCCTGACTCCCTTCTTCAGACATCATCATCGCCTTCCACACGGCGGCAACAATCTTGTCGAAGTCGAACGCGACCAGTCGTCCATCGCGCTTCTCTATCTGTGGGATCATCTCGCGATAGCGTCGCGTCTCCTTGGAGACGGGTGTCTCCACCGCCTTTGACGCGGGGGCGACAAGTACCTTCGAGTGCACAGGGGTCTTCACGGTTTTCGACATGCTGGTAATGACTAAATTGTATAAATAAAACACTCCTCTTTCTTATTGGTAAGTTTACTCCTCTCTACAAAAAATGCGCTGTGGACAGCGTTATTGCGTAACGACTGGGAGATTTTTCAACAACAGTGGCGTACCGGTGGCGATAGAATGAGCGCGTGCGAAGCCCGCTGCAGTCTCTAGGACATATCGCGCTGGGGTACTTGGATAAAAGACATTTGGGTAGCTGGAGGTCGCGACATCCTGGGCGATATAGACCACGTGTCCTTGAGCGTCCAGCCAGAACATATCGAGCGGAACAAACGTATCCTTCATCCAGAAGCCATACTGGTCGTCTCTCGGAAAGACAAAAAGCATCCCGTAATCGCTCGGAATGCTCTCTCGCCCGCCAAGTCCACGCTCTCGTGCCTCTGGCATTGTCGCATAGTCTATCCTTAAGGACACGCCGCCGAAACTTGCAGCAGGATGTGATGATGCTAAGAGCTCAAACCTCCAGAAAAGCCCACTCATCACCCCCACGACTGCGATACCAAGAAAACCGAGAATTTGATTCCTCGACACAGTTATTATGCTTCCTTGATGTCTTTTACTTCTACGGTTACTTCCGGGATCCCTTCGCTACGAGTCGAAGCTTTGATGATTTCCTCTACTTTCTCCATCACTTGTTTCGGGCTGTATTCACTCTTCACCAGATACAGTACGGCTCCGAGACTGAGTCCTTTTTCTGCATCTTCTTGACCAGCGAGATTTGTAAGTAAAATGACCGGTATCTTCTTCAGATTTTCGTCCTCCTTAATCTTACGCAACACGTCAAAACCGCTCATTTTCGGCATCATAACGTCGAGGAGGATAAGAATCGGCTTTGGGTCCATCTTCCCGAGCACCGCGAGTGCTTCTTCACCATCGCCGGCCATAGTAAGGTCGTGCCCGCCGAGACGGAATGCGCGCTCATACATACGGATCATCAAGGGATCGTCTTCTGCAATAAAGAGTTTTGCCATACGATTTAGATTATACCATTAATTATACCCATGCGATTTATGTACTGAGTATATCAGGACGCGATTGGCACCGTAAAGACAAAGGTGCTCCCCTTGCCTAATTCGCTCTTCTCTAACCCTATCGTACCGCCCATGCTCGAGATTATAAGCCGTGAGATATACAGACCCAACCCGGTGCTTTGGGTGACATCTCGCGCAAGCATCTGTTCTCCTGCTTGTTGGAATTTCCTGAAAAGGAGCGCCTGATTGTGTTCTGAGATGCCCGCTCCCGTATCAGTGACTCTCACTTGAATGAAATTCTCTGCTGCTGTAAGCGCAACAGTGATACTCCCCTCCTTGGTAAATTTCGCTGCATTCCCGATCAAATTGACAAGAATCTGCTCGACCTTGTCCTTATCAGCATTCACCGCAGGCAACGGCGCAGTCGGTGGCACATAGACGAGCGCCAACCCTTTCTTGCTAATCATCTCTCTCAGATCCCGATCTACCTTAGCGACTACTTCGGCTATGTCGAATTTTTCCTTTTTAATCTCCACTCGTCCTTGCTCAAGGCGCGACGCTTCGAGGAAATCATTAACGATGGAGATGAGTCGCACACTGGAGGTGCCGATATCTGTAAGCATTTCTTTCATATCTTTATCGACTATCTTATCCGCGTACATATCAAGAATCATATCGGCATTGCCGCGAATAGCCGTTAGCGGCGTACGGAGTTCGTGAGAGGCTACTGCGAAGAATTCGTCGCGACTCCGCTCCATAACCTTCGCCTCGGTGATGTCTTCGACCAGGATTACGTACCCGATAGCCACTTCTGCAGACTGAGCCGTGTCATCCTTCGTAAGGATGGGGGTGCAGAAGACGCGAAGATATTTCTTCCCATGAGAGATTTCCTTCAATTCAACCATCCTCTTGATTTCCAAACATTCCCGGCAGGAATGCGCCAGCGCATCCAGATTTGAGGTCACTCCCTTGAAGGAATCGACGATATCTGCTATGGAAGCGGGTTCTTCGGCCAATTCGAGTATGTTCAGAAGCGCCTCGTTCCTAACGAGAACCTTGTCATCGGTATCCGCGATAATGAACCCGAACGGCAGACTATTGATAGAAGCAAGGAGGCGCGCTTTCTCATTACTAAGCTCACGTGTCCTGATAACGACTATCTCTTCAACTTTCTTCTTCTCTCCCTCGATGTCTTCGAGAAGGTTGAGAATAGCTTTCTTCGAGCTCTCTACCTCGATAATCTGCTCCGATAACTGTGCTGTTTTTTCTTGTATCCTCTGTTCAAGCCCTGACCGAGCGTTTCGAAGATTTTCCGCCATTTCGTTAAATGCCTGTCCGAGAGTTCCTATCTCATCTTTCGTGTCAATATCGATCTTGGTATCTAAATTACCTTGACTGATGACCAGAGCGGCATTGGTTAATCTCCGTATCGGCCTCGAAATTGATCTTGTAATCAGCAACCCGCTTATTGTTACGAAAATCAAGATACCGAATCCGATTGGCAATGAGTTATACGCTATCGCGTATGCAGGCTTCATAGCTTCGTCATAATCGATACTCGCAATCAAACAGACGCTATTTCTTGGTATCCATCTATGCAAGCCGATAACACTCGACCCCGCATAGCTCGTATCATGGAACCCATCGTGCTTTTTTAGACAATCGGTGATGCCAGCTGAATAGACGTATTTCTGAAATTCTGTTCCTTCATTCTTTCTAAGTGTCGTAACCGCAAGGTTATATTTGTTGACGAGATACGTCTCTCCAGAGTCACCGAGACCAGCTCTTTCCGTCATCAAGTCTGAAATTGATTTCAAATTAATCCTCCCCGCAAGAATTGCGAATTCTTTACCGGATGCGTCGACAAACGGGGTTGCGAGCGTGGAAGATGGTTTGAGCGTAATCGAATCATAATAGAAATTTTCGAGATATGAATCCCCCTCTTTACTCTTATTGAAATAGTCCTCGCCAGACACGATATTGCCAACATGTGTAGTGTCCGTAGAGAAAAGTATCTTTCCCTGCAGGTCAATGATGAAAAGTTCGGTAAAATTACTCCCCGTCAAATGCTCCTGTAATATGTGATCGATAGAAATGTCCGACGTACTTTTAGTAGTAGAAAAGAGCTCTTTTGCGCTTGCGATAGACCAATCTTCCCTGGCGAGCCTCTGCAACTGACCGACGATGGAAGTGATGAAGGTGTTAAGCTGATCCTCTTTGATGACCACAACGCTCTCGAGCTGGGCCTTGACACGGTTCACTATGGCCTCTTTGGCAAAATGGTAACTAATCGACATATCGATCGCTACCGCGAACATAGCAATCAAAACTGTTATCAGTACTAATTTATGCCCTATCTTCATTTATAGATGGCGTTCAGAAATTCCATCGTGTACGCGCTACTCACATCGCTCTTATTCGTGATAATCTTCTGCTCAGAGAGCGTGTCTTGCACTTGTTCCCATTTTGTCTGTTCCATCCAACCGATGGAGGTATCTCCGGTATTAATAAGTGGGATAGAAGAGTGGAGCATATAGCTCTCGTGACTCTTGGTGCTCTTTAGTGCGTAAGCAAGTACGATGTCGACGGTTTCAGATTCGTTCTCAATCGCATATTTCCACCCTTCGATGGTTGCCTCGACGAATTTCTGAACCGTCGCCGGATTCTTTTGTATCGTATCTTCTCGTACAAACAACACATCAGCGTACATATTTGCGCCATAATTCGCCATCAGGATGGTATTCACCTCTTGTCCCGCCTCGACGACCAGTTGGGGCTCATTGATAACATACCCCGTTGAGACATCGGTAGTCCCATTTAGCAATTCCGTCGCGTCATATCCGATTGTTACCTCATTTATTTTTTTCTTATCGATACCAAGCTTGTTTAACATAGTGGCGTAGAGGATGCCCACGTTGACCTCCGATCCGTCTGCTGCTCGTTCAATGCCAACCGTCTTGCCGATGAAATCTTGCGGCTTCGTTATGTTATTCTTTTTGAGCGAGTAAGCGACGACAGGATTTATCTTATAGATAACCGCGACAGCCTTAATTGGTGCTCCTTTTGATCGAGCGATGATGAGTTCGTCAGCACCGGTGATGCCGAAATCTGCTTTACCATCCACCACGGCACTGATAGTGGGTTGTTCGAATGAGAACGGCTTGATATCTACCGCGAGCCCCACTTTTTCATAGAACCCTTTATCCTTGGCGACATAATTCCCGGCAAATTGTGCCTGATGCAACCACTTCAAATTCAGCGTAACCGGGGTGAGAACAATCGAATTCTTGTCACTTGAGGACAGCCCTCCCCGCATATAGATGCCGCCGAGTGCGATGATACCGAGTGCGACCCCGATTGCTATTCTTTTTACGTTCATGGCGTATAACGTTGGTTGGTAAGCCTCCGGTTCTCTTCTTTTAATTCGATCATCTTCAGCTCCCGATCGATCATGAGCTGATTGAGTTTTTTAAGTTCCTTAATATTCTCATCTTTCTGTATCTCCGCCTCTTTTTCAGAAGTCACGTCTTTTGAAATGAAGAGGATGTATTTGAAATTCCCGTTCTTATCCTTAGCCGGAGCCAGACTACTATGGCACCAGTGCCCGGTTGATGTCCCCGGAACATGTTCCATATCAAATTCGCTCGATTCCCCTTCAAGAGCCTTCTTCATACTTTCTTTTACCAGATCGTGATATTTCTCCTCAATGCAATCCATATATTTCCAGTGTTTGATTTCTTCATCGCTCTTATCAAGCAAGAAGTGTTCTTCGCGCGCACCCTTGTTCACTGAAACTAAATTGCCCTGCGCATCAAATAGCTTGATGCACAGCGGCGCGGTGTCAAGAAGCGTCTTGTAGAGATATTCGCTTCCTTCTTCTGCTGGTTCTTGGTTTTGGTTCATATCATTCAGTCGTTAAACGCTTGGTAAAGCGGTAGATGGGATAGACCAGCACGAGCATGATAAGAATGACGGTCATGAGGGTCAGCCGATTTGTCGCGTTCGAGATATCAAGAATATCCTGTTCGGGCTTCGCAGCCCCGATCATACCGACGATCTTGCCATCGCCGTTTGAAAGTGGTAGATAGCTCGCGAGGAACGGCTGCCCCGCTAGCGTCTCGTGCGCCGTCATCGAGCTCCCCGTGGTAAGTACCGCCCCCGCAACACTCTTATCTGTGAGCACCGATCCGGTTATGCGCGTACGACCGTCTGTGGCAAGCGCCGTTGCCGCAACAGCGACGTCTTTCTGATAGATGAACATTTCGAGTCCGGTGACGCGCTTGATATTGTCGACGAGCGGATTATCAAGCGGATACCCACCGATGACTGTCCCGACAATCTTCCCGCCCTCGAGGATTGGGGCGCCCGCTCGGATCGAGAACTTCTCGACCGGGCTCTCCTCGATAGTCACGAATGTGTTGCCGAGAATCGCCTCCTCGAACGCCCGCTCCTCTGCAAGCGAGTCCCCGCGCCGCGAGAGCGCGTGCGCGCGAACAAGTACATTTCCCTGCTTGTCGGTGATAATAAGGAACCCGAGATGATTAATCTCCATATACTGCTCTGCCAGTGTGCTGAGCGTGGTGAAATCATTCTTCGCGACAGCCTGCGCGAGGAGCGCATCGCGAGCTATCAATGCGACTTTTGCCGAGGATTGTTCCTTGAGTCCGGCGATATCCAGATCGAGAACACGAGCATCGGTCAGCAGGTTCGCCTCGGTCTCCGACGTTATCTGATTGATGAGGATAGTGGAGAACGCGAGCGTGACAATCGTCGAGAGGAGCAGCGCCGCAGATATGAAAATGAGAATGAGGCTCTCGCGTATGCGCAGCTGCAGATATTGCCACACCCAACGAGCCAGCAGGATGAACGCGCCCATGTCAAACAGAAGCTCTGCAATAAACGCGACACTGGTCTGATTGCCGGCGAATATCCCGCAGAGGGTTCCCACGCCAAGCCCAGTGAACGCCCAGTAGAACGGCTCCCAGGTCTTATTGAATTCCTGCCGCGCGGTCCGATAGGCATAATAGGCGATCGCGAAGAGCAGAAGCGCCGCTGCCGTGCGCAACGATCCGTTCCACGCGGCAAACGTCGGCAACACGATAATCGCCGTTACTTGAAGCCGCTCTTGCCGCAAGAAACTTACAAGCACCAGGAGAAGCGCAATGAGGAATATGCAGAAGCTTATATAGGACAAGACGTCGCTGCCACCGCTCATAGCGTAGAGAATCTGCCACAATGCGTACAAGCTGAATCCGATTGCGCGCGTGAACGTCGCGCTGTCTCTCCGCACCAAGTAACTATCGAAGGCGAGCCACGCCGCCATCAAGAAAATAACCGCCCCCATGAGCTCTATCGCGAAGTGGAAATTATTTATGAAGAACGAAAGGGACATACGCCTCTTAGTATATCACCGGTTATTGCAAGACTCGGTCAACCCTGTCCATAAGTTCTTTCTCGCTCAAGACTCCCGCGTGGACATCGCGGACAATCCCGGTGGAGTCGATGAAAAAGAAGGTTGGGAGGCTCTTTATCTGATACTGGCTTGTCGCGATGCCCTGCGTATCGAGCACTACTTGTACCTGATACCCGCCCCGACTGACAAATGAGGAGACAAGACTCTTCTCTTCTTGGCTATTGATAGCGACAACGGGCGCCAGTTGTGCCTCTGGAGACTTGTGCGCAATATATTGATCGAGGATCTGTATCTGGTCAGCGGCTTGGCTATTCCACGTCGACCAGAATACGACGATAATAGGAGTCGTGCTGAATTGGGTTAATTTCACATGCGTGCCAGATATGTCGGGCAGGTCGAAATAGGGCGATTGCTGCCCTATCAAGGACGCGCTCGGCGGCGCTTCTGTAGTATCTAAGCGCGGAGCGCCTGTGATGCTCGGTAACACGCTTGAGCCGCCGAGATACACGAAGAGGAAGAGTGTGCCCACGATACCGAGCGCGATGAGTGGAGTCTGTATTGTTTTAAACGTCATAGGCCATAATGAAGATACGTAATAATCCCTTTCAGGAATCCCAAGAAGCCTTGCTGCCTCTCTGTGGTGAATGATACCCCGACGAACGAGGGTCGTTCGAACGTACTGTCCTGTCCCACCGTCACATATCCTGGCGCATGCACGATGAGTCTGAACGTCCCCTGCGGGAGGGCGAGTTCGTACGCACCGTTCTCGTCGACAGCGACATCCGCACTCGTCGATACCTGTGACGATACGAACGGCACATACGCATTCGTCTGTTCATTTAGCTTAAGTACCCGAACAAGCGCACCAGGAATGGTATTCCCATGTGCCACAACACTCCCGCGCGGAATAGTCGCGAGCGTCCCAAAGCGTACGGCGGTCTCGGCATTGTGCGACGCATCTTTTGCCGTAAGTAGCAGCGGCGTCGCACCGGCCGCTGGCGCTGTGAGCATCCCTTCCCAGAGACCGGAAGCAATATTCCGTGTGAGCTCCGTCATACGCTCGCCAGCTGTGACCGAAGCGCTCACTGTATCTGCTTCGAGCGATATGCCGAATAGGAATGTGCTGTTCTCATACACAGTGAGCACACCTTCGGCGTCCGGAGTGATGTTGAGACCGTCTTTTACTGCCTCAAAGCTCCCAACATAGGGAGATGCCGTGTCGACCGTGATATCTGCGGACTGCGCCGGGGAGACATTACCTGCAGCGTCTACTGCGCGCACGAAGAGACGATACGCACCGTCAGTAAGCTCGCTTGGATACGTGATGCTGTATGACGCACTCTTCTTGAGATATCCGTTCCTAAGAAGCGCAACCGACCAGTCGTCTTCCCGCGGGGACGCGTCGCGCGCAGTAAGGGCATATTCTACGGCGGCGATGCCTGAGAGCGCGTCGCTAGCGCCCCCAGTGGCCTTGAGCACGTCCGACTTCCCCAGCACCGTCTTCGCGAGCACTAGAGACGTGAGTGTCGGGGGCGTGCGATCGATAGCGAAACCGACTGTCTCGGTAGACGTTGCGAGACCGTCTCCGACAATAAGCCGGAGTTCATAATCGACTGCTTCGCTTAGATGCATGACGTCCCAAACATACGACGTGTCCGTCTGCGCCACGGGAAGTGTGGTGAATGCCCCATTCCCGCGATGCCAACTAAGCGCGACTCCCGAGAGCGGCACCTTGTCGCGATTCACAATCTTCCACTGTATATCTGCAGTATCGCTAAACCCGTGAGACGATTGCGGCGTGATGAATGAAATAATCGGAGGATTATCATAGAGGAAAGAAGTAGTTGTCGGGCCGCTCGTATTCTCCGCCTGATCTGTCGCGGTGAGACGCACCGAGTTGCGTCCGCGGCTCGTCACGTTTACATCGCGAAACGCGAAGATCCCGTCGAACAGTGCCTTGGTTGTCTCGACGGTACTCCCGAACGTGAGCGTGACGACGCTCTCCGGCTCCGCCGTCCCCGAGACGATTGTTTGGACACCCTGCTTGTTTGGATTCGTGTCGGTGTCGTCGCCCACGCGCGCGTTTGGCGCGGGGGTGAGCACGAGCGGCGCGGCAGGAGGAGTGAGATCAATAATCACTGGGTGACTCACGCGCCCAACAAGCTTGCGATCATCGGTTACTCGCCAGAGCACCGGATATGTCCCTTCCTTCGTGAAAGTCGAGAACGTGGTCGCGAAACGCGCCCCCGTCGCGTCAGTAACGAGTGGCACTGCCGTCCACTTCTTACCATTATCAGTGCTGTATTCGACCCTTGCGATAGCGGCGTTAACGGAAAGGTCGCTTGGCACCAGCGCATGCCCCGTCACCACAAGAGGTGTCTTGTTTGAGACAGTCTTCCTGCCGTCTTCAAATCGTAAGAACGGGAGCACATTATGGATACTCACCGACACCGGGTCGGTATACGCCTGTGCTACCCCATCATCAACACGCACACGCACGTAGTAGAGGCCGTTTTCGACCTCGGTCGAATCCCAATTAAAGCGATCCGCGGGGAGTGCGTCTCCTATAATCGTCCATGCGCTGTCGGTCGAGGAGGCAAAGAGGGATGAGAGCGGGAGGAGCGCATAGTCTCGAGCCGAGATAATCTGATAGGTAAACGCGAGTGGATCGGCGTTGGCATCGGCATCGGCGGCAACAAGCGGCGCTGTACCGATCAGCGTCGCGTTCATCACCGGCCTTGAGAGCGCTATCGTCGGCGGGATATTGTATCGGATAGAAATCGGTACTGCCTCGCTTACGAGCCCTCCTTGATCGCGCGCCGTGATGCTCAAGACGTTGGCGCCACGCCCTTGCGCCTGTAAGCGTATCTTCGGCACAGTGAATACTCCGTCCTTACCCGGCTTAGCTTCATATGTATCGACGCCGTTCACCTCCACCATTGCTGTTGTGTCTGCTCGCACAGTTCCTATAATCGAGAGCGTGCTTGTCGCCACGACACTATTAGTGCGTGGCGAGGTGACAACCGGCTTCGGCGGCGGGTTCACCCCGACCGCGAGCGTCCCGCCGCTCACGACGAGACTCCCCTTATTCCCCGCTTTGTCTACGCCCGAGACGGCAATCCCCGCGACACCGTCATACCCAGGTACGGGAGTATACACGCCTTCGAAGTGGAGTCCGTTCCCTTTCATAATGACAGCACTCACAGCGGCACCTACTTGAGTGACGGTAACTACAGGAATACCCCCGAGCACTTCCGAGGCATCGACACTGATAGTAACCGGCGTGCCGCGCGTCGCGGGCGGATCGGCTTTCACGATAAAGGTCGGCGGGGTGAAATCGACCGAGAAGAGCCCCGAGACCATCTCGCCCATATGCCCATCGGTCCCGAGCGCGTCGACGATAACGCGATACAGAGATCCTGGCGTAAGAAGGTGGGTATCCCACGAATAGGATCCGCTTTTAGGAACATCGCTCGCGATAGAGATTGTATCGGCAGGACTGACGAATGAGCCGTCCCGAAGAGGAATCTTGTTCGAGTAGTAGAGATTAACCTTGATTGCATTCAGTGTGACATAACTGATCGTCCCTTTCTGCGAGAACACATCGCCCTCTTGTGGCGAGCTGATCGTTACGATCGGATTCAGGATCGCGGTCGAGGCTTGTGTCTCCTCTCCCGCTCCGCCGCCATCTATCGGTATGGGCATCATTGTAAAAAGAGCTTCGCTCACTAAAGTACCTGTCGTTTTGCAATCGGCATATACCAATGTGCTACAATCAAGATGATCGGCCGGATCAAACTCCAAAATCGAATAGTGACCAACGCCAAGACCAATATCGTTCATATCCTGATATTGGTAATACACCGGAACACCTTGCCGTACCGGCAACTCGTTGTCATCTAATCTGTAAATTGTATACCACTCTCCTCCACCCTCATTTGTGGCAGTAACAGGGTCGCCAACATAATATGACGATTTATCAAGCGTGATGGCGTGTGCGGTTGGAAAGAATGTGAACAGAATACTAAAAAAGGTGCCGGCTAGATAAGAAAGTAGGTGCCTTTTTTTCATAGGAATTACCTACTTCAAAAGGCCTACGGAGTACCTCCGAGATTAATCGGCGCGACTTCTATAATCTTATTGAGTGACGACCGGTAGAGGATAGCCTTCCGCGAGACTGAGTAGACCAAGACCTTGTCTCCTTTCTGAGCGTTGGCAAAGAAGGACTGGTCCTTCAGTTTATCCGGATCAGAGACCGTAGCGAGTGTTGGGGTTTCTTCGGCAGGCAGGACTATCAGCTTCCCCACTGCTGCTACTGTTCGGTCGAGATCTGCCCGTGCTTCTTTAGCAGGGTCTATATGTGCTTGTGAATAGAAATAAATCATCCCCCCTACCGAGAGTGCAAGAAGCACGGCCAGCCCAACAATAATGTTCTTGGTGGTGAGAAACTGTTTTATTTTTTCTAGAGGTGTCATAACACTATTGTACCACTCGGATTAATTGCCTTCATTGCCAACCATCGCATTGTAGATATCGAGCGACGTATCCTGGAGCACCTCCTCCAAGTCTGTATAATCATCCCCTTCGGTCAAAATACAAAACGAGTACGGCTCCTTGCCGTCCTTCGCATAGACGATGCCGCACTCGTGCACCTGGCGGATTATCTGTGCAGGATTCTGCGGGTCTACTCCCGTCCGTTCCGCGAATTTATGTGCGACGACCACCGAGGACGGGAGCTTGGCGGTTGCGCCATTGGAGAAAGTGCTTTGGGAGAGCGTTTTAAGCGCACTGTTCGAGTATTCTTCAGTGAGATACGATGAGTTGTAGAGCATACGGAATACCCCGGCATAGGTCCGCGCGGTGATAAGGTTCTCGTTCTCATTAGTAGGTCGTGTAATCTGGATACCGAGCGCCTGCAGGATACGATCGATAAACTCACTCGGATAATAATTGAAGAGGAGCTGCGCTGCGGTATTATCTGAATAAACAATCGCGCGATGCATCAATTCTCTGATTGTATATTTCGTTCCGGCAACAAGTTGCTCCTTCGGCTTAATGATCTGAGTATCATACAAATTCGGCGTTCCGTCGTACTGGATTTCTTGGTCAAGGATTCTCGGCTCCACTTCGGCGAGCTTGTACCCGCCGATGAGCACCGGGATCTTAAGAAAACTCGCCATATAGAACACGTCATTATCGTTCACTCCTGCGAAGCGGTTTGAGGTGAGATCGCGAACGAAGATGCCAATCCGCTTCGCCTTTCCTATATTCTTATATCCCTCGGTAAGCACTCGTAATCTATCTTGCAAGTCTGAGAGGGATGCGGCCTTCTGATCGGAGACATCGCAATTTATATTCGGCTTGATGAACTGCAAATTCGAAACGCAGGGCGTCGAAGCGGTAACGCCAGGAATGGTAAATTCTATAGCGTCATCAACAAGAGCGCCTATAAACATTCCGATGATGAAAATCGAACCAATGAAGATGTGCTTGCGCTTGAAAATTTCTCGCCAGCGAGATGCCATACGAGACATATTTTATCACACCTAAGGAAGTGTTGTGATGTCGTTTGGAGGTACTGTCGGTTCAGGCGGCGGCTCGGTGGGTGGTTCAATTAGCGTAACGATCTGCTCTTCCGGCACTGTTGTTGGTGGAGATGCTTGGTCGGTGGTTGAAGCGGTAGTGTCTACTGCAGGAGTCGTACTCGCGCTCTGTACCTCTTCGGGCGGAGTGGTGGTGCCAATCGGAAGCGTTGAGACATCGGCCACAGGAACAGTCTCTGACACTACTGTCCGCGAGGTGAACTCCTTAGAATCTTTAATCGCGAGCGCTATCCAGTTGAAGGAGATATCTGCTGGTGCTTTCTTATTGAGGACGATCGTGAAGCCGTGGACACTCTTCTTGGTGACGATGAATTGTATATTCGCATCAAAGAGCTTCGAGATGTCGGCATCTGTGGTGGAGGCATCATTGAACGACATCGAGGAGGTAACGATAGGCTGCTCGATATAGTCACGACCGAAGGTGACGTCGACCGACTGTGCGCCTGCCTTAATCACCGCGCTCCCGCCCGTGTCAGTGGTGAAGTACGGGCGGCCGAAGAAGGCGGTGTCGCTCATAATATTTATCGTTGTGCTCGCAGAGCCGAGATCAGTAACCTGGAGTCCGCCGGTGAAGCTCGCGGCGCCCGAGACCGCGAGAGCTCCGGTAGAGACCTTCTGGGCAACGACTTCTCCAGCGAAGTAGGCATTGCCGGTGGTGTCGAAGCTGATGACGATATCGCTTGCGTCAGCAACTACCAGCGTAGTCGAAGCAATTGCATCAGTGGTACTCGCATCTTGATGAGTCGTGCTGGCGAATGCATCGAGTGCGGAAGCAAGCGCGGTCGAGGTTGCGAGCGAGAGTGTTTGAGTTGCTTTCACTCCGTGCACCACGAGCTTGTCGCCGACGATACTAAGGGCGAGCGAGCCAACCGTGCTTCCCGAGATGGTATCGGTAGTGAGCGCGCTCGTGTGCACCGCGTTCGCGATAAACTCTGGACTGATGACCGAGGAAACGGCGCTTATCTTATCGGTAAAGATCTCTGACGGCGCAGAGACTCCCTTCCCACGCTCTTCTTTCAGTGCCGCGAGGAAGCCAAGTACTTCTTGGTCGTGGCTCTGGATGACTGCAGTAGCGCCACTGCCGACGAGTCCATTGCCGCTGTCAGTCGAGGTCGCCACATCGAGACCCACCTGCGCGCCGAGAGTAGTGAGCGCATTTGTGTGTGTGCTCTTCCAGTCGCTCATCGCGAGATCGACCGACTGGCCTGTGTAGTCGATCATATTCACGAACATCATAATCGTCGTACACTTCCGCTCCATCTGATACTCGCTCGCAGGACAATCGATTAGCTTAGCCGGATCAACCGACTCAAGCGCCTTGCCGAGGACTCTCCCCGAGAGCGTCGCCTTCATCGCATAGCCAGGGACGCTCGCGGCGGTCAGATAATCGCCCGTGCGGATCATCCCATTCTCAGTAGAGACCAAGACCGGGACGCGGCCGATAAGCGCGATGGGGTATGAATTCTCGGTATAGGCGCCCGCGACGAAGCCCGGATCGGTGGAGACAACGCCGAGCATATCTGGCTGGTATTGATACTTAGAGGGCATCACGCCGTGATTATTCTGCGGGTCGATAGATACCACCATTCCCTTCTGCAGCTCCACCTGCGAAGTGTAACGCTCTGCCAAGTCGGCGCCGCTCGTGTTAATGGTACCGCCAGTCTGTGCGAAGATGTCCCCCCCGGACGTAACTCTGAACACTGAGAGACCATCGGCCTGGAGATTAATAAGATCCTTGTCCTTAGTCACCTTATATTCATAGAGCACCGGGGTCGCTACCGGTCTCTGCGGGAAAGCCATTGCTGAACCGCCGTTATTGTTCCAGGTGTCGGTGTAGATGCCGCTGTAGGATGGGAAGGTTCTGCGGAAATTGAAGTTAATCTGCAGCCACGTATCGGTTGCCGCAGGATTTATTAATCCACCGGAGTTCGACACTTCTCGTGTTGTAGAAGTAGCGAGTGCAGCCTGCGTCGGAGCAGTCTTCACTTCTGCGGAGATGCCTCCTAGAGCGGTGCTGAACATATTGCTTCTCCACATAAGAGTCGAGTTGGAATCAAGCTTGGTGCCCACCGACGAGAGGTCAAACTGCTCCGACTTATAGATGCCGCTCGGCACCCAACCAGCGTCGTAGGTCATCACCGCATTTGAGGTGGTCGTCGTCGCTGCGCCCATAATAACAACGAACTTGCCATCAGAGCGCTGGAAGGTGACCGAGCCGCTATTAGTACCGTTGCCGACGCTTGGTCCGGCGGTATTAAGACCGATGTTTCCCAATACCCCTGTTGAACCGGTATTCCCCGCTTGTTCATTATAAATATTGGTAACGGGCTGTGGAGCAAACAGAGCTCCGCCACCACCAGCGGTGAGAAGCCATGTGCCATCGGGTCGTGGAATTGCCCCTGCACCAAGTCCTACTCCTACAGCGGTAACAAGGGGCGCACCGGCAGGCATGGTGAGTGCATTGGTAAACGGATTATAAATTTGTGTGGCAAGCAGACCAACACATGTAAGCGTTGTCGCACTCCCTCTCACAATGACCCACTGGCCGTCCTTCCTCTGAAAAGCGAAAGCTCCGGGGCCATTACCAGTGATGGCCGGAGCGCCCGTAGCGGTAAATACCATCGTATAAGGATTGAAGAGGTTGGTGACAGTACTAAGCGTGCCGCACATGGTACCTTGATTGACTGCTGACATTCCAGGAATGAAGAGGTAGGTGCCGTCGGGTCGCGGTATGGACATTGAACCTGGACCAACCACCTGCGTAGGAGTGGGTCCCATCGTCATTGTATTATTCACAGGATCGTAGATTGAGGTCTGAGCCGTACCACCACCATGCACAATGAGTACACGCCCGTTCGGCAATGGTATGGCGGACGCCCCTATACCGGCACCGGTCGTACCAGACACGCTCGCGAGCGACGGGCCAGCAACGAAAGTGTCCCCGACTGGATCATAGATATTGGTGGTGCTGGTGGCTGACGCTCCTGCGCCCATTACAACCAGGAAAGTGCCGTTCGGACGTTTGAACGCGAAACCTCCTATACCGAGCGCGACCGTCGGCACCTGCGGCGCAGCCGTACGAAGTGTGGTGGTAGAAGTGTTCTCGTCATAGATTTGGGAATTCAGTGTCGGATTACCGGAAATAATCACGAATTGTCCGTTTGGACGCTTCATCACCACGGTCGTAGAGGCAGTAGCGACTTGCAACGGCGAGGAACTCGCGAACGCTCCGTTATAAAAGGTAGCGTTTGTTGTATTTATCGTAGAGCCCCATCCCACGCCTGCAGAAAGCGCGAGCGCGTTTGCGTTATTCTTATCGTTAGAAATATTCACCATCACCGGCCCCGACGCGGTCGCCGTGCTTGAAGAGACCGTGTTGCCGAAATCAAATTGGCTCCGGTGAAGCACTGCGCCGTTGTCCACAGTGATGTCATAGAGCACCGGATCGGCGTTCACGCGGCGGTATCGCGTCATACTTCCTTTTCTGATCCCCCACTCTTGGTCGAGGAAACGCGGGAGCTCACGCTGGAAGGTAAATTTGAATTGAATACGGTTATCAGCGGTGGTTGTAGCGTTAATCAAATCACCGCTATTTGCGATATTGCGATAGGTACCAGAAGAACATGCCGCCGGACTCGTAACTGTCCTCACTTGAGCTTGTATCGTCCCTTCAGTATTTTGCGTCCAATTAAGTGTCGAGTTCGGGGAGAGATTTGTGTTGTCGATACACTCGCTTTCATAATAGGCATCCTGCGTGTTGGCACGATTAGTACCCGTGACAAAGTTCATATCGTATATATCAAGACCTGTGCCGCCGCCTCGGGCAATGGCATATCGCCCATCGGGAGTCATAAAGGCAACCATACCGGCTCCGGCTGCTCCCGAAAGAGCCAGTGACCCTCCTGGATTAGTAAACACGGGGTTTTGTGCTCCTACTGTCGCACCGGGCATACCGGCTCCGGCATCAATTACATTCACTACGGTCGTGTTTGCCGTAATGAGCGTGTATTTGCCATCTTGTCGCCAGACCGCTTGAGCTCCGTCGGCGAGTGCCGACGAAGGACCTAGGCCAGCACCTGATAGAGCACTACTGAAAGCTCCAGCACCGTTCGGCGTTGTCGTGCCGACTGGGTTATATACGAAAGAGGTAGTAATCGCACCGGGTATGGTGAGGAACATGCCGTCGGCACGCCGTATAGAGAATGCCCCTGCCGCAATAGTTGCTGGTGCTGTGGGACCAGTTGTTAAGGTGTTGTTATAGGGGTTATAGATTTGTGTCGCCGTACCATTGCCGATGTAAATGAGGAATGTTCCGTCGTCTCTCTGAACAGCATGGGAGCCCACTCCGATTGAGCTTATGGTGGGACCGGCGGTGAATGTGTTCGCGGTCGGGTCATAGATGAAGGTCACGGTATTGCCCGCCCACCAAACAAGATATTTGCCGTCTGGACGGAGCAATGCGTTCGTACCGCTCGTTGATGGGCAGTTCGTGGGAAGTCCCGCTGTCGGTGCCGCCACTGCGGGAGCTATGCCATAGGGATCAATAATAGTATTCACGTTGCAGTTTGGGTTTCCTGCACTTGTTATCACCAGATATTTACCGTCAGGACGCTTCAGAGAAAGAGCGCCAGATTGCGGGGTCTGTCCCAAAGTAGAATTCGGAAGTGTCGTCACAGTGTTTGAATATCCATTCCACACTGAAACGGTGGTGCCGCCGCCGTTTATAATGACGTACTTGCCGTCACTCCGCATAATGACGTGCCCCCCAGCACCCATTGTTGCGAAGGTGGCGGTCGAGCTTGCTGCGATAGAACCGTCTCCCGGGATTACCCCGTCTTGAATCGTGATGTAGCCGTTTGTCGTGGTGGTAGTCGCGAGCGTTGACGCGCCGCCGATACCTCCCTGGAAGTCTGCTGTGGTAGTTTTAACCGTGTCAGAGGTCGCTGCGTTTATCGTGAGTCCGCCGCTGTTCGCGACCGTGAACTTATCAACGCCTGCTTGTTGGAGTGCAAGGAGTCCACCCGCACCGCGCTGATCGATGATCGCCGCCGCGATGACGGCCGAGGTGCTCGAAGCCGAGAGTGTAGCCAGTGGGCTTGAGGTGCCGACACCGAGGCGCTTGTTCGTGGCATCCCAGAAGAAGTTTGCATTGTCGCCGCTAAACGCAGCGCCGTTCGCAAATTGAACTGCTCCGGTATTCCCTTGAGCGCTCGCGGTGCCGGAGTTGATGCAGGTGCCGTTGATCGCGTAGCAGACCGCTGCACCGCTCGAGATATTGAGACCGCCACCAGTGCTGTAGAAGGTCGTCGTAGCCGCCGCGAAGTTCGCGATACTGTTCACCGAGAATATGGTTCCTGGCGAGGTGGTACCGATACCTACATTACCCGTCGAGGTGATGGTCATGCGAGTAGTATCATTCGTTTCAAGAGAAATATCGTGAAGCGATTGTGTCCCAATGTCTAAAGTTGTTACACCTGTCGTGTGCATACCAAAATGACCGGTGACTGTATTATTTGATACTGTCAAGACGGAAGCACCCGTTGTTGAATTAACTGCAAGGAGCGACATCGGGCTCGTTGTACCGACACCAATGGAACCATTCGTCGTGAAGTTGCCCGTACTTGTCGTGGTGGCATTGCCATTGACGACAAAACCGTTCTTAAAGTACCAAGCGAGATTGTCGGTAACAGTAGATGAGGCGGTGTAGTAGTTGGTGCCGCCGAAGGAGGTGTAGACGAGATTGGGGACACCGGCGCCACCTGTTCCGTTAATGGTAACTGGCGATGTTCCGAGTACGTTGAAACCTGAGCAGGAAACCGTCCCGGAACAAGTCACCGATGTTGTGGCCACCCCTGCCACGCCGGCGGCGCCGGTTGAGTAGAGGAGGTTGGAGGAGGAAGGCTGGGTGGTGGTGGCGAGGCCGGTGTACGCGATAGTGGAGTTCCCGCTACCACCCACGAGTGCGCCAAGTGCCGACCCGACGAAAGGTCCAGTGAAGGTGAGAGTGGTAGTACCAACACTGGTGAGATTGTTCGTGCCGTTGCCGTAGAGAAGCTGAGAGGAGGTGAATGTGGCAACGCCAGTACCGCCACGTGCGACACCGAGCGTGCCGGAAGTGAATCCAGAGATATCGGTGGAGGTTGCGATGAAGGCGAGGCCGTTTGTCGTGTTGCTCCAGCCAAGTACTCGCCCGCCAGTGATGCCTGCGCCGAACATCGTGGAAGTGGCGATGAATGAAGGGGCGGTTGAGCCAGGGGCGGCGTTGGCGAGAACACCGTTCGCTGCCGTGCCCCACGACGTGGCATTGCCCGAACTGGTAACGACGCCAGTGAGGTTTGCGTTGGTAGTGACAGTCGCCGCGTTCCCACCGATGGAGAGCGAGGAGGTGGCGGTGGTGACGAGGGCGCCAGCATTGTTGGTATAGAGGATCTGGTTGGCGGAGAAGGAGGTGACGCCGGTGCCGCCTCTGGCGATGCTGAGGGTGCCGGTGGTGAACTGGGAGATGTCAGTGGAGGTGGCGATAAAGGCGAGGCCGTTTGTGGCGTTGCTCCAGCCGAGGACCTGGCCGCCGGTACCGGTGCCATACAGGGTGCTCGTGGCGAGCGGTGCAGCAGTGTTGCCGTTCGCCACTGAACCGAGAACGCCAGCGTTCATAGTGCCCCACGACGTGGCGTTGCCAGAGCTGGTAACCACGCCAGTGAGATTGGCGTTGGTAGTGACGGTCGCCGCGTTTCCCCCGATGGAGAGCGAGGAGGTGGCCACTTGAGCGAAGGCGGTGCCGGCTGCATCAGTATAGAGGAGACGATTGCCGGTGAGGGAGGAGAGACCGGTACCGCCGTTTGCAATCGCCGCGACACCAGTGATGTTCGCTGCCGTGCCCCCGATGTTGAGCGTGCTGGTGGAGAGTGCGGTGACGTTGCCGGCGGCTCCTGTGGAGTTGCCGAGGATGGTGTTGGCCGCTATCTGTGGAAGCTGAGAAAGGGAGAGTGCGTTGGTGGCAATGC
>JAHFMR010000014.1 GCA_023267755.1 bacterium
GCGCTGACCAGATCTCTTGCAGGCAGAACACATCAGCGTCTGCGTGACGCTTAAAGAAATCGAGAAGCTTCTCTCTCCCAGCTCTCCCTCCCCACGTGTTTAAAGTGATAATCTTCATCGGGCGCTCTTGTTAGCGGGACTCTCCTTCGAAATTAGGAACGACGATACCCCACTGCATACTCGCGGGGTCAAGCTTCAGATAGGCACTCTTTCCCATCGAAGGGCGCGTGGTCATAGGCTCTCCTGGAGCTCGGTCAGCATAGTTAACAACGATAACATTTTTATGCCGAGGGTTCTCGCTCAGTACGATATTCTGCGGCGCTATTCTGTCTCCAAGCAGATAGCCGTCAGAACCAGCATATCCTGTCGGGGTAGCGAGCGCGGCAACAGCGTAAAAGAAGGTGCCGGAGCCTCCCGTCTCTTGTGTGAGCAGGAAGACGATGTCCTCGCGCCCGTCATCATTAAGATCAGTCTTCAGTTCATCGCCGAAATAGCGTGTGATGACCTTCGACGCTGAGCCGGGTGCGGCTGCGGTCTCGGCGACACCGTTTGTGAGCTGTACGCGCGCCCCGTTTATCATATATGCTGCGCTTTTATAATCAGCGGTTATGGCCGCCTGCTTCTCGTCGTAGACAGTCGGATGGAATAGGGAAAACCAAGCGACAAGTACGGTGATAGTAATCCCCGCAAACGCCGCTACTGTCTTCAAGAATAAATTAACCGATTCTTGCTTCTTACCCTCGAGGAGGAGTTGGAGAGGTTGATACAGGAATATAAAACCCATCATCGCCGCAGAAAAGACAAAGAGAGAGAGGACGGTGATGGGGATAATGATGCTCGGCTCTTTCAGCCCGAGAGACGATGAGAAGAACATAATCGAAGCCACCAGCGTGATATAGGAGGTGGCGGCTAGAGCGTTAAGAAATGGGTTGTTGGTCATAGTGTCTAAAACTGTTGAAGAGGTGTCTTAGTTGCTAATTAAACCATAAGCCGCGAGCATGGTTCGACGCGGGACCCTTTTAAAGACGCCTGATGGTAAAAAGCGAAACCGTCCTCCAACGGCTCGCGTTGTGGACGGAAGTGGTCGATTAGCTTGGGGTCGGGGTGAAGCTTGGTGCTCCGGAGCAATTGTCACCCCTTGCTTCCATGGTGCCTGCAGCCAGCCGGTCACGGATATTCTTTTCGTAACAGCTGTCCTTGGCGCATTGGTAGCCCGCATCCCCGAAAATGATGAAGCAACAGGTTGCCGCACCTTGCCCAGATTTGCAGACGGTTCCCAGATGTCCTTCCGGTAGGGAATGCGGCCGCTTG
This sequence comes from bacterium, assembly GCA_023267755.1. Classification (GTDB taxonomy): domain Bacteria; phylum Patescibacteriota; class Minisyncoccia; order Phycocordibacterales; family Phycocordibacteraceae; genus C7867-001. The sequence goes on from JAHFMR010000014.1 coordinate 1,312, forward strand.
TCGTTCATGCCAAATGCCTCGCGCATCTTGCAGTGCTCGCACAGGCCAACTTTCGGATCTTCACCATCGGGATAAAAATCGTTGGCAAGGTCGGGCACATACGTGTGCCTGCATTTACGGCAGGTTACTTTTTCGTCAGCTTGACTCTCAGTGTTCACTTGGACTCTCCTTGGGTGAGGGGTTCAGAATGGTTGTTCCGAATGGAGTATTCCACGCTTGGATGATTGTGTCAACCTAGCCGGCCGTCGAGTTACATAGGGTAGTCCTATGTAACTAACTTATTTTTCTTTGAGAAAATAGAGTACCGTAATTACATTCAGAAAAACTGCGAAGACAATTCCTACAAACCCAACACCCCCGTCTTTTAATGCGGCTGCAAGAATGTACCCAGTGTGATCGCTATCAAACAGAAACGGATACAACAACCTGATGTTTAAGTAGGTGTATATCAATAAAACGGCAACTACCCCATTACGTTTTGTAAGAAGATTCATATAGTCAAATTATATCATTACCGCAGACATCCTATGCCGATGCATCTCGAGCGGGATAACCTCGCTCAGGTTGGCGACCTTCTCGATCGCGTAAATTCTACCATCAAGCCACGCAAGGCGTTTTCTAACACTTTTTATTCTTCTATTTCGACGCTCCTCGGAACGGTGGTCAGTTAGCTTTGAGCCACTCGTCTGTCACGTAGAGAATATTTATCTTCGAAATTTCAGGCTGTTCAATTTTCTCGATGAAGCCATACTTGAGAGCGTCCTCGGCTTGATACGTTTGAGAACGTTCAATAGCCACCTCGACCGCAGCTGTGGTGAGTGGTATTTGTGCCTTTGCTCTTGTCTCAGTTTCTATAATGGTTTGTGTTTTCTTATCGGTTCCAGCCAGAAGCTGAAGCTGGGTCTGCATCTCAAAAACATTTACATTTTCTGGGAAAGAATTTCTGTTAATGGTTGTTTGATGCACCATGAAGCTACAGTTCGGCACTCCTATACGGGTTCCAAATCCTAAGAAGAAAGGAACTCCGGCTGAAGCAACCATTCCCATGTTATAAGCAGTTGTCTTGATCGAGAGAGATTTCAGGAAACTGAAAAGATTGACTCCTGCATAAGGATCACCACCTGTACTGGATACATAAAAGACATATTCAGATACGTTCAGTCCCTTCTGTAGCTGACCAATAATGAATGAGCAGAGGACGTCCTCCAACTTCTTGCTTATCCCCGCACTGCACCAAATATATTGCACAAAAGGTGCGCCAGTAGGAAGGGCCGCAACGGCGACGTCCGCCTTAGATTCTTGCTGACCTGTCTCTACTGCCTTAGCTACTAGTGGTTCCGTGGCCATATGCTTCCATTATAAAACAAAACGAGAATTATTGCAGAGCCTAAGGTGTCCTCGGACACCGAACCTATCTCAAACTGGTTGTCCGTCTGGTATGACGTGGGAACCTTAATCAGATCTCTCTAACGAGCATTACTCGTGGTTCACCATCACCAAAGTAATTTTCCATACATTTTTCAATTTTGAATCCAAGCGACTGATACAGGCCGATGATTTTACTATTTTCAGGGTGAGTAACGACGTCTATTCTCTTCACCCCTTTTAATTTCTCCAAACGAAAAAGAGTGGCTTGTCGCGCAATGCCTTGACCTTGGAAGTCAGGATGTACTATTACTCCCGCTAGATACGCATGATCAGGAGTCTTCATCTGGAACTCAGTACTGCCAGCCAGATGTCCATCCTTGTAAATCAAGTACACTTCGTTATCTCTGAATTCTTTCAGTGCCTCATCTTTATCTAAAATTCCGGAATATTTTCTATCTCCTATTACAGTGCGTTCCAATTCCAGATACGCGTCAACATCCTCTTCACTCACTCTTCGAAACGAGAGCTTGAAATCCTCCTTACTTTCTACGGATGGTTTAGACACTCCTTCTATCATGCAATGGATTGTACCAAACTTGGCTGCGGGACAGGGATTCGAACCCCGGTGACAACATTCAGAGTGTTGCATCCTACCACTAGATGATCCCGCAATAGAGAGACAATACGATATTTGGGGCGGTTATTCAACTGGGGCAGGGAGACCAAGTTCGCGAGCAGGTTGTCTTATTTTGAAAAATATGTTCTTATGAGATTATGATAAAAGACTATAAGAAATCAGGCGGTTTTATGAAGAAGGGTTTCGGCTCTCATCAAGAGGCACACAGGACGACCTGCGACGGCTGTCACGCGGTGTGCGAGGTACCCTTCGTCCCAAATGGCAAGAAGCCAGTCTATTGCCGCAATTGTTATAAGGACAAAGCGACCACCACCTCCTTTACCGGCCAGCCCTTCCCGCGCTCTGACGCGCCCGCGAGAGAGGGTGCCGATGTGAGCGACTTGAAGAAGCAGTTCAGTATCTTGAACACCAAGCTCGATCGGCTCACTGTTGCTATCGAAGAGCAGACACGCGTGCTCTCATCGACGCGATAAGCTACCGGCATATGAGGCCGATTGCTTCACATGATGTAATCGTCATCGGCGGCGGCGCTTCGGGAATGATGGCGGCTGGGCGCGCAGCCGAGCTGGGCGCGCGGGTGCTCCTCCTCGAGAAGAACGCCGAGCTCGGCGTGAAGCTCTCGATGACCGGTGGCGGTCGCTGTAATATCACCAACGCCGAGGAGGACGAGCGGCTCTTCGCGGCGAAGTATGGCGCCTCCGGCGAGTTCCTCCACTCCGCCTTCGCACAGTTCGGCGTGCGCGACACCTTCTCCTTCTGCGAGGCACGCGGCCTGCCGCTTATAGTCGAGGCACACAAGCGCGCGTTCCCCGCGACCGAGCGCGCGAGCGATGTCGCCCAGATGTTCGTGCGGTATCTCGCGAAGGGGAGGGTAGAGGTGCGCACTGGCGTGGCGGTGGAGCGGCTTGTGATGGCCGCGGGGCGCGTCGAGGGGGTCGAGACGAGCGATGGGGCGTTTAGCGCGAGGGCCTATATCCTCGCGACCGGTGGCGTGTCCCACCCCGAGACAGGCTCGACAGGAGACGGCTACGCCTGGCTGCGAGCGGCGGGACACACGGTCGAGAAGCCCACCCCCACACTCGTGCCACTCACGGTGCGCGAGGGGTGGGCCAAGAAGCTCTCCGGCGTCTCGCTTGAGGCGATGAAGATTACGTTCTGTGTCGATGGGGTAAAGAAGTTCTCGCGCTCGGGACCGCTCCTCTTCACACACTTCGGCATCTCGGGCCCCACTATCCTCAACAGTGCGGGTAAGGTGAAGGGGCTCTTGATCGAGGGCATTGTTACGGCACTCGTCGACCTCTTCCCGGGAGTCGATCAGGGCGCGCTCGACAAACGAGTCACCGAGCTATTTGATGCGAATAAGAACAAACTGATTAAGAATGTGCTGAAGGATGTCGTGCCGCCCGGCCTCGGCGAGACGCTCCTCGCGCTCGCGAAGGTCGACCCCGAGACCAAGGTGCACAGCGTCACGAGAGATGAGCGGAAGCGGCTTGTCGACACGGCGAAGCGCCTCCCGCTCACGGTGACGGGGCTTATGAGTCTCGACCGAGCGATTGTTGCCGACGGCGGGCTCCCGCTCGATGAAGTGGATACGCGCACGATGCGGAGCCGGCGCGTCCAGAACCTCTTCGTGACAGGCGACCTGCTCCATATCTCCCGCCCCTCGGGCGGGTACTCTCTCCAGCTCTGCTGGACGACCGGCTATGTCGCTGGTACCAACGCAGTCTCGACTTCCTGAATATCTCGTTGTAACGTACAGGGAGATCTGTAGCACAATAGCGTCACAACAAGACAAGTGGAGGTGCGTATGGAAGTCAAAGTGGGGAAAGGATCCCTGTTGTACCTGATCGACATCAATGGATCAAGAATGTTTCTGCCGATGGAAGGCGTCGGCGAGGCTCTTGACCTCGGGTGGCGGCACGCTAACCTTGTCGGCTTGGTCCTGGAAGTGCGGGTCAGGAACGGGGAGCCGACACTGTATGTTCGAGACATCAGAAATGAGGAGATAGAGGAAATCTCTCGCATCGCCGACGATATCGGCGGCGGGATAACAAAGGTGTGGGTGCAAGAAAGGCACATTCCAAATCATCGCTAAGGGAGGGAATATATAGGCCGCTGCGAGAGCCACTCTCGCAGCGGCTTTTGCTTTTTATCACGCTTAGGTACTGGGCTCGTACAGGGTATTGACAATAAAAAAGGAGTCGCGTAGTATACCTCGGTCGACCCACCTGGGCCGATTTACGTTTTGCACCTCCACCCTGGAGGACGAGCAGAACGCGCACACCACAACTGAAAAGGAGATTCACCCATGAACAAGCAATCGCAGCGTCATATCGCCCGCAAGATGGTCCCCGCCCTGATCGGCGGCAAGAAGATGATGATCGATCTGAACAGCTTGCAGGGCACCGACCGCACCGTGCATCACGGCAACTTCAAGGGCACCGAGGTCCACAGCAGCGCGACGCAGCAGATCGGCGATTCCGTCCTGTACTGGCCGGATGCCAAGAAGCGCGACGTGGTGGTTTCCGCCCCGCAGGCCAGTTTCGGCATCACGGCCATCGAGTTCCTCCAGAGCCACGGCTACACCGTCACGGCTCCCCAGTGATCCGCTGATCGGCGCCAGTGCCGGGTGACGATGTCTTCCGGCACTCCTTCTTCAACCGCTGAGTAGCAATAACTCGGCGCAGGCAGCCCCTCCAAAGGCTGCCTGTTTTCTTTTCTATACGCATTCGCAAAAAGGGAGAAGTGCGGTAGTGTTTTTATATCTATGTATCTGTCAGACGACGCCGCGAAGGCGAAGGTGCTTAAAGAGAAATATAGTGGCGTGGAGAGTGACGCCTATCGCGCCGACTGTGCGCGCATCGACGCACACGAGCCGTGGGAGTATGTGCTCGGCTACGCTGACTTCCTCGGCTGCCGCATCGACCTCTCCTACCGGCCGATGGTCCCACGCGACGAGACGGCCTTCTGGGTCGAGCGGGTGATTGCTGAATGGAAAGATGCGGGACCAGTTACAGCGCTCGACGCCTACGCCGGCTCGGGTAATATCGGCATCGCGCTCGCCAAACACCTACCCGCTGCCCACATCACCTTCAACGAGCTCGATAAAAATCTCCTCCCGCAGATCGCGCACTCGCTGGAGTTAAACGGAATTACGGCATCGCGCGCGACGCTTATCGCAGGCGACAGTCTTGAGAACGTGACCGGCACGTTCGATATTATTTGTGCCAATCCGCCCTACGTCGACCCAGCAGGTGAGAGTGAGATGGACCCTGAGATGTACTACGAGCCGCGCATCGCATTCTTCGGTTCTGTCGACGGCTTCGCTCACCACCGCGAGCTGATTAAGGAGGGGAAGAAGCATCTCACGGAGCGCGGTGTACTCTATGGCGAGTTTGATATGACACAGGCCGAAGAGATTAAGAAGCTGCTCGCCGACTCAGATTGGCGTTATGAGATCTGGCAGGACCCGTACGGGCACGATGGGGTGATGGTTCTGCGGATGGGGTAATATGCATTCAAGTATGCGCATCGGGACCACCTTGTTTATCGTTATCGCGATTATTATCGCGGCCGCGGTGTTGCTCCCGCGTACGCCGGTAGTGACGTCGCCAACGCTTATCGCGAGTGTCTCATATGTCTGCGACGGCGATAAGGCAGTCTTCGCTGCGTATTACCAGGGCGAGAACAAGCCGCCTGCGAGCCCCGATCAGCCGCCTGTCCCGGGCGGGAGCGTGGCGCTCACGTTCTCTGATGGACGTGCGATGACGCTCCCGCAGACGCTCTCGGCCGATGGAATGCGTTACGCGAACACTGACGAATCGCTCATCTTCTGGAGCCGAGGCAACGGCGCGCTCGTGCTCGAGAGGGGTGAGGAGAGGTCGTATACCGGCTGTATCGCCGCGGCGCCCGAGCCTTCCGGACAGAGCCTTCCGCAGGTCTACGCTACCAGCACTTCTGGATTTTCTATCCGCCTCGCGGGCGGATACACGATTAACGAGGCGTATCGTTACCAAGAACTCGGACCCGGGAAGAGTATTCGCGGCGTGAAATTCACTATCCCCAAGGCGACCGCGAGCAGCACCAATCTCTCCGCCGGCTCTTATCTGAGCGTCGAGCAGATAGCGAGCACCACCGACTGCCGCGCCACACTCTTCCTCGATCACGCTACTGCGCGAGAAGTGACTGAAGCGAGCACGACCTACTCCGTCGCTTCCTCGACCAGTGCCGCCGCGGGCAATCGCTATGAGGAGACGGTCTACGCGCTCTCGGGCACGAGCCCGTGTGTCGCGGTGCGCTACTTTATCCACTACAGCGCTTTCGAGAATTATCCGGTTGGCGCAGTGCGCGAGTTCGATAAAGCAATGCTTCTCGCCCAGTTTGACGCGATTCGTCGCACGCTCACGCTCGCACAGCATTGAGTATTCTCGAAGAGAGGTATACTAGGGGGAGTGAACGGGAGGGGTGATTTTATAGGATTAGCATATAGACATATGAACAAAGTGGTACTCGCAATCGTAGCAATCGTGCTTCTCGCTGGAGCAGTGTACTGGCTTATGGCGCACCCGCGCCCGGCTGTTGTTAGTCCGGGTCTTGCTGGCTCGGCAACGGACCAGGCGGAAGGGCTCGGCGCGACACTCTACGGTGGCGCTGCAGCAAGTCCAACAACGAATACGCAAGACACGAATCCCTTCAGTGCGCCGACCAATCCGGTGAAGAACGCTTATCAGAACCCCTTCTAATATCATCGCGTATGAAAAATTCTTTGAAACTGGTGGTACTCTCGTTCGCGCTCGTAACGGCGGCGAATGTTGCTGCAGCACAAATGCCTGTCCAGACGGTCGCCCCAGTCCCCGCGAGTGTCACATACCCAATCGCGGAGCTCGGCGGCTGTACTGACAAAAAGGCGTGTCACGTCTACTGCGAGAGCACGGACCACATCGTCGCGTGTGCGCAGTTTGCTGCCAATCACGGGATGATCTCACAGGAGCAAGCGAATAAGGCGAAGGAGTTTAAGGACGCACTCGCGAGCGGCGGCCCTGGCGGTTGTAAAGATCAGAACTCCTGCGCTGCCTACTGCGAAGACATCGCGCACGCCGATACCTGTCTCGCATTTGCAGAGACTCATAAGCTTCTCCCGACCAAAGAGCTCGAGCAGGCTAAGAAGGTCGCGAAGGCACTCCGCAACGGCGGACAGACACCGGGGGCGTGTAAGGACAAATCCTCGTGCGAAGCGTACTGCGCTGACACGAGCCATTTTGACGAGTGCATCGCTTTCGCAGAGAAGGCGAACTTGATGAGCAAGGAGGATGCGGCGATTGCGCGCAAAGCGGGTGGGGTAGGACCCGGCGGCTGCACTTCGAAGGAGGCGTGCAACGCTTACTGCAATGCGTCGGAAAACGCACCAGCGTGTCTCGCCTTCGCTAAGGAGAAGGGGATATTGAGTTCAGATAAGATTAAGGAAATTGAAGACGGGATGGGACGCTTGCGCACCGGCATCAAGCAGATGCCGTCTGAGATGGTCTCTTGTCTCACTGACGCTCTTGGGGCTGACACCGTGACGCAGCTTGAAGCGGGGACGCTTACACCCGGTCCAGATATCGGTACCAAGGTGAAGGCTTGTGCGGATTCCTTTGCGCCGAAGCTGAAAGAGAAGATGGATGCCGCCTTTGGTATGGCGACCCCGCAAGTGCTCGCCTGTCTCGAGACGGCACTTGGTAAGGATCGCGTCACCCAGATTAAGGGAGGCGCGACGCCCTCTGCTAGTGAGGGCGGTCAGGTAAGAAAATGCTTCGAGTCGATACGTGCTGAAGGATTAAAGCAGGCGCAGAACGGACTCGATAAGATGCCGCCGCAGATGCGCACCTGCATCGAAGCGAAGCTTGGCGCGGAAACACTCGCGAAGATACAAGCGGGTGATACTGAAGCGCTTGGCCCCGAGAGTGCAAAGATCTTTAGGGATTGCGCCGCGAGTATGCAAAAAAATGCAGGGGACGACGTCCGTGCGTACCCACAAGAAGGAACGTCTTCATCGGGCGAGGGGAGAGCGCCGGCAGGGATACCGATGAAAGTGCCGCCGGCCGCAGGCATCGCACCAGCAGTGCAAGGGCCGTCGTGTGACGCGTTTGTCTCGGTGCCATCCTGCGATATGGTTCCCGAGAGTGTCCGCGCTATCTGTAGGAGTTGTAAGAAATAAAACGGAGCGTCCTCGACTGTGGCTATGGAACATCCGCCAAAAATCGTGAATAAGACAGAAGGAGACCACTCCAGCTTCGAGCAGGCTATTAACCTTGGCATCCAGCACGCGCTTAAGCGGGTGAAGGAGCGTTTCGAACAAGCAGAGAATCCGCTTGATAGGCTCGACTACCATAATTCCGCACACACAACTGCGGTCATCGAGCGGACGAAGAAGATCCTCCGGACGGTAGAAGAGGCCGTCCCCGGTTCGCTTTCAGAGCGATTGATAGGACTAGGGGAATACATAGCGGCGAACCACGACACGGTGCAGGAATATGAGATCGTGACGCGCGAGAGCGATGGCGCGCAGATACGCAGACGATTTGCACAGAGGAATGAAACCGCGAGCGCCGACGAAGCGCTCGAGGACATCCATAAGATTAACCCCGATCTTCTGACTGCCGAAGAAAAAGACCTTGTACGCAGGGCGATTGATGTGACTGTTCCGGATTATGATCCAAAGCTCGGGACGGTTATTCAGCCGAACCTGACTCCAGAATCAAGTCTCGTGATACGCGCGCTCGCACTCGCCGATCTCGGTGCGGCAGGGATGGATGAGTACGAAGCGTTCGCGGAAGAGGGAAATGCGAACTTCCGCGAAGAGAATATTGATATCGCGCAGGCGGTCGCTGAGCCGCAAAACGTTTCAGAGGAGCAGAAAACCGCATTCACCAAGCGGATGCTCGCGTGGAGTGAGACGCAGAGGAGGTTCGCCGAAGGCCGTAAGGCAATGCTCGACACCGAGCTTGCTGGTCTTCCCGAAGAAGCGCAGAGGGCGGTCGCCGGTCTCTTCACCCATTTCAACGAGAATATCCAGCACGCACAAGCACGAACGGAAGTACGAAATACCTTGCCGTTTGAGGAACTTATCCGCGACTTCGGCTACCCTGTCTCGACGCACTAGCTAGAGCCCGATCGACTGTAGGAAGGTGGCGAGTTCGTCGCCCTCTATTGGGCGCCACTCGCCTGACGGGAGATCTTCGAGACGCACATTGAGGATGCGCGTGCGCACGAGCTCATCGACGGTGTTGTGGAGTGCTGCGACCATTCGGCGTATCTGATGCTTCTTCCCCTCGCCTAGAGTAATCGTGAAGCTCTTGGGTCCCGTCTTACGCACAGCACAGGGCGCGGTGAGATAGCCCTCGATATTAACGCCGCTCTCCATCGCCTTTTTAAATCCTTCGCGCAGCGCGTCGCCGGTGCGCACGCGATATTCCTTGTCGTGATCATATTTCGGATTGAGGAGACGGTCGGTGACACGTCCGTCGTTGGTGAGGATGATGAGACCACTTGAGTCCTTATCGAGCCGGCCGATAGGGAAGACATCTTTCATCACTCCTCCACGAACGCTCTGCTTAATATCCTTCTCGCCTTCCTGCGGCGAGTGGGTGATTACGCCCACTGGCTTGTGGTAGGCGAAGTAGAGATACTTCTTAGGCTTACTCGAGTCGCGGAGTTCGACCGTGTCGCTCTCGCGCACTTGGTCGCCAAGCTCCGCAAGGCGGCCATTAATAAGCACCTTGCCGCGCGCAACAAGCTCGTCGGCGCCGCGCCTCGTCGCGTGGCCCTGCCTTGCGAGGTATTTATTGATCCGCATCGGGAACTCGCTCTTTTCTTCCTTTTTCTGCATTATCCTCACTCTACACGAGAACGGCGCGAGTGGTAGAGTGGAGCTATGATGCCTCAAAGACTTACCTGGGAAGAATACGACGCGATAGCGGGAGAGGACGGACACGTCCTCGTGGACGTGCGCGAAGACAGTGAGTGGGCGAGCGGTCATAGTAAGAGCGCGCTCCATATCCCGCTCGGCGCGCTCGCTCTGCGAGCGCGCAATCTCATCACTGACCCGTCAACACCGATTATCGTCTGCTGTCGCTCGGGCGGTCGCGCGGCACACGCCTGCGGAGCGTTACTCGATCTCGGGTACCAGAGTGTCGCCTATGTCTCTGGCGACGCCGGTGCGCGTTACGACACGCGCTAAAAACCTCTTTACGTATCCCACGAGAAGCCGCGGCCGAAGTGGCCCCAAGTTGCCGTTTCGGCGTAGGTGACCCTGTCGAGTCCGAGTGCCTCCTTAATTCCGCGAGGAGAGAGGTCGTAGCCGGTAATCTTGGTCTCGGTGCCATCGACGACCGCCACCGCCATCACGGGCTCTGGCTTGCCGATAGCGTAGGCAAGCTTCACGAACGCCTCCTTCGCGCCCGCGTGCACCAAGTCGACCGCTATCTTACGCGCCATATAGGCGGCAGAACGGTCGACCTTGGTGTAATCCTTGCCCGAGAAGGAGCCACCTCCAATCGTAATTTCGGGGCCGTAGTTATCCACGATAAGCTTGCGGCCCGAGAGGCCGGTGTCTGCGTCGAAGCCGCCCTGCGTCCAGTCGCCCGCCGGATTGATGTAATAATTTTCCGATTCGATAATCGATCGGACGAGCTCCGCCAACTCCTCGTGCGGTGCGTTCTGGAAGCTCGCGACCACACCGGTCACCCGGCCGTCCTCGAGCGTAACCTGCGTCTTACCGTCGTAGGGGTAGACCGCGAACACTTTCTGCGCGAGACCTCGCGCGAGCTCATACTCGGACGGCATCAAGGTCTCCGTCTCGTTTGTCGCATAGCCCTTCATAATCCCCTGATCGCCGGCGCCGCCAGTGTCCACACCGCGTGCTATTTCCGGACTCTGCTTCACCATAGTGATCTGGATACGGAAGTCCGCATCGACGATATTCTGCACAATCTTCTCAAGGTCGGGAC
>JAHFMR010000001.1 GCA_023267755.1 bacterium
CGATGGTACGCCTTAGATGCGGCCAGAGATTAACGGATATAAGTTACCCTGGGGATAACAGGCTAGTTCCGCCCAAGCGTCCATAGCGACGGCGGAGTTCGGCACCTCGATGTCGGCTCAACATAGCGCGGGGCTGGAGAAGGTCCCAAGCGTATGGCTGTTCGCCATTTAAAATGTTACGCGAGCTGGGTTCAAACCGTTCAGCATGTCACTTCAAGGTTCGACCTTGAAGTGGTGGATTGAACGGTTTGAACCCCGAGGCAGATGTTAGCTACGTGGAGACGTAGTGTGCGTAAACGACAACTCACGGCGGTCGCATACAGGAATGTATGCGTTAGCAAATCAACTGATATCGGTGGAACCCATATGCAATGGGCAATACCGAGGGAAATTACTTGTGATACTATAGAGATATGGATAATGAGTAGTGCCCTTAGAGACTGAATGTTGATCATCGAGAACCGATGGTGTTACAGTCCGATCCCCGCAGTAATGCGGGTCAACAAGATGCGTGAGACAGGTTGGTCTCCTATCTACTACAGGCGTTGATTATTGAGGGGGGTTGTCCCTAGTACGAGAGGACCGGGATGAACTGACCTCTGGTCTACCAGCTGTCCTGCCAAGGGCACCGCTGGGTAGCTATGTCGGGTCGTGATAACCGCTGAAAGCATATAAGCGGGAAACATGCCTCAAGATGAATAATCGTTATGAGACTCCTAGGAGATGACTAGGTTGATAGGCTCTAGATGGAAGCGTCGTAAGGCGTTGAGTCGAGGAGTACTAATATGTCCAGTCTCTCGTGCGGAACTCTGTGTAGCACAATCGTTCTACACACTTTGTTTTCAGTACCTAATGCATATTTTGTATACCGAACACTTCGAGTGTTCGGTTCTGGTGGTTTGGCGAGAGGGTCACACCCGTTCTCATTCCGAACACGGCAGTTAAGCCTCTTAGCGGCGATGGTACTCATCGTTTCAGATGGGGAGAGTAGCTAGCCGCCAGAACCGAGTACTCGAACAAAACATCGTCCGCCTTTGGCGGACGATGTTTTGTTATATACTAGCGATATGTCCTGGGCAGCACGGCGCAAATTCTTCATCTTGTTCACGATAGGCGGAGTCGTCGCGGCCTTTGTTGCTATTGTCTTCATCGTGACCCTCTACAAGGCCCCCTCGTGTGCTGATAGCACCCAGAATCAAGGTGAAGTGGGTATCGATTGTGGCGGACCGTGTCCGTACCTCTGCGTCGCCAACGAGCAACCGCCCACCGTGCTCTTCACCCAGTCATTTACCGATACCACCACCGGACGCACTGCCGTCGTTGCATCAGTCGAGAATAAAAATATGACAGCTGCTGCAAAGAATGTCCCGTATCGAATGACGCTTTATGGCGCCAATCAAACACTCATCCAATCGGTTTCTGGCACGCTTGATCTCCCTCCTGGCGCGAAGACGACAGTCTTTATCCCGAGTATCACCTCGGGGAAGCAGCGCGTGACAAATAGTTTTCTCGATATCGATGCCGCATCGGTGAAGTGGGTCGCGATGACGTCTGATCCGCGCGTTGTGCCGGGTGTATCAAATACAGTACAAGGTGGCACTGTGGATACGCCACGCGTCGATGCGACACTTGTAAACGGCACGCCGAAGGCGTTGACGAATGTGCGAGTGGTTGTTTTAGTGCGCGACGCGCATTTGAATGTTATCGCCATCTCTGGCACTGTCCTACCTACAATTCCTGCCCAGGGGAGTGCAGTGGCTACGTTTACCTGGAATGTTCCGTTTAACGGCACCCCAGCCTCAATAGAAGTGGATCCAATTATCCCCCTGCCTGACCAGCAGGCAGGTCTCCCGTGAATCTACTCTCCGAGTTACGTTTGCGCTCCCCGTTCTTCTTCGATTGGACGCTGTTCCTCCCGGCACTCTCGCTTTCGTTGCTTGGGATCCTCACGATGAGCACGTTTGGACAGGGTGCGTCGCTTGCACCACGGCAGCTGCTCTGGCTTGGTATTGCCACCGTACTCTATCTCGGTTTCTCCACCCTCGATATGAGCTTTATCCGCCGGACCTCGGTTGTGATGGTGCTTTACGGGACATCACTCTTCCTTCTCGCACTCCTCCTCCTCGTTGCACATCCGGTGATGGGTGCGCGCGCGTGGTTCACGCTGGGCCTCATCTCTTTCCAGCCGGCAGACCTCGCGAAGCTCGCGATTATCGCACTTCTCGCCAAGTACCTCTCTCGCCGTCACGTGGAGATAGGGGATTTTCGTCATATCTTCGTTTCAGGCGCATACACACTTGCTTTGTTGGCTCTTATTCTTGTCGAGCCGGATATGGGGAATGCCATCATCTTCGGCACTCTCTGGCTCGGGATGATGCTTGTCTCTGGCATCTCGAAGAGACATCTCGTTGTTCTGGGGCTTCTTGGTATTATCATCGCCTCGACACTCTGGTTTGGCGGATTGAAGGCGTATCAGCGCACGCGTATTATGTCCTTCATCAATCCTGCGAGCGATATGCGCGGGGCCGGCTACAACGCATATCAGGCCAAGATTGCGGTGGGGAGCGGCGAGCTCTTCGGAAAGGGTGTGGGTTACGGGACGCAGTCGAAGCTCCGTTTTCTACCCCAATATCAAACCGACTTTATGTTCGCGGCCTTTGCGGAAGAGTGGGGGTTTATTGGCGTGGTGCTTCTCCTCTCCCTCTACACACTTCTTCTCGCGCGCCTCGTGCAAATAGCGCGTGCCGCAGCGACGAACTTCGACGCATTTTTCACGCTTGGTGCGTTCACCCTCCTCGCGTCGCATATCGCGATACACAGCAGTATCAGTCTCGGTCTCTTGCCGGTCACTGGGACGACCATTCCGTTTATGAGCTCGGGCGGCTCTCACTTAGTACTCGAATTCACGCTGCTGGGTATTATCACCTCGCTCGCCCGGCATGGGCGCGGCGCCTCGCGTGACGTGGGCACGAACGAGTATCTGGGCGGGTAGCGCGCTTTCAGCGACTACACTTGGATTTTCTAAGGCGGAGTACCGCTAAGAAAATCTCGACGTTAGGAATGATAGAGTGCTAGCGTTTTTTGCACCATCTGTTCAAGCGAGAAGTTCTGCATATCCTTTGCATCGAGAATTTCACCAACACCACCCACGCGATTGGCTTGTATCTCAAGCCCAGCAGCCCTTGCTTCAATGAGAACATAAGGGAGACCCTCTTTGATTGAGGGAAGTGTGAAAATGTCGAATCCGCGCAGCACTTCATGAGCAGGGATAAAACCAAATAATTTAACACGCTCTTTCAGATCGTATTCTCTTATTTTTTGTTCAAGCCAAGGCCGCAATTCTCCCTCGCCGACAATTGCTACATACATATCACGATTACCCCGAGCTTCCTCAATAAGAGCAATGTGGTTTTTATTCTTTGTGAGCTCTCCGATAGTGCCTGTGATGTGCGTGTGGGGAGGGAATGCGTTACGAATCCTCTCTCCCGAGCCGAGCGTGAGTGGGCCAATACCGTTATAAATGCGCGTCACCTTACGAGCAATAAAGGGCATCTTCTGTGCGATCTCGAGATCATAGTCAGAGACGACAATAATCTTGTGTGCGAGGAGGGCTGTAATCCATGAGAAAAAATAAATAAGTGTGCGCGAGAGAATAGAGCGATTTTCCCAAAACGGCCACCCATGAGCCGTAAAGATGATGTGTGGTATGCCCGAGAGTCGTGCGGCGAGTGCGCCTATACCAGCCGCCTTCGAGGAGTTCAGATGCACGATTTGCGGTCTTTCAGTGTGGAAGAGACGAATCAATTCAAAAAAGCTGTATATATCGGCACAGAGCGATACGTTTCGCTGGAGCGAAAGTATTGGATAGATGGCGATACCAGCTTGCTGGAGTTCACGAGCAAGTCGTCCATGTTGGCCGAACGCGACACCCACTTCGAATTCACCCCGAGGCAGGGCTGTCACGAGATCATAGACATACCGCTGGGCGCCGCCCCAGTTCGATTTAGTGATAATAAAGAGTATCTTCTGGGAAGTGCCTTGCATGAGTGTAACTGTACAATACTATATAACGTTATAGTATCTATCCTATGGTTTTTGACCGACGCGAGACCCTCCTTCTCCTTACGGGGGATTTCTTCATATTAGTTGCTTCATTATGGGTAACTCTTGTATTACGTAACCTCTCTCTCCCGTCTGCTAGTTACTTTAACGCTAATCTCGTGCCATTTCTGCCCATGTTTGGTATCTCGCTCGTTGTGTTTTATATCGCCGGCTTATATGAAAAACAGACACGACCGATACGTCGTGTGATGGGTACGCGTATCCTTGGCGCTCAAGGCGCTACTGTCGCTATCGCCGCGATTCTCTTTTTCATTCTCCCACTTTCTATCGAGCCGCGGATTATTCTTGTAATCTATCTTGCGGTATCGGTTGTCGCGGAGAGCACATGGCGTTTCTATCGTATGAGATATGAAATGAACGATAAGAATCGCGAGGGTGCGATTCTTGTAGGTACGGGACCTGCAATGCGTGAGCTCTATGACGAGGTGAATAATAATGATAGGTATCTTATTAAGTTCGTCTCTCTTATTGAAACAAAAGGATTACATACAGGAAGTGTTATAGCCACGATTAACGCGGGGTATGCAGCAGGAGTACGCATTGTCGTAGTTGACACCTTCGATCCTGTCGTCATCCGGGATATGCCGGCTCTCTATGAACGCATCGCGAGCGATCTGACACTTAAGGATTTTGCTTCGTTGTATGAAGAGATATTTGATCGCGTACCACTCGATCATCTCGATACAACTCAGATTCTCGATCCACTCTCGCGGCCGCACTTGCTTTATGATGTCGCGAAGCGTCTCTTCGATATCGTACTCTCACTCGCGCTCTCGATTATTGCGGCCCCCTTCGTCATTCTTGCGGCACTCGCGCTCGCATTTGAGAATGGAACTATTTTCTTTCTTCACGAGCGTATTGGCAAGGGAGGTCGTCCATTCATTATTATAAAACTACGTTCGATGCTTCTTAATGATCATGGCGATCCGGAACTACAAAAGAAGAATCGCGTAACGACCGTGGGCAAGTTTGTGCGCAAGTCTCGCATCGACGAGCTCCCGCAGTTGTGGAATATTCTTATGGGTGATCTTTCATTCATCGGTCCGCGACCAGAGCTCCCGACGCTTGTAAAGGTTTATGAAAAGGAGATTCCACAATACTGGATGCGGCATATGATTCCACCCGGGCTCTCGGGGTGGGCACAGATCCACGATTACGATGCACCACGTGGACCAGTTGATGTTGCGCGTACACAACGCAAACTCTCCTTCGACCTGTACTATCTGAAGCGCCGATTCTTCGGTCTTGATCTTGCCATTGCAATCAAAACGCTCCGTGCACTGGTCGCTTTTTCAGGAACATGAACACTACTCAAAATAAGAAGATTGTAGTAACGGGCGGAGCAGGCTTCATTGGAACGCATCTAGTTAAGGCTCTTATAGAGAGGGGGTATACGGTTTCAATCATCGATTCTCTTGTGACAGGGAAGCGGGAGAACATTCCTGGAGGTGTCGAACTTATTGTCGCAGATGTTCGGGATCGGAGTGCTCTCGAGAAAATGCTCGCGGGTGCCGATGGTGTCGTGCACCTTGCTGCACAGATTTCTGTTCCGAAAAGTATTGAGGACCCTGAGTATACGCATGCGGTAAACGAAGGTGGTGCGCGTAACGTTTTTGAATTAGCTCATGAGGCGAAAGTGAAGCGTCTTGTATATGCATCATCAGCAGCTGTGTACGGGGACGACCCCGATATGCCAAAACGTGAAGAGAGTCCGAAGAAGCCACAGTCTCCGTATGCGGAATCGAAACTTGCCAATGAGGCAGATGCTGCGCGTCTTGCACGAATCGGACTTTCTTCCATCGGGCTACGATTTTTTAATGTGTATGGACCTGGGCAAATTGCAGGAAAAGGATATGCTTCAGTAATCCCTCGGTTTATTGAAAATGCTAAGGCGAACAAACCGTTGCCGCTCACCGCTGATCCCTTGAGCACTCGGGACTTCGTGCACGTGCGTGATGTCGCTCAGGCGATTATCAAAGCGCTTGAGTCAGACGTTGTAGGCGTGTTCAACATCGCATCAGGGATTGAAATTTCTCTCCAAGAACTCATAGATACCATACATAGTGTGGTGCCGGTCGAGGTATTGCAGTTGCCGCTACGTCCGGGGGATATTTTCCGCAGTGTGGCGGACGTCTCACGAGCGCGTAGTATGCTCGGGTGGATTGCGACAATATCATTTAAAGAAGGTATTGCTGAACTCCTTGTATGATTATTGATGGACGAGAGATGGCACGAGAAATACTCGCACGCACCAAGGCGCGCGCAGAACTCCTCCCGCGACGACCAAGAGTCGTCGCGTACGCCCCCTCTGATACACCAGCAACGCGCTCGTATCTGAAGATTAAGCAGCGTCAGGGGACGGAGGCAGGATGCGACTTCAGTGTTGTTGATACACCAGATGCTTTTGCCGACGCCGATGCAGTCATCATTCAATTACCGCTCCCCGCCGACGTGTCGCGCGACTTGCTCGACACGATTCCGGTGATCAAGGACGCCGACGTCCTTTCTGCTGCTGCCCGTGCGCTTTTCTTAAGCGAGAAGGAGGGGGCGCTCCTACCGCCGGTTGTCGCTGCGATGAAAGAGATTTTTGATACGCACCACGTAGTGGTGAAGGGGAAGCAAGCAGTCGTGGTGGGGAATGGCTTCTTGGTAGGAGCGCCCTGCGCAACATGGCTTCGCCAGCAGGGCGTAAGAGTGGAAGTCGCTAACAGCAAGACAGATAACCTGAAATGGCTCCTGCTTTCTGCCGACATCGTTGTTACGGGCGTTGGCGTCCCACACCTGATTAAACCGGATATGCTCAAAGAGGGGGTGATACTTATCGATGCGGGCACGGCAGAGTCGAGCGGTACTATAGCGGGCGACGCGAGCCCTTCTTGTGCCGCTAAGTGCTCGCTCGTAACCCCCGTCCCCGGCGGCGTGGGCCCGCTTGCCGTGGCCTGCCTCTTTGCCAACGCGGCGACTCTCGCGGAAAGGGCAATGAAAAGCTAAGGACGGCAAGACTTCGCTTTTTAGATGTTTAGGTTATACTCTCTCCAATGACTCGTTTCCGAGTGTCTGCCGTTATCGCCCTCATCGCAGGGCTTTTGCTTGCGTACTTCGTCTGGAGCACCGAGACCAACCCAGACAGTGTCTACCGCTTCCGACTCGGTCTCGACCTCGCCGGCGGCACCGAGCTGGTCTACAAGGCCGATATGAGCCAGACTCCCGCGGGGGAGCGCTCTGACGCGCTCTCGGCGCTCCAAGGGGTCATCGAGCGCCGGGTTAACCTCTTCGGTGTCGCCGAGCCCTTGGTCCAGACCGAGCAGGCGAGCGCGCTCTCGGGCACGACCGAGGATCGTCTCATCGTCGACTTGCCGGGCGTTACCGATATCAACGCGGCAGTTGCCGCGCTTGGTGAGACACCGACTCTCGAGTTCCGTCTCGCGACCAATATGCCAATCGGCACTTCGACGCAAACTGTCTTTCTTCCGACCGGCCTTGACGGCCGCTACCTCTCGAGCGCCACCCTCGGCTTCGGGAGCGGCGCGACTGCCGGGCTCGCCTCGCCAGAGGTGATCCTTAATTTCAATAGCGAAGGCGCGAAGCTCTTCGAGAAGATTACAAGCGAGAATGTCGGACAGACACTCGCTATCTTCCTCGACGGTCAGCCGATATCTACCCCGACGATTAAGGAGGCGATTCCCGGCGGTCAGGCGACTATCAGCGGCCGCTTTACCGCGCCGGAAGCTCGCGACCTGGTGCGCAACTTAAACTTTGGCGCGCTCCCGGTACCGATTCAGCTCGAAAACAGTTCGGCTGTCGGGCCCACCCTCGGCGCCGCGGCTATCGCTGCTGGCGTCACTGCCGGCGTGATTGGTTTCATTATCGTCGCGCTCTTTATGATTGCC
The DNA here is from genome assembly GCA_023267755.1 of bacterium. GTDB lineage: Bacteria > Patescibacteriota > Minisyncoccia > Phycocordibacterales > Phycocordibacteraceae > C7867-001. Next base: position 8,013 of record JAHFMR010000001.1, read on the forward strand.
TGGTATCGCCTCCCGGGCGTCATCGCGGCACTCGCACTCGCCGAGTATCTCGCCTTTATGCTCGCGGTAATCAAGGTAATCCCCGTGACGCTCACCGCTTCGGGCATCGCTGGGCTCATCATCTCGGTGGGTATGGCCGTAGATGCCAACGTGCTTATCTTCGAGCGGACCAAGGAGGAGCTCCGTGGCGGTAAGACACCGCGCGAGGCGGTGCATATCGGTTTCAGTCGCGCGTGGCCGGCGATTCGCGATGGTCACCTCACGATGATTATTTCTGGCGTTATCCTCTTCTGGCTCGGCACCTCAATCGTCCAGGGCTTCGCGCTTGTCTTCGTACTCGGCGTTCTCGCCTCCTTTATTTCCGCGGTGTCGCTCTCACGCGTTTTCCTCCTCGCGATTGTTCCCGAAGAAGGGGAGGGAGCGTGGAAGTTCCTCCTCAGTTCCGGATTTCATAAAAATTAAACTATGTTTGTCATCACTCATCGTCGCTTCTTCTTCTGGCTCACGGGACTTCTCCTCGCGGGAGCGCTCGGCGCTATCTTTATCTGGGGCTTGCCGCTCGGGATCGACTTCACCGGCGGCTCTCTGATGCAGGTTAGCTATGCGAACACAGTTCCAGCACTCGCGGATATCGAGAAGCAAGCGTCCTCAGTCCCCGCGCTCGGGGTTGTCTCGGTCCGCTCTTCTGGCACGAACGCGGTTGCTCTCCGCACACGGACGCTCACGCCAGCGGAACACGACGCTGTCCTCGCCGCACTCTCTGCCCAAGCCTCGACTACAGAGCTTTCATACACCAGTGTCGGCCCAGCACTCGGCAGCCAGTTCACCAATAAAGCTATCTGGGCTATCCTCGCGGTCGTCCTCGTTATCGTGCTTTATATCGCTTTTGCATTTCGTCACGTATCAAAGCCAGTGCCGAGCTGGGGCTATGGGCTCATCGTCGTCGCGATGCTCGCGATAGACCTGATTGTCCCCGCGGGCTTCTATGCGGCGCTCTGCCACTATACCGGCGTGCAGGTGGACTCGCTCTTTATCGTCGCTCTGCTCGCGCTCCTCGGTTACTGCGTAAACGATGTCATCGTCATCTTCGATCGCATCCGCGAGCACCTCGCTCACAACGAAAAGATCGGGCTCAAAGAATCGTTTGAGAACACGATAGGGAAGTCTATCAACGAGACGATGACCCGCTCTATCAACACTGCGCTCACCGTGGCGCTCGCGCTCATCGCGCTCATCTACCTTGGCGCACCAGCGACCAGCGACTTCGCACTCGTGATGTTGGTGGGCGTCGTTGCCGGCACCTTCTCCTCCATCTGCCGCTCCGCTCCGCTCCTTATCCCCATCGCAAACTGGTTTAAGAAGACATGATTATTCTTTATGCTATTTTTGTCTCAACTCTCTCCTATTGGATTTGGAGACTCTTTCTTCCTTATCCGTGGGCGGACATTCTCGCGTTGTTAAGTGGAGTTGTGATTCTAGTTCAATACTACATCTCGAAAAAAGCGAAAGAGAGCAAGTAACTTTTGAAAATCAAAATGTGATATGCTGTGTGTATGAGCCAAGTAATTGCACGTACTACAAAGGCAAAAAATACCGCGATTCGGCGCGAGGTTATTAGTGTGTTCCGCGAAATATTCACTGACCCCGATTTCGGGCGCGTGATTTCTCCTGTGTTTATGCGCCGCCTGCAAAAGTCCATGCAGTCGGTGAAGGAGGGTAAGACTCGTGATTTGAAGGAGTATCTTGCAGAAGTAATGTAGATTTGAATATGACCCGGCGTCTTCTCATCGCTATAGACGCGGAGCGTGCTATCGCTAGACTTGATGCGCCAGTCCGTAAGCGCGTACAAGAACGTCTCGCACGGTTAATTACACACTTTGATGAAGTTTTACCACTGCCACTCGGAGGTGAACTTAGGGGATTTTGCAAACTGCGTGTCGGCGATTGGAGAATCGTCTATGAAATACGAGAGAGTAGTAATGAAATAATCGTGCACCAAGTTGATCGACGCGACAAGATTTACAGACGATAGAATCTTAGGAGATAATCGTCCCGACAAAGGGTGTGTTGTCGAGGTAGTGTGAAAATTCTTCAAGATGTGCGCCATTGATGATGGCGACTTCGAGGCCGAGTGCCTCGGCCTCTTTGGCAGCGATAGGATCAAAAGGGGAAGAGAGACCCGGGTCCCAGCGATCCGGAATAATCTTACGAAATTCGGCCCAGGTGGTGCGTTCTATCTTCTTGGCATCTGGGTAGCGCCGCGGATCTTTGTCGTACACATAATCGATATTAGAGAGGTTTACCAGGCGGCGTGCGCCGAGATTCTTAGCGATGAGGACAGCATCATAGTCGGTGGAGCAGCCGGGCTGCCAGCCCGAAGCGATGATAATCGGTTCGTCTGACTCGATATCAAGCGTTGGATTATGGACGACCTGCGGGTGTGCATAGCCGACGAAGATGTTACGAAGAAGCTGACTGTTTAATCGGGTGGAGTGGATGCCGATCCAGTCGGTATCTTGGGGCGAGAGAGGGGTGACGGCGTTTGCGGCTTCCTGATAACGCCGCGCAGTCCTGCCGCCACCGGCGATGATGGAGAAGATAAACCCTCGCTGCACTTTTTCTAAAATAAGATCCTTAAAACGTTTTAAGAAATCAGTATCGACCTGATCGGGGACGATAAGAGAACCTCCGACCGATACGACTATTCTCTCTTGTGCAGGTTGCATGTACTGGGCAAAGCGTGACGGCTGCATTCATTGTACGGCATCGTATCTGGTGCGCAATGTTGGCAACCCACTTTTTCGTGTCGAGAATGTGTCGAATTGCAATTTTGACTATTTATGTGTGTGTGATAGATTAACGCCGGAACAGAGCGGGGCAATCTTGCCCAGCTGACCTTTTCAAGAGAGGAACCATATGCAACCAGACCTTGATTTGTTGGCAAAGGCCAACTTCTTCAACCTCAGCGGGAATCCGTACCCTGGGCGTGGCATCGTGGTCGGCCTTGACGAGACAGACAAATACCTCGTCCAGGTCTACTGGATTATGGGCCGGAGCGAGAACAGCCGGAATCGCGTGTTCAGCGCCGACGATAGACGGGTGTACACCGAGGCGGCTGACCCATCGAAGGTGAAGGACCCGAGTCTCATCATCTACAATGCGATGCTCCAGAGTGATGGCTGTTATATCGTCAGTAATGGCGATCAGACGGACACCATTCTCGAGTTGCAGCCGCGTTATGACTGGGGGCCTGGAGACATCGACTTCGCATTGGAGAGTCGCGAGTACGAACCGGATGCGCCGAACTACACTCAACGAATTACGGCCGTATGCTCGATTGTCGCAGGTCATCCGGCGTTTATTCAGATGTCGATACTGCGCAAATCGATGTTTGACAGTGGCTGCGATCGGCTGGCGTATTTCTATGACAACCTTCGTTCAGGTCTCGGCTTCTGCATTACGACCTACTCGGGGGATGGCGACCCGCTCCCGGCATTCCGTGGCGATCCGCTTCTCATGCCGCTCGTGGGCGGTATCAAAGTAATCGCCCAGGCATATTGGGCGGCGCTGAACGAGGCCAATCGCGTGTCGCTCGTGGTCAAGTTCATCGACAAGATGACCGGCGAGTCGCGGGTGCATATCATCAACAAGTACGAGAAGGCCGCGCCCTGAACGGGTCAGGCCGGTAGAACTTAGGCCGTCGCATCAGAGCGACGGCCGCTTCTTTTTGGGCCTATTGACGCCCCTGGGCGCCTCATATACTATGGTTCTACTGTCCCGCGTAGGCGGGACGGGTGTTTCTTTGACAACAAAATACGTGAACGCCCGCCACGGAGGTGGCGGGCAGAAAGATGTGTGAATTCTTTTGTTCCGCCTATTCTTAATGAGAGTTTGATCCTAGCTCAGGGTGAATGCTGGCGGCGTGGATAAGTCATGCAAGTCAAGGGGGCCCGCAAGGGCAACCGG
>JAHFMR010000015.1 GCA_023267755.1 bacterium
AGCCCTCGTTCGGCGAAAAAGAATAAGAGGGCCTATAGTAAAGTGGTATTACGCGTCATTCGCATTGACGAGGCGGGAGTCCGATTCTCCCTAGGTCCACCACTTCGCTCCTCGAAGACTTGGAGCTTCGCGGTGCAAGCACAAAATGCAGAACAGAAGATTTATATCCAATTAAACTAGGCGAAGTGGTGTCCCGCGGAGCTATACTAGCGGAGTGGGACTATACTACACATATATCTTATGGAGTGAGAAAGATGATAGTCGCTATGTTGGTGTGACTACAGATCTAAAACGGCGATTACAAGAGCATAATAATGGCAGCGCTCGTTATTCGAGTACGAAGCGGCCGTATAAATTGATCTGGTACGGCGCATTTACCAATAAGCAGTTGGCATATGAGTTTGAAAAGTATCTCAAATCAAGTTCAGGATGCGCTTTCACCAAAAAGCATTTATTGGTACGATACTAAAACCGTAAGGGCCCGTAGCTCACTTGGTAGAGCGCTTGCATGGCATGCACGAGGTAAGGGGTTCGATTCCCCTCGGGTCCACTAAGTAACACATAATTATGCTTAAAGAATTCAAACAATTTCTTCTTCGTGGTAATGTCGTCGACCTAGCGGTCGGCGTTGTGGTCGGCGCGGCCTTTGGCACCTTCGTGTCGGCGCTCGTCACCGACCTCCTCACGCCGCTCATCGCGGCTATCGCCCAGGTGCCCGACTTCGGCGGACTCTCCTTTGTCATCAACGGAAGCAAGTTTGCCTATGGCCACTTCATAAATGCTGTCTTCTCCTTCCTCTTGGTGGCGGGCACCGTCTTCTTCTTTGTGGTGAAGCCGATGAACCTGCTCATCGCGCGCTCGCACGGCGGGAAGGCATCAGATCTTAAAACAAAAAAGTGTTCGGAGTGTCTAAGCGAGATTCCGTTCACCGCCAAGCGCTGCAAGTACTGCACCCATCTCGTTGCATAACCTAGACAAAAGTAGAACCCGCCACAAGGCGGGTTCTACTTTTGCACCAGTGCGGGGCGGTTACTTCATGTGGCCCGAGACGAGCTTCGTCATCTCGAACATCGTGACTTCTGCCTTTCCATCGAAAAGGGGCTTCAGCTTGTCGTCAGCGAGGATATTACGCTTGTTCGACGGGTTCTGAAGATCGTGCTTCTTGATATATTCCCAAAGTTTCTTAACGACTTCAGTGCGCGGCATCGGGCCGGCGCCGACAACGGCCTCAAGGTCGGAGTCGAGAGTAAGGGGTCGAGAAAGTGCTGGATTAAGTGCTCTTGCCATAGATAAGATTATTTCATAATAACTTGACCGCCTTAGTATATACCAGAACTCTTCCATTTTCCCTAATCATTCTTTACAATGGGTATAATGCATTCAGGCATCAGTGTCGTACTGAAGGCGGAGCAACTGGGCTCCGTTTTCAATTTTCCTATCACCAACTCGCTTCTGATGGCGTGGCTCGTGATGGCGTTCCTCATTGCAGGCGCGTATTTCTTCAGCAAATCGCTCAAGATGATCCCCGGCAAGCTCCAGGCCGGTATCGAGTGGGCCTTTGAGGGCGCGATAGCCTATATGACCGAGGTGCTCGAGAGCGAGGTGCTCGCGCGGCGTTTCTTCCCGCTGGTGGCGACTATTTTCATCTTCGTCGCTTTTATCAATGAGATAGAGTTCTTTCCGGGAGTGGGCTCTCTTGGCTTCTTCCACGCGTCAGAGTTCCTCCCCGTCCTGCGAGCTCCCACGACCGATCTTAACTTCACCCTCGCACTCGCTATGATCTCGTTTTTCACTATCGAGATTACCGGTATCGCGACCTTGGGATTTTTCAAGTATGCGGGGAAGTATGTTAATCTGACTTCAACGATCGGGTTTGTGGTGGGGCTCATTGAGCTCATGAGTAATCTTGGTCGGCTTATCTCGTTCTCATTTCGTCTCTTCGGGAATATCTTCGCGGGGGAGGTGATGGTGCTCGTCGCCGGCTACTTCCTCCCGTACGTGCTTCCTGCGCCCTTGATGGGCTTCGAGATGTTTATCGGGCTCGTGCAGGCACTCGTCTTTGCGATGCTCACCCTCTTCTTCATCAAGTTGGCGATCGTTGATCCGCACGAGGCGCACTAATGCGCCTGGTGTGGGTCCGGGATCAAGGGCCTTTTATTTATTAGTAGCGAATAATTTCACAGTATGGATATAGATTCAGCACGTATGATCGGGATGGCGCTCGCAGCCGGTCTCGGCGTTATCGGTCCGGGAATCGGCATCGGCCTTATCGGCGGTGGTGCGATGGAAGCTATCGGAAGGAATCCTGAAGCTTCTGGCAAGATTGTTTCGAATATGATCCTCGCGATCGTGTTCACCGAAGCGCTCGGTATCCTCGCGCTCGTGGTCGCCTTCATCATCAAGTTCGTCTAAACGCACAATGTCTGAACTCTTCTCAGCTTTCGGTGTTAATTGGACCCTCCTTGGCGCACAGGCGGTGAACTTCGCCATCGTGCTTGTGGCGCTCTGGTACTTCCTCTATAAGCCGGTACTAGCGACGCTCGCGAAGCGTCAGGAATACGTCGCTAAGAGCGTCGAGGAGGCGAAACAAGTTGAGGCGTTGTTCGCGCGTGCAGACGGCGAGGCCGAGGCGCGAGTGCGCGCAGCAGACGCAGAGGCAGAAGAGATTGTCGCTACGGCGCGTGAGCTGGCGACTACCGAGAAGACACGTCTCGTCAAAGAGGCGGAGGCGCGCGCTGCGGCGGTAGCACACGACGCATCTGCTCGTGCGGCAGAGACGATAGAGAGGGCGCGCCGCGAGAGTGATCGCGACGTCGCCCGACTCGCCGTGCTCGCTGCCGAGAAGGTCTTAAAGGAAAATGATTGATACCTACACACGACTTCTCGAGAAGACAGCTGAGCTCGGCGATGAACAGGCGGCTGATGCCGCAGTGACCAAGCTTATCCTCCATCTGAAGAGCGCGGGGCATATGAAGATGCTTCCGCGCGTTGTCCGTGAATTGAAGAAGGTTGTCGCGCGCCGCAAAGCGCTTCAGCCAATCGTCGAAGTTGCGCGTGAAGAGGACAGTGCAGCGGCACTCCTCGCAGCAGCGAGGGAAGGCGTCGTTGCCGAACACGCGATAGTGAATCCCGCACTGATCCGTGGCTGGCGCGCTCGTGGAGCAGGGAAGACAGTTGACCGTTCAGCCAAGCGAGCCCTCGCCGCTATTTATCAGAAAATTATTGCCTAATGTATGGAAAGCATCATCGAGAGGATTGAGAGAGAGATCGCCGCGTGGACGCCTGACGCCGGGTCAGAAGAGACGGGGATCGTACGCGCCACCGGCGACGGTATCGTTGAGATCGACGGGCTGTCGAACGTGGCGATGTCGGAGATGGTGCTTTTCGATGCGACGTTCGATCGCACGCTCGCTGAGGCACTCAAAGACTCCTCGCCAATTTACGGACTCATCCTCAATCTCGAGGAAGATGGCGTGCGTGCCGTGATTCTCGGCGATGCGGCAAAGGTGCATGAAGGTATGCTCGTCCGTCGACTCGGACGACTCCTTTCTATCTCAGTCGACGAATCGCTCATCGGCCGTGTCGTGAGCCCGCTTGGCGAGCCGGTTGACGGCAAGGGGGCGACAGGAGCCAAGGAGGTGCGGCCAATAGAACGCGAGGCCTATGGCATCATCGACCGTTCGTCGGTGAACACGCCGCTCCATACTGGCATCAAGGCGGTGGACGCGATGATTCCTATTGGTCGCGGCCAGCGCGAGCTTATCATCGGTGATCGCGGTACCGGCAAGACGAGCATCGCTATCGACACCATTTTGAATCAGAAGAGCGAGCCAGCCGCGACGCGACCGATCTGTATCTATGTCGCTATCGGACAGAAAGAGTCCAAGACAGCTAAGATTGTTGCCGAGCTCGCCGAGCGTGGCGCGATGGAGTACACGGTTGTCGTGACCGCTCCCGCATCAGCCCCAGCGGCGCTCCAATTCCTCGCACCGTTTACCGGCGCGACTATCGGCGAATATTTTATGGAACAGGGGAAGGATGCACTCGTCATCTACGACGACCTCTCCAAGCAGGCGGTCGCCTATCGCCAGATGTCGCTCCTCTTGCGCCGTCCGCCAGGCCGCGAAGCATATCCGGGCGACATCTTCTATCTCCACTCACGTCTTCTTGAACGCGCCGCAAAGCTGTCTAAGGAGAAGGGCGGCGGGTCGCTCACCGCGCTCCCGATTATCGAGACACAGGAGAGCGACGTCTCGGCGTATATCCCGACGAACGTCATCTCGATTACCGACGGCCAGATCTACCTTGAGGCCGACCTCTTCAACAAGGGGCAGCGCCCAGCGATTAACGTCGGCATCTCGGTGTCGCGCGTGGGCTCTGCCGCGCAGACGAAGGCGATGAAAAAGGTCTCGGGCAAGATTAAGCTCGAGCTCGCGCAGTTCCGCGAATTGGAGGCCTTTATGCAGTTCTCAAGCGATCTTGACGCTGATACCAAGAAGCAGATTGATGCTGGACGCCGTATGACTGAAGTCCTCAACCAGGGCCGCGGTGTGCCGCTTCCGTTTGAGATGGAGACGGCAATCATCTTTGCGGCGACAAACGGCTATCTGGATACCGTCTCGGCGATTGATATCAAGACGGTTGAAGCGAAGCTGCAGGACTATCTCTTCCGTGAGGCGGCGGGAGTCTTGATGGCGATTAAAGAGTCGAAGGAGGTCCGCGAAGAGTCAGAGAAAACACTGCGCGAGAAGCTCGACGCATTTGTCGCGCGGCACCTCACTCCCGCAATGTAAGACACTAGGTGTCTTACATATAGATAAATCAGCATGGCACTAAAAGATATTAAGACCAAGATCCACGCGACTGAGCGCACACACAAGGTGACGCGTGCGATGGAAGCCGTCTCGGCGGTGAAGATGCGCAAGACTCAGTCCGCCGCGCTCGCAGGCCGCTCCTATGCGCGTGCCGCACTCTCCATCCTCACACGCCTCTCCGGCACCGAGAACGCGAAGAGGCACCCGCTCGCGACTCATCGTGACGGTACCAAGATCGCGCTCGTCCTCATCACCAGCGATAAGGGCCTCGCCGGGGGGCTCAACAGCGGTGTTTTGAAGCGCGCGGCCGAGGCGCTCGGGAAGCGTTCAATCGAAGAGGTAACTATCTATGCGTACGGAAAGAAGGGTGAAGAATATTTCACTCGTCGCGGGTACCGCGTCGCTCGTGCGTTTGAAAACAAGGGTGATGACGTGCCGCTCGCAGTGATGGAAGAATTAGCACGTGAGGTGTCAGATGGATTCTCTCGCGGGGACTATGACAAGGTCATCACCGTCTATAGTCATTTCAAATCGACTTTCGAGCAGGTCCCCACAATGCGCCGGCTCCTGCCGTTGTCGCTTGGTGCGCTTAAAGATATCGTCGATGGAATCATCCCGGCGAAAGGGAAGTGGAGTCACGAAACGCCGCTCGAGGCACCCGCCTCCTACGAAGTGGAGTCGCTGAGCGGAGACGTGCTCGGCACGCTCATCCCGCGGCTCATCGCGGTGGCGCTCTACCATATGCTCTTGGAAGCAAAGGCATCGGAGCATTCCGCCCGCATGGTCGCGATGAAAAGCGCGAGCGACAAGTCTAAGGAAGTGGTGCACGACCTGACCCACCTCTTTAACAAGATCCGCCAGGCGGCTATCACACGTGAGGTGTCAGAGATTATCGGCGGGCGCGAGGCATTAGCAACATAAATTAGCACTAGTATGAACGGAATCATCACAGAAATCATCGGGCCAGTTGTCGACGTCCACTTTGCACAAGGGAAGGAATCTCGCCCTGCGATTGGGGATGCGCTCATCATTGAAAAGACCGATTCGCACGGACGCCTCACGCTTGAGGTCGCTTCTCATCTTGGTCTTGATCGCGTCCGCGCAATCTCGATGAATGAAACCGCCGGCCTCGTCCGTGGTGAGTCTGTGAGGGCGACTGGCGCACCGATCTCGGTGCCGGTGGGCGAAGCGGTCCTCGGTCGCCTTTTCAATGTCCTTGGCGACACGGTCGACGGCCTTGAACCGCTCGCTCCGAGCGTGAAGCGCCTCCCGATTCATCGTGCACCGCCCACGTTTGATGAGCAGACAACCAAGGCCGAGATCTTCGAGACTGGTATCAAAGCAATTGACCTCATCATTCCGTTCCTCAAGGGCGGCAAGGTCGGTCTCTTCGGTGGTGCAGGCGTGGGCAAGACGGTGCTTATCCAAGAGCTCATCCGCAACGTGGCGACCGAGCACGGCGGGTACTCGGTCTTCGCTGGTGTGGGCGAGCGTGTGCGCGAGGGCAACGATCTCTATCACGAGATGAAGGAATCCGGCGTGCTCGAGAAGACAGCGCTCGTCTTCGGTCAGATGAACGAGGTACCGGGCGCTCGCGCTCGCGTCGCACTCACCGGTCTCACCCAGGCAGAATACTTCCGCGACGAAGGCGGCAAGGACGTGCTCTTCTTTATGGACAACGTCTTCCGCTTCATTCAAGCAGGCTCTGAAGTGTCCTCGCTCCTTGGGCGCGTCCCGAGCGCGGTGGGCTATCAGCCGACGCTGGCCGAGGAGATGGGTAAGCTCCAAGAGCGCATCACCTCGACAACCAAGGGTTCGATTACTTCGGTGCAAGCGGTGTACGTCCCCGCCGACGATCTCACCGACCCCGCACCGGCGACCACCTTCGCCCACCTCGACGGCACTGTGGTGCTCTCGCGCCAGCTCGCGTCGCTCGGTATCTATCCGGCCATTGACCCGCTTCTGTCATCGTCGACAGCGCTCACACCCGAGATTGTTGGCGAGGAGCACTATCGCGTCGCGAGTGCAGTCAAGCAGGTGCTCCAACGTTACAAGTCACTGCAGGATATCATCGCTATTCTCGGCATCGAGGAACTCTCTGAGGAGGATAAGCAGACGGTGTATCGCGCACGCAAGCTTGAGAGGTTCCTCTCGCAGCCGATGTTCGTGGGTGAGCCGTTTACCGGATTTGCTGGTCAGTACGTCTCACGCGAGGAGACCGTCCGCGGGTTCAAGGAGATTGTCGAGGGCAAGCATGACGATAAGCCAGAGGCGGCCTTCTATATGAAGGGCGGCATTGATCAGGTGCAGTAATGCATAGGAGCAAGACATACTATGGCGAAAACGTTCCATCTCACAGTGGCCAAGGTCGGCGAGAACCTCTTCGACGGCGAAGCGGTTTCGGCGACAGTCCCAGGTGTCGAAGGGGTCTTCCAGGTTCTCGCGGGTCACGAAGCATTCGTATCCGAACTGGCGGCGGGTGATGTGCGAGTAACCACTCCCGACGACACAGTGCACTCCTTCACCATTTCTGATCACGGAATCGCAGAGGTTTCCTATAATCAGGCGACTATTCTTCTCTAGCCCTTGCAGATATCCTAGAAAGCGTATACTGAGAGCATATGCCTTCTACTGACAGCGAGGGGAATGGCGGCGGCAATTTCGAGAGCATCGTTCCGCCGCGTCACCGAGTGAGACATTACTACGGCGGTAATGTGCGCGTACTCTTCGTTATCAGCGCTATCGTGCTTATCATCGCAGAATCTACTGGCGCGGATCTCCCGCTCTCTCCAGGCGGTGCGGTCATCTCGGCTATCATCCTGGTCATCGCCGCTGGTATCACCAATCCGGAGCAAGGGTGGATTCACTGGCTGAACACGTTCCTCTCGATGTACGGAACGCTTCTTTTCGGGATGACCGCAGTTAGCAAGTATCGCACCGGGTTGAATATCTTGGACCCTTCTTTTATGTACCTCGAGGCGCTCACCCTTCTCTCACTCATAGCGCTCTATAACACCACTCGCACGGTGCGCGGCTTCCATCTGCGGCCGATTCTCTCCTAGCTCTATGTCTTTCCAGAGTTTCTTTATCAACCAATACGCGAAGTGGAAGCTGAAGGATGTTCCGGAGGCGCAGCGCGAGCAGATGACCGCGCTTGTCACCAAAGATCCCGAGCTCTTCAAGAAGATTGGCGAGGAGATAGAGCGTCGTAAGAAGGGCGGCGAGAGCGAGATGAAGGCAGCGATGGAAGTGATGAAGAAATATCGCGCCGAGCTCGGCGCGCTGATGCAGCGATAACACTATGCTCACACTTATCTTCCTCCTCGTCATCGCTCAAGCGCTCGGCGCGCTCATCGGCGCCTTCTCGGCGGTGCGGGGCGAGCTCGCGTACGTGCGCGCGATGCGAGACGGACACCTCGATCGCGCCGAGCGCGCCCACCTCGAACACATCGCGCGCGGACTGAGCTTCGGTATGTCGCTCCTCCTCCTCTCGTCGCTCGCGCTCGTCGTGATCGCCTACCTTCTGCACGCTGCTGAGCAGCCAGCGCTGATGCCTAATTATTGGATACTTATGGCGCTCGCGATCCTCGTTATCACTGTCTCTTGGGCGCTCTCGCGCCAGCGAGTCTCCTTTGCCTTCGGTTCTGCGCTCGCCTTCACCGGTTGGTGGTTCCTCGCCTTCCTTACGCTCGGACAGATACCCGCGCTCTCCTTCGGCGCTACCGCCGCATTCTTCGTCGTCGCCACCGGTATCTTCTACGTGTTCCTCCGCTTCGCACGTTTCCTCGCCTTGCGTAAGTAGTGTTAGCATAGAGTATATATGGGGATGGAATCATTTAAACGTACCGTCCAAACTTCGCATCAGGAACAGGTACCCGAAGTACCGAAAACTTGTGAAGTCGTCCAGACTTCACTTGCTGGGGAGGGGGTTGCGTCGCAACAGGAGTCGGATTCAGAATATGAGCGGCTTCATTCTGTGATAGGACGTGTTCAGGAAGATTGTCTTTCAGCCATCGAATTTGCGACAAGTAGAGGTTTTGGTCCGGGTGACGCTTTAAAATCATTACTAAAGAAACCCATTGAGATTCTTGAGAAACGCAAGGCATTGAGTTCTTTCGAAAGTGCATCAAAAGATATTGCTGAAGCTTTAAATAACCCACGATTACGTCACGAAGCACTCTCATTTTTATCGGCGGTTCATGAAGCAAATAAAAATATAAGTTGGACGGGCACGGGAAAGGCATTCACTGGGCAAATGAATAATTTCGTGCTCTCTCATATCGATAGAGTTTCTCCAAGATGGGATACGGATGATGGCGAAGCTGTGGGTACATCAATCGAGATCATCAAGCAACTCTTTGATAATGGCGAGTATCGCATGTGGACAAAGAAGAAATCCGATTGGCGTGATTGTGCTCTTTCAGGTATTGAACAGAGCATCGTAACGCTGCCCGGGTTCATCGAACATGTAAAAACGAATGAACCCGAAAAACACGATGTTCTCGATAATATTGAAGAATACTTAAGCATAGCTTTTTCTCACGGGACGGACGAGAGTGCTCGCATTGCTGGAGACATCTTCGAATCCCTCCTTCTTGATAGAAAAACAGACTCTGATGAGAGTTGCGTGGCCGAGATGCTCAAAGAGCTTTTGGGTTATCGTAGTGAGCGTATAAGGGGAGCACCAGGACATGATTTAGTCAGGCGCGCACTTGCCAAGATGGGTCTGGATCCAGAAAAGTTTATCGGAGCCACCAGAATCTCCACTTCTTCTTCTAAAAATTCCATCGATGAACATGAATTCGCCACACGTTTCAAAGAAAATACATTGGCGGCACTCAAGATAGAAATGCAAAGATCTGGAGCTGTTAAACAACTCTCGGAGACATTCGGTATTCAAGCATATAGCCGTTATCCGAAAGATCTTCTTGTGCATCAATATGACAATATAGACAACATCGATGATCCTTACGGCATCATTGTGTACCCACGTGCAGATCATAATGGCGCTTTCTATCGCAGTAGAAATAAAACTGTATTTACTGAGTTTGCAAAAGATAACGCAGAAGCAGGTCATCAAGTGCGTGTCTTTGAGTGTGAGAACAGAATCGATACCGCAAAAAAACTCATTACCGCGAATAAGATGTATGGCGACAAGCAGAAGATTGCGTACGCGATTATCGGTGGGCATGGAAACTCAGAGAGTCTAGTACAAGGAGATGAGAAGAAGCTTGGTACCCTTTCTGAATTCACGACGGACACCATACTTTCGGGAGATGGTATAAAACAAGCAGTAAGTAGATTTTTTGTATCGCGCCCTACATTTATTTTTGATTCTTGTTCAGTCGGCGAAGATGATGGTATTGCACAAGTATTTGCCGAGGAGAACGATGCTGAAGTTTATGCTACAGACAAACCGATGAAAGGAATTGCTGTACTGCATTGTGTGAAAAATAAAGAGACTGGACGATTAGATTTCAATGTGCGTATGGATGTTGATGAAGGCGGCCGGACAAAGCACATTGTTGGTAACGAACACGGAGGGAAAGAAAAGCGTAGGACAAAGAAAGAAGATGAGGAAGCGGAATTAGATAAACTGTTTGGCTAAACAATCACCGCGGGGTTGTGCAGTGACGCGCGACCCTTTCTTTTTTCTCTTTTGCACGGTAGGTTGTGGATATGCTCAAGATAGGAATTGTCGGTCTGCCGAACGTGGGGAAGTCCACGCTTTTTAATGCACTTACCAAAGCGAGTGTGCCGGCAGAGAATTATCCCTTCTGCACTATCGACCCATCAGTCGGCGTGGTCGGCGTGCCTGACACGCGGCTTGGCGCGCTCACCGAGTTCTCCAAGAGCGAGAAGACGGTCCCGGCGGCGATAGAGTTCGTCGATATTGCCGGCCTGGTCAAGGGTGCCGCCGAGGGCGAGGGACTCGGTAATCAGTTCCTCGCGAATATCCGCGAGACGGACGCCATTCTCGAGCTCGTGCGCTTCTTTGACGACCCGAACATCACCCACGTCGACAACACCATCGAGCCGTACAAGGATATCGAGATTATCAATATGGAGCTCGCACTCGCCGATGGCGAACAGGTGCAGAAGCGTCGCGACAAGCTCGCACGCGATATCAAGGCGGGGATGAAAGAGGCAGTCGCCGAGGATGCAGCTCTCTCCAAGCTGATGCAGGCCTTCTCTGCCGGGAAGCTCGCGATTAACGCTGGCCTTAGCGAAGAGGAGAAGAAGCTTGTCGCACACCTCAATCTCCTCACGATGAAGCCAATTCTCTACGCTTT
>JAHFMR010000006.1 GCA_023267755.1 bacterium
ACCTGCCAACCGTTCTTCTGATTGAAGGCTGGCTTGGGGAAGTAGCGGTCGAGAGCGGAGGAGAGGGAGATAGAGACAGTGCCCTCTGGGGGGTGGTGGAGGTAGAGGAAGGGGGAGTTGCCGACGAATACGTAAGAACCCGATAAGGCGCTTGTTACGAAGTTCTGAAACCCATTCAGCGTGAAATCATCTATTGCACTTGCGCCATATCCGGCAGCATAAGTTTTCGTGCAGGTCAGAGAGAAAAAACAACAGGTTGGCCAAACCATCCATGCAAGTCTGTGTAAGTGACATTTTTAGTGCAGGAATACCCTGCTGCCGTGAGACTGTCCACGGCATACGGTAGGCTCTCTACGCCTGAGCGAGTAAGAATCTGATCTGCTTTCACTGTTGGCACTTGCAGGAAAAGAGTCGGGATGATTATCAGGGAGATTACTATGAAAACCTTTTTCATATCCTCTCATAGTACCACTGCTGAAGTGACTGTTTCCCACCAATTACTGATACTGAATATAAATTGGTGCGGGAGTGAGGCCAAGTACTTCACCCGTGGTGAGTAGTCCGGTGGAGGGCGGCTTCAAGTCGGCTTTGTAGAAGAGCTTGATGCCGGTGAACTGCACCGGCTCGGGGATGATGACGTGACTATAGGTCCCCTTCTTCTTAGCTTGTGAGCCCCAGCCGTCCATATCCATCACCACTTGCACCTCCGGTAGCGGCCGTATCTGTTTATAATTCGTCACCATAGCTTCGGTGAAGCGATGCACGATAAGCACCTTCGGTGGGAGGTGATAGGCGTGCACGAGACTCGCGAGATAGCTCGCCGCGTAGTTCACGTCGGCGGCGTCGAAGGTGCCGATAACGGTGCCAGGCGGATTGCCGAACTTCATCGAGAACTCTGGGTCGATAGCCAGATGCACGCGCGGCATACTTAAATATTTCTCGAGTTGCGGGAGCTCGTGCTGGAGTGTGCTCTGCCCTACCTGCACATCGAGGATGAGGACGCCGTGTGCGCGGTCTGCCAAGTCGAGCGCGTGGTCGATCTGGTCGTCGGGCATCCGGAGGATATACTTCCCTTCCTTCCCTGCTGACCCTTGTGCCACCACCGCGATGTATTGGATCGCGGGGAGCACCGGCGTGGTTGGGTCAGCCGCCTCCCACGTGGCCGTTGTGCTCGCGAGCATCGCAAGCATAGTGTCAGACGGATACTCTCCGAGCACGCCCATCCTTGTGGAATAGAAATTGCCATAATACGCGACGATGCGCTTAAACGGGAAGATGGCATCGGTCCCGGGATAGACAGTGGGTACTGGCCACGCGCGCCCCGCTATAGACACGCTCGTTGTGGCAGTAGAAAATGGGGGGATTGGCGGAGTCGAACTGGCGGTCGTGGAGGCGACTCTCGCGGGAGGCGCGTAGTGCGCGAGCGCGAGCATACGCGCATTGTAGTCAGCCGTGTTGAACTCCGGCAGCGCGATGAACCGCTCGGGAGCGTCTGCCGCCTCAGAGCGATACTCGCTCATCACGAGACTAGAGAACGTCATCCCGTAGACGAGCACGAGTGTGGCAACACCCAGTCCGATTATCTGTACTCGTGTGCTCATAGCGTCAGCTTATTCTAGCCGACTTGAGCAAAAAACGTTATGGCTAGGGGAAGACGAGATGGTAGGCCTTCACAATCAGACTTCTTAAGAAACCGAGGAAAGATTGCGAGGACTGCGCGTTGGCAACGGCGGCTGTCCCATTGGTAAGGTCGACAAACCCTGGCACGGTACCCACTCCTGATGACGGCGCGACCGAAGCGCCCGGCTTCTTCTTGCCAATTATTGCCGGAGTCTTTGTGCGCGCAGGAGTGGTGGTCGAGACGACAGGGCTGTGGATAACCGCCGAAATGCTCAAGATGCTCCCCGACGAAGTCGCATTTGTTGGCAAAAGCGATGCGAACCAGCCGATTGACCCGTTGTTGACTACGGCACCCCCTGCCCCGCTGCCTCCCGCTCCTGCTCCGCCGCCCGGAGCCACTGGAAGAGCTGCGACAGTTACTGGCGTTGAGAAGGTGGACACGAGACCGAAGGAGTCGGTGAGAGTGAGCGTCACGGTGTAAGTGCCCGCAGCAGCGTAGGTGTGTGCGGGAGTATCACCGATGAGCGCCACGGTCGTCGTCGCTCCCGAGCCATCGCCGAAGTTCCAGGTGTAGTTCCACGAGTCGCCAAGTGTCCCTCCGCTGTTAGCATCACTGCTCGCATCAGTAATCGTGACAGCAAGCCCGGCGGCAGTGGTTGAGAAAGACGCGATGGGCGGATAGTTAAGAAGATTGGCGAGCGGCGTCGAGGTCGCGATGATGATAGGTGCGCCTCCACCAACCGGGATGATAGAGCCCGAGAGGATGACGTTGTTCACCACAACCGCGTTGATGAGAGTCGTATTAGATAGTGTCGAATTGGTCACGCTGGAGTTCGTGAGAAGTACGTTCGTGAGTGTCGAGGAAGCGATGTCCCACCACGTGGAGAGCGTTGAGCCGGTGATAGTCGAGCCAGTTGTTGAAGCGGCCACAGCCTGAGCGAGCGTCGGAGAGAACACGCCGTAGTAGGTGCCGCCGATGGTCGAATTGGTGTAAAGCACGTTTGAATCAGAAAGGATGATTGGGCCGTAGACTGCCGATGGCGAAACGCTACCGGAAGTGTCGACTGAGCGCACGTGGAAGTAGTAGGTGTTGTACGGGAGGACAGCGAAGGTCGTCGATGTTGCCGCAGTATTTATCACCACACCTGGGACTGTGGTACTTGCCGAATCGAGGAGGAATGCGTATCCGCCGATGCCGGGTCCGCCCACGTCAGTAGCGTCTGCCCACTGGATAGTCGCTGACGTGAGCGGCGAGATAGTCCCCGCGACAGGATTGGCCGAGACGAATACTGGTGTTGAAGGGAGCACTACTGGCAGCACTGCGCCCTGCACCGAGAACTGCGCATCAATCGTGTGGGCGGCGGCAATGGCGGCAAAGGTATAGGTGGTGGAGGTGGCGATGGCAGTGCCGTCGATGGTAAGGGAGGCAATGTCATAGCCTGCTGCTGGGGTGATGGTGTACGTCTGCGAGGCGCCAGAGGCAACGGTGGTGGTGCCGAGCGGAGTCACCGATCCGTTGGTGCCGCTGGTGGCCACCAGGGCAAAGGTGACTGGTGGCGGGACGATAGCGGCATTGAAGACCGCCACCGCTGCGGTGAGCGTCACCACCTCAGCATCTATCGTCGTTTGCGGCGAAGAGGTTGTAAGTGCGAGCGCGATATTGACTGCGTTTGTAAGCGTCGCACTCGAACCGACAATATGATTGCCCGGCACCACTCCTTCGACAACCCCTACAAGCGCCGCGTTTGCGATACCGATCTCGGCGTTGAGCGTTGTGAGATTAGACGGGGGGACGACTGCGGCGTTGAAGGCGGCGAGAGCCGCAGCGAGTGTCGCGGCGGCTGTGTTGACCGTCAACTGTGGCTGAGCGCCCGTCACCGCCTGTGCGACCGCTATCGCGGTCGCGAGCGTCGCACTCGAACCAACGAGATGGTTTCCTGGCGTCGCTCCCTCGACAACGCCAACGAGCGCCGTGTTCGCAAGGATGACCTCAGTAGCGAGTACCGATGTGTCTGACAACGGAACAATTGCTGCGTTGAAGGCGGCGATTGCGTTGCTGAGCATCGTCGTTGCGGCATCGATCGATGCCTGATCATTGTTCGCGCTCAGCGCACTTGCTGCTGCGATTGCTGCGGCGAGCACTGCTGAAGAACCGATTGTGTGTTGGCCAGGCGTCGTTCCTTCGGTCGAGCTCGCAAGCGTTGTGTTCGCGGCAGTGATTTCAGCGTTAAGCGCGAGAACATTTGATGGCGAAACAATCGACGCGTTGAAGGCCGCGAGGGCATCCATAAGCGCTGTCGTCGCCGAATTAACAGCCGACTGATCCCCGCTGCTCATCGCCGCATTTGCCGCCGTGATAGCGGCATTAAGCGCCGCTATCGAACCGGGTGTGTGTTGTCCCGGCAATGTCCCCTCAGTAACACCAACCAAAGCCGCAGTCGCAATCCCTATCTGCGAGTTAAGCGCTGTGTGATTTGCCGGCACCACGAGAATGATGATCGGCGGAGGTGGCGGCGGGGCGAACTGTGCCCGCGCGAACCCTGGTGCGGCAAGGAGAAAAAGCACCAGTACCGGCGCTATCGCGACTGTATATGCTGCTTTCTTCAGGCCTGCACCCGTCATAAGGAGATTTCTGCTAAATCCTGATAATTCTGAACTTCCGAACTAATAGCCTATAAAGGACATTGAGGAAATGTCCTTTAGATTACGCACCTTCATATGTCGAGAACACCGCACAGTGACTCACTTTTTTACTGATGACTGACCTTCCGAGAGAGCTCGAGAGGTGAAAGAACAGGGCCGAGAAAGGGCTGTTCAAATAGAAACGAAGAAGCTAGCTACGATTCAGCGTACTCCGAGCTGTCCCTTTGTCAAATCGAGCTTCTTGGTGCGTGTCCAGCTCTTAATTTCTGCCTCCCTCTTCAGCGCCGCACTCCGGCTCGGAAGTGTCTCGGTATAGAGGATACGTCGCGCGCCTCTGGCGCGTGTATAGTGCGCTCCTGTACCGCTCTTGTGCTCGGCCAAGCGTCGGGCGATATCGATCGTCACGCCTGTATAGAGCGTTCCATCATTGCACTCGAGCACATAAACGAAATAAGGCTTCGTCGCTCCCACGTTAGGGTAAGTTCATATTTTGCTGCCAGGCAGGGAATCGAACCCCAATTCACGGCTTCAAAGGCCGCTGTCCTACCGTTAGACGACCTGGCAATAGATAAACTTTAGCACTCTTTAGTAATTAGTTAAGACCCACAAACAGCGCGCAGGTCGGCGAGGTCGGCTGTGGTGGGCGCTAAGTTACCGCTCTCGTTCTTGGCGAACATAATCGACTTGGGGTCGCTGTTGTGTCCGAGACCGATAGCGTGACCGAACTCGTGCGCGAGCACCCGTTCGAGCTGGAGGGTGCCAACAAACTCGAAGATGTTGATGCGTTCGCCCGAGACATCGCGAGAGTATTGTCCCTCCTCGAAGGTGCGCCCAGCACTCTGGTTGAACTGTGCTACCACCGCGTTTAAGTCAGCAACGCCTTTGTTGAAGACGGCAACCTGATTATTGATGGTGTCCCCGAGCGCGTTCAGCGAGTCGCGCTCGGCGTTCAGTGTGGCTAGCTCGCTCGCTGTAGCGCCGCCGCGCGCGTTTACCGTCGCCACCTCCTGATTGTAGGTGGTCTGCCGCGCTGCGTAGTCAGCCTGGAGCGAGTCGAGTGTCGTGCGCGCGGCGTCGGCATTAGCCTGCTCTCGCGCTATCTCGGTGCCGAATTTAGCGTTCGCCTCGCGCGAGTCGTAGATGAGATTGACCTTCAATGCTGCGGTCGGATCATAGGTGAGGATCGTCTTTCCTGCTGCTTTGTTCCAGATCGCCACCGCAGTCTTGGTGTTGGTGATGAGTTCAGTCTTCGTGATATCAAAGCGCGGATCCACCGTACCGATAGCATATGGGATTGGGTGCACACACGAACGCGTCTGCTGGTAGAAGTAATATGCTCCGCCTCCCACCGTGAGCGCGATAGTTACGACGATAAGCCAACGCAGTGCCTTTCCTATCATTCTCCTTGATAGAGCTCCAGGACCGCAAGCTCCAGAGGTAGGGCGGGGATTGGCGCGTAACGGATGCGTTCTGCAGCAGTAAGGAAGGCAAGCATCGTCGCGTGAGTAATGTGGGACATCGTAAGTCCCACATTAGGGTTGGCGAACTTCTCAAGCGCAGCGAACTCATCAGTGCCAAGCTCTTGCTCGAGCTCTTCGCGCAGATCAGGCGCGTAGCGGATAAGCAGTGTGGTGCGCAGGGCCTCGAGCACCAGCTCGAGATAGAGCTTCATATCCGCACCGGCCTTTGCTGTCTTCTCGATAGCGGCGAGCGCCTTGCCTCGCTCGCCCGCGGCGAGCGCGCTGATGAGCGCGTGTACCTGTTCCTGTTTAGGCGCTCCCGTCACCTCCTCGACTATCTCGCGTGAGAGTTGCTTGGAGGTCCGGCCTCCAAGTGTTTTTTGGAGGATCGAGAGCGCGTCGCGATATGAACCGTCGCCCAGAAGCGCAATAAGCTCGGCGGCATCTGGAGCGAGCGTGTAGCCCTCCTTCTTCGCGACTGCCACGACCATTTTGGCCGCTACAGCACGCGTCGGCTTCTTAAACTCGAACACCTGACAACGTGATTGCACGGTCTCGGGTACCTTCTCGAGCTCGGTCGTCGCGAGGATAAAGACTGCGTGTGCGGGCGGCTCCTCGAGCGTCTTGAGAAAGGCGTTCCACGCGCCCTTGGAGAGCATATGCACCTCGTCGAGAATGTAGACCTTGTAGGGAGAGGAGAACGGGAGCGTGTAGACACCCTCGGTGAGCGCGCGGATATCCTCGACACTATTGTTACTCGCGGCATCAATCTCGTAGAGATCATTCTCACCACAGCCGATCTCGCGCGCGAAGATGCGTGCCACTGAGGTCTTACCTAGCCCGCGACTACCGGCAAAGAGGTAGGCGTGCCCGATTGTTTTACTCCTCGCTGCCTCTGCAAGCGGCTTGGTGACCTGCTCCTGCCCGACAACATCTGCGAAGGTCGCAGGTCGATGCGTTCTATATAAACTCTGATGCGCCATAGTGTCCAAAGTATAGCAAAGATAGTGAATTGACTTGCTTCTTTTAGAATTGCTTGACTTTATATATGTATGATGTTTAACTATACGTAGTCAATCTTGACCTTTCCGGGAGCGCGTTATGTCACAGATTCTGTGGGCTTTTGCAATCGGCTGTGGCTTCGTCCTGTGGCCGATTGCCGGGAAATTCCTCGGTATGAACGGTTCCTGGGTAACCACAATCGTAGTCGTAGGAACATCCCTAAGTGCACTTGCTCTGGCTAGTCAATCGGCAATGGCGAGCGGAGTTCCTTCGATACGGAGTTGTCTACTGCTTCTGATCGCGGGAGTTGTGAACGGGGTCGCTCTGTATTTCTACAGTGTGAAGGCGGCTGACCCCCTCGTCTCAACCGGTGTGTTCATTACGACAGTGACGACCGTCATGCTAGTCATGGGGCCAGTCCTTGGCTATTTCCTGAACGGAGAAACGCTTTCCTCAAGACAGGTTGCTGGACTCATTGGTGCTGTTGTGTCGGTTTATCTTCTTGCAGGATAAGGAGGCCTGCGACTTCATGGGGCACACTTCGGTGTGTCCCTAACTATTTATAAGTTGTTCCAGCTCGGCGGCGGTGTTCGCCTCCATCAGCTTGGCGCGCAGGTCGGCGGCGCCGGGATAGCCGGTGATAAATGCTTTGATGTGTTTCTTCAATATTGAAAAGTTCTTGGAGGGTCTAAGCTGTTCGAAGAGGCGAGCGAGCTCAGTAAGCGCCGCGAGCTTCTCGACAAGCGGTGTGTCCTCGCTCTTACGGCCAGCAAAGACCCAGGGGTTCCCGAACATCCCGCGACCGATCATCACGCCGTCGCAATCGGTCTCTGCCGCGAGCCGCTTCCCTTCTTCGACACTTTGCACATCGCCATTGCCGATAAGGAGCGTATCGGGAGCGAGCGCGTCTCGGAGTGCTACTGCCCGCTTCATACGCTCCCAGTCGGCAGGTACGAGCGAGAGCTCCTTGCGCGTGCGCAGGTGGAGCGTGAGCGTAGCCGGCTGTGCCAGAAGAATCGGCGTGAGCCATTCCTCAAGTGTCTCCTTGTGGTAGCCGATGCGCGTCTTCACCGACACTGGGAGCCCCGCGGTCTTAGCGACGGCGATAAGCTCCACTGCAAGCGCCGGCGTCTTGATGAGTGCGGCGCCTGCGCCCTGTCGCTCGATGGCTCTATCGGGACAGCCCATATTAAGGTCAACGCCATCGAAGCCGAGTTCGGCGACAAGCTTCGCGGCGTACGCGACCATCTCGGGCTTGCTTGAGAATATTTGCGCGACGATCGGATGTTCTTGCTCACTGTAAACGAGGTCGCGCATCAGCGGATTTTCAGCATCCGGCATCTTGGCGATCTCGCGTGTATGATACAGCCCGTCAGCCGAGACGAACTCGGTCCAGAAAACGTCCGGCTTGCCACGCGTGGCGACGAGCGCGCGGAAGGCCGCGTCGGTGACGTCGGCCATCGGCGCCATCACGAAGAACGGCTTCGCCAAGCGATTCCAAAAAGATTCCATCGCTTTACCGTATCAGAAAGCGTTACGGTTTGCCTACCGCCTGCCTCTTTACGTAGACTCGCCCGTTAAAGCGCAGGTCAACATATTCAATCGAGCTATCAGCGAGATTGACACTCTTTTGCGCCGATACGAGCGCGGTGAAAGCGTCCTGCTCGTGGGCGAGCAAGTAGGTAATCCGCGTTCCACTCGCGAGGTAGTCATCCACCTCATCGCCTCTAATGGCAATGCCGGCAACTGACCCGCCGAGCGTCGCGAGCTGGCGCGCGAAATCAAATGTGGATGGCAGATCAAGCGCGTTTGGAAGTGTAGAGGTAAGAGGGTCGGCTACGTCACCGAGCGGCTCGTATACTGCAAAAGCGTTCACTGGTTGGAGCGCACTCGTTGTGGCGAAGATGAATCCACTCGCGTCAAAGAGATAGCATGTCGACGAGGAAAATGTGCCCCTTGTGGTGAGCGGGGTCGAACCACACCAGCGCGCGATAGGAACACGGTCACTTACCTTTATCGAGAGTCCAGTGAAGCCATTACGGAAGATGGAGACAGCCGCGATATCTGGGTGGAGCGCGATTATATCGGAACGGATGCGCGACGCTGGGAAAAAGAGTGTGGAGTCGCGTGGGATGAGCCCGAGATATTTCCCCTGCATCGCGAGTGTAGCGATGTCGGCATAGGATTGGTCTGCACCGTACATCTGCACGTGCGCGATGCGTAGCACGCTCTGATTCAGCTCGTAGATAATCCCTGCACAAAGTAGTAGTAAGAGGACGGCGAGGACAAACGGCATACGCCGACGTGTGCGACGACGACGCGCGGCGAGCGACTCGCGGCGCAGACTACTGTGCTTTTCCACCGAGGACAGTCTTACCAACATACGGTACAAGCGCCTCGGGCACCTTAATCGTGCCGTCGGCTTGCTGATAGTTCTCAATAATCGCAATAAGAGTTCTGCCGATAGCAAAAGCGGTGGCATCATTCATGTGGACATGAGTCAATTCCCCTGCCTTATTTTTTATGCGCGTATTAAGACGACGTGCCTGATATCCTCCCATGTAATCGGAGGTTTGTGTTTCTCGATACGTATCTTGTCCCGGCATCCAGGTCTCAATGTCAAATTGGCGCTGGTCTGGCTTCCCCATGTCGCCTGTGCAAATCGCAACAACCTGATACGGTAATCCGAGCGATTGCATAAGGTGTTCCTGTATAGCGACGAAAAATTCCTGTTCCTTATAACCATCTTCCGGTCGACTGAAGCTTTCGAGCTCAATCTTATCGAATTGATGTTGTCGTAATATGCCACGTGTATCCTTACCGGCTGCCCCAGCCTCACGTCGAAAAGCTGTCGAATATCCCGCGTATCGGATCGGTAGACGTTCTTCTTCAATAATTTCATTCATATGCAGAGGACCAAGTGTATGCTCGGCGCTTCCGATGAGCACCAAGTCGTCTTTCTCGAAGAAATATCGTTCATCAATCGGATTGAGTCTGGCCATGCGCCCCATGATGTCACTACGCATAAATACTGGAGGAATAACTGGCACAAATGGTGTTAGTGATATATCTAGCCCGGCCTTTTGAGCAATTTTCGTAAGCTCGTCACGGGAAGTCAATATCTTGAGTGCGAACGAGATAAGCGCGAATTGCATCATTGCGAGATCGCCCTTGATATACGCAAAGCGTGCACCAGAGACTTCGGCAGCACGCTCGGTATCTATGATTCCGAGATCTCTCCCAATATCCCAATGTGCTCTCGGTTTGAAATCGAATTTCGTCGGCTCACCCCACTTGCGAATAACAATATTCCCCGATTCATCCGGACCGACAGGGGTGTCGGGAGATGGGATGTTCGGAACTGCGAGGAGCAACTTTGTCCAATCTTTCAAGAGAGTTTGATAACGTTCTTCATTCTCGGTCATACCGTCCTTCAAATGCTTCATTGCTTCAAGAATTTTCTCGCGTTCTTGGCCGGTCGCACGTACAATCTCGTTGCTTCGGCGATTCTGTTCTGCCTTCTTGGCGTCGAGCTCTTGGCGGATAAGTTTGCGTTCATCATCAAGCTTCAGAAGCAAGTCTATATCGACCTCAACATTTTTCTTGGCCACAGCATCCTTTACGATGTCCGCGTTCTCTCTGATAAATTTAATGTCGAGCATGTGCACCTAGTATACTGCACCTATGGAGATTCGAGAACTCGCGCGAGAGGAGTGGCCGGAACAACTGCTCGAGATACCCCAGATACCGGAGCGTCTGTGGACGCGCGGTACGCTCCCGCCGCCCGGGACAAAATTGCTCACCGTGGTGGGCAGTCGCGCGATGACGCGCTATGCCGAGGAGGCGTGTCAGAAGCTGATTAGCGGGCTCGCGGGCTATCCTATCTCTATCGTCTCCGGACTCGCACTCGGCATCGACACCTGTGCACACAAGGCCGCACTCGCCGCCGGGCTCCATACGCTCGTCGTCCCCGGCTCGGGCCTCGGCGACGAAGTGCTCTATCCGAGAAGCAATCGCACATTCGCTAAAGAGATTCTCGCGAAGGGCGGTGGATTCATTTCTGAATATCCGCCCGACGAACCTTCGCGGGTCTATTACTTCCCCGAACGGAATCGGATTATGGTCGGCCTCTCAGACGCCGTGCTTCTGATTGAGGCGGGACAAAAGTCGGGAACGCTTATCACCGCACGTCTCGCGAGCGAGTATAATCGCGAGCTCCTCTGTATTCCCCATCGCATCGGTGATCCGCACGCCTTCGGCGGACATCTCTTCCTCCGGCTCGGCGCGACGCTCGTCACCGAACCGCTCCACATCCTCGAGGCGCTTAAGATACCGCCGCGCGAGGGAGCCGCGCGAGGCGAGGCACCGCGCGACCTCGAAGAAGCCGAGCTAGTTATCTGGAATATGCTCGCCGAGCCCCAGCCACGCGATGAACTCTTGCGCAGCACGAAGCTGCCCGTGGGCGAAGCCTTGACCGCACTTGTCGCGCTTGAGCTACGCGGACTCATTAAAGAAGAGTTTGGTGCGTGGCGTCGTATTTAGTTCGACTGTGTTCATCACAAGTAATATGAAAATCTATTCCTGGAATATGCTGTACCGCAATAAGCGCCTCGATGAGGCCTTTACCTTTGTATCGAAGTCAGACTTCGATATTTTCTGTCTCCAAGAAGTGCCGGTTGAGTTCCTTGCACGCTTACGCACGCTCCCCTTCCATCTGGCAGAGACGATTGACGTCGAACGATTGCTCGGTGAAGTGAAGCGCAATCATCTTGTCATTCTCTCTCGCAATGCTATCAAGAATCAAAGCGTCATCCCATTTCCTAATTATTGGCCGCTCTTACCGTGGCGCACCCACCTGTTCGTGCGTAGTATGCGACCGTGGTTCTGGTCAAAGATTCAGAACCGCAGCGCGCTTTATGTAGATAGTATGGTCGGCGAGAGACTGGTGCGCGTGTTCAATTTACACACCGCCATCACCCGAGTAGACTGGCGCATCCGCGAGTTCGAACAAACAATGGCCGAGCGCGACCCGACACTACCGACGATTGTCTGCGGTGACTTCAACGTGATGGAATCTCCGAAAGTGTCGATATTGAATTGGCTCGTCGGCGGAAAGATAGGCGATGCGCTACGCTTTACGCGCGAGCGAACGCGTCTCGAGAAGCATTTTGTCGAACACGAGCTGATGAATCCGCTTCGCGGAGTAACGACCCATCCCTTCTCGCGGAGTCAGCTCGACCACATCCTCGTCTCCAACTCTTTCTCAATACAAAACGCCCTTGTCCTCAACGACCGCCACGGCTCTGACCATCATCCTATTTCTGTCGAAATCTTATAGCTCCTCTTGACCATATATAGGTATGCGCGTTATGAGTGAGTGAATGAGTAACCGCTTACTTATCGTCGAGTCGCCCACCAAGGCGCGTACCATTGGCAATTATTTAGGCAAGGGCTATACGGTCCTCGCCTCGGTGGGCCACGTGCGCGACCTCCCCAAAACGAATAAAGACGCGGTAGATATTGAGGGCGGCTTTATCCCACGCTACGTAATCCCCGCCGAGAAGCGTGAGATAATCGAGAAGATCCAGCATGCCGCCGCCAAGGCCGACGAGATCTATCTCGCGACCGACCCCGATCGCGAAGGCGAGGCTATCGCCTGGCACATTAAGGAGGTCGCCAAGCTGAAGAAGCCTAAGCGCGTCGCCTTCCACGAAATAACCAAGGCTGCTATCGAAGAGGCGCTTGCCCACCCGCGCACTATCGATGAACACTTGCGCGAGGCGCAAGAGGCACGGCGCGTACTCGATCGCATCGTCGGCTACGACCTCTCCGGTCTCATCTGGAAGAAGGTCCGCTACGGTCTCTCGGCCGGCCGCGTACAGAGCCCCGCGCTCCGCATCCTCGCTGAGCGCGAGCGCGAGATTAAAGCATTCATCCCGGTAACCTATTTCGTATTGAGCGCGCTCTTCCGCTCCAAGACCGGCGACCTCGCGACGACCTGTACCGAAGAGCCTAAGACGCGCGAGGAGGCCGATCGAATCGTAAACACGGGTCGAAGCGCCGCATGGAGCGTAGCCGATATAAACGAGCGCGCCGAAGAGCGTAACCCGCGACCGCCCTTCACCACCTCGACCCTCCAACAGACTGCGTCGACCCGGCTCGGCTTCGCCCCCTCACGCACGATGCGTGCTGCGCAGAAGCTCTACGAGGCCGGTCATATCACCTATATGCGTACCGACTCGGTAAATCTTGGTGCAGAGGCTGTCGCGAAGATGGCGAGCGTTGTCGAGAAACAATTCGGCAAGGACTATGTGCAGGTGCGCGTCTATAAAACGACAAGTAAGAATGCGCAGGAAGCGCACGAAGCTGTCCGCCCCACCGACCCTTCTCACGAGCGCGCGGGCGCGACATCCGACGAGGTGGAGCTCTACGCGCTTATTCGCACTCGTGCGCTCGCCTCGCAGATGGCCGCTGCCAAGGTGATGCGCACGTCGGTGAGTGCGAAGGCCGACAAGGCAGATATTCCGTTCTTCACCGCGAACGGTTCGCGCACTCTCTTTCCTGGCTGGCTTGCGCTCGACACCGCTGCACGCGGTGAGGATGTCGAGCTCCCAAAGCTCGTTGTCGGCGACTCCCTCTCGCTCATCTCACTCGCAGCAGAGGAGAAGCAGACCGAGCCGCCAAATCGCTACACCGAAGCAGGGCTTATCAAGGAGCTGGAGAAACGTGGTATCGGCCGCCCTTCGACCTACGCGTCTATTATGAAGACGATTCAGGATCGCGGCTATGTAGAAAAGCTCGGCCGCGCACTGAAGCCCACTGCCACCGGTATGGTCGTCTCGGGCTGGCTCGAGGAACACTTCCCGCAGTACGTGAGCGACACCTTCACCGCCGAGATGGAGAACGAGCTCGATGAGATAGCACGCGGCGAGCGTGGCTACACACAAACACTGCAGGAATTTTATGGCCCCTTTGAGAAGGCGGTGCGTGCTAAGGATAAATTGCCTAAGGCCACATCGCTCGGCGATGTGCCAAGCGAATTCCCCTGCCCGCTGTGCGGCAGCCCGATGGAGTTTAAGCTCGGTCGTGGCGGTGTCTTTATGAGCTGTAAGAAGTATCCCGAATGCCTGGGCGCCCGCACCGAAGAAGGACTCGAGCTTAAGGGTGATGAGCCGATCGGTGTGCACCCAGAAACTGGCGCACCTATTTATATAAAGACCGGAAGATTCGGCCCGTATGTTGAAATGGCTCTCCCAGAACCCGAATCAAGGTTCGACCTTAAATCCGAATCCTCAAGGTCGAACCTTGATTCGGATGAAAAAGAATCGAAGAAGAAAACGCCGGCCAAACGTGGTAAGGGTCGCCCCAAAACGGCCGCCAAGCGCGCGAGCATCCCTGCCGGCACCGATCTTGCGGGTGTTACACTCGCCGATGCAGTGCGCTATCTCTCGCTCCCGCGCGAGCTGGGGATGCACCCGAGTACCGGCAAACCCGTCTTCGCCTCAACCGGACGATTCGGTCCGTATGTCGGCAGCGACGGTGAGTTCCGCTCGCTCAAGGCCGCGGTCGGCGAACCCTACACTATCACCCTCGACCAAGCACTCACGCTCCTCGCTGAGCCGAAGAAGCCGCCGAAGGGTGTTGAGATTGTACGAGAGATTGGCAAGCACCCGAAGACCGGCAAGGTCATCTCACTCTACAAGTCGAAGCAGGGTTACTTCCTCAAGAAAGGTCTCCGTCGTATTTATCTCCCTGATTCCGTCGCTCCCGACGCGCTCACTCCCCCAGAAGCAGCTGAATATTTGAAATAAATCTCCAAGAAAAAATCGTGCGGCAGGTGTATAGTGGAACTTTATGACCACCGTCAAGGAGATTATCGGCGAAATGAGAGGAGCCTCCTCTGGGGATATCGCCTATGTCGAGAAGGCTTACGAATATTCCAAAAAGGCACACGAGGGACAGACTCGTTACTCGGGCGAACCCTATTTTATCCACGCAGCCGCTACTGCTAAAGGGCTCGCCGAATACGGGATGGACGCTGTCACTATCGCCGCGGGCCTCCTGCACGACGCCGTAGAAGACGGGCGTGTCTCGCGCGAGGAGATGGAGAAGGAATTTGGGGCTGAACTTCTCTTTATCGTCGATGGGGTCACCAAACTCGGTACGCATAAATATCACGGCGCCGAGCGGCACGCTGAGAGCCTTCGCCGCCTCTTGGTGGCTACCGCGAGCGACATCCGCGTACTTATCGTGAAGCTCGCTGATCGTAAACACAATATGGAGACGCTCGAACACGTGCCCGAACATAAGCGGCGACGCATCGCACTCGAGACGCTTGAGATCTACGCCCCCATCGCTGATCGTCTCGGTATGGGGAAGATGAAGAGTATTCTCGAGGATCTTGCCTTCCCATATGTCGACCCCGACGCGGCGCGACACACCGCCGAGATGCTCAAGACAAAGGAACAAGAGAGTGAGGAGGGTCTCGCCAAGATGCAGAAGGAATTAAAGAAAGAGTTGGCAAAGAAGGGTGTCCAGCATTTCCGTACGAAGATTCGTATGAAAGGGCTTTGGAGTCTCCATCAGAAGCTGAAGCGGAAGCGCGACGATATTAATCTTATTCACGATATCGCCGCATTGCGAGTCATCGTACCCACGGTCGAGGATTGTTACGCAGCGCTCGGCGTTACTCACGCGCTCTATAAACCACTCCCAGGAAAGTTTAAGGACTATATCGCTTTCCCGAAACCAAACGGTTATCAGTCTATCCACACGACGGTCGTCACTCCCGAAGCGGGAATCGTTGAGATTCAGATTCGTTCCGAAGAGATGCATCGGAACGCGCAATTCGGCATCGCATCACATATGTCCTACAAACAGCTCGGAAAAGGCGTCGTGAAGCTCGACAAAGAGACCCAGAAGAGCCGCTTCTCTGCTCTCTCATTCTCTTGGATACGCTCGCTCATTCCTTCGCTTATGAAGATTACAAAGAAGGAAAACGGGGTGAAGAGTGTTGCTTCAGTTCCGTCGTGGCTCGCCGAACTCGCCGAGGCGCACGCAGACATCGCCGGCTCTGAAGAGTTCGTCGCGGGACTGAAGGAGGACTTCTTCTCGCATCGCGTCTTCGTCTTTACCCCGAAGGGTGACGTAATAGACCTTCCTGCCGAGTCAACACCGATCGATTTCGCCTACGCGATACACAGCGACCTCGGCGATCATATCCAGGGCGCCAAAGTAAACGGCAAGCTCGTCTCCTTTGAGACACCGCTTGGCAATGGCGATATTGTCGAGATTATACGTCGCGATTCAGCTCACCCCTCGGCAAAGTGGCTCGAGACCGCGCGCACCGCTATAGCGCGCCGACATATCCGCAACGCCCTTGGTATGACCGAAGCGCCAAAGCCCTCTCGACGCCGACACTCGCATACGCGAAAGCGTAGTCCCGGACACTAATGTATTCGCACTAGAGTGTGAAATTACTCACCGAGTAGAGATCCTCTTCTGGAGTCTCATCTGGCGCAGCGGGGATAATCGGATCATCTGTAACCAGTGTTGTGTTCGGAAAAATGGGCAGAGATTCTTCTGCGATTGTCTCGATTATTTTTTGTTCAGCAGCGAGTGCGACGACCAACTGTTGCAAATCTTCAGGGGAGAAGAAATCGATAAGGAGACGCCCGCCCTCGGCGTTCGGCTCGATAATAACGCGCGTACCAAGACTCTCGGTGAGCGTCTTCTCGAGCTCGACGAATTCAGGCGTCTTCCGATGATAGGAGCGGACGCGTTCCTGCGCGATAGAGCGCGCGATACGCTCGGCGGCGCGCACCGGCAGCTTCTTGAGGATGATCTCTCGGAAGAGCGTCTCGCGCTCCTCTGGTCGATTATTAAGTGCCATAAGCGGGCGCGCGTGGCCCTCGTTAATCTCCCTCTGCATAATAGCGGTCTGCATATGCTCCGGGAGCGAGAGCAGGCGAAGCGAGTTGGAGACCCACTCGCGGCTTTTGCCGACCTTTGCGGCCGTCTCGGCATGTGAGATGCCAAACTCGTCGATGAGCTTCTGGAGCGCCTTTGCACGGTCGATTGCGTTGAGGTCTTCCCGCTGGAGATTCTCAATGATAGCAAGCTCAAGCTTGGTCAAGTTGCTCTCACCCTGACGAATCACCACTGGGATCTGCTTCAAGCCCGCGAGCCTGCTCGCGCGCAAGCGGCGCTCACCCGCAATGAGCTCGTACACACTCTCGAGACCACCGTCTAACTTCTCAACTTCAGAGCGGCTCACCACGAGCGGCTGGAGTACGCCGTACTGGCGGATGCTCTCAGCGAGCGACTTGAGACCCTCCTCGCTGAACTCCTTACGCGGCTGATAGGGGTTGGGCACGATGCGATCAACATCGATCCAGAAGACCGAATCATATTTGGTCGGTACGTAACGCGCCTCGTCATTCATACGAAATATCTTAACACGCTTGTAGTGCTATGCACTACGCAGTTTTAACGCAGTAGTGCCGGGAGAGAGACTCGAACTCTCACGTCTTGCGACAATGGGTTTTGAATCCATCGCGTCTACCATTCCGCCATCCCGGCCTACTCGTACTCTATTAGATTTTGCCCACGAGGTCGAGTCCTGGTTCGAGCGTATCAGAACCCGGTTCCCACGAGGCGGGACAGACCTGCCCCTTGTGCGTATCGACGAACTGCGCCGCCTGGAGCTTGCGCAGCGTCTCGGCGCCCTTACGACCAATAGAGTTGTCATTAATCTCCATCGACCGGAGCGTGCCGGAGGGATCGATAATGAAGGTGCCACGCAGCGCGAGTCCTTCATCACTCGTGAGTGCCGCTTCCCCACCCTCGACAAGGACACCAAAAGCATACGAGAGCTTCCCAGAGGGATCAGCAGCCATCGGATAGGCAATCTCCCTGATGCCTGCCGAGGTATCGTGCCACGCCTTATGGGTGAAGACGGTATCGGTCGAGACCGAGATAATCTCGGCGTTCAGGCTTTGGAACTTCGGGTAGAGCTTCGCGAGCTCCTCGAGCTCGGTCGGGCAGACGAAAGTAAAGTCGGCTGGGTAGAACACGAGTACCACCCACTTTCCGCGAAGCTTGGAGAGGCTCATCGTCTTAACCTTTTTCTCGTGATACGCCTCGAACTCAAAATCGGGTACCGTCTCGCCCACCTTCACCTGGGAGGTATAGTCACGCACCGGATCGTGGAATTCGCCGCAGTTCTCACAGTAATTACTCTTCATTTCTTTCATAGTTGTCGTTGATAGGTTATAGGATAGAGTATATCAAATGTTGAAAATCTTGTGCATCGCAGGGCCGACCGCCTCAGGCAAGTCAAGTCGAGCTGTCGAAGAAGCGCTCGCGCGTGATGGTGAGGTTATTTCTATCGACTCACGTCAGGTCTATCGCGGGCTCGATATCGGGACCGAGAAGATATCGGCTACCGAAATGCGCGGCGTGCCGCACCATCTAATAGATATCCGCAATCCCGAGGAGAATTATTCTGCCGGCGACTTTGTCACCGATGCAATACGCTTGATTGAAGAAATCACAGCGCGTGGGAACCTGCCGATACTTGTCGGCGGGACGCACTTCTACTTCGATGCGCTTCTTAACGGCCTCCCAATCGGTGTCGACGCCAATCCGCAGCTGCGTGAAGAGCTCGAGCAGCTCTCGACCGAGGAGCTGTATGCGCGCGTCCGCCAAGCGGACGCGCGCCGTGCCGCAGAGCTGGACCCGCAGAACCGTCGCCGACTTATCCGCGCGCTCGAGATTATCGCCTCCCTTGGGCACGTTCCACTCCGACACGAGGGGCACCCTCGTGCTGCACGAGGGTGCCCCTCGTGGGAGGTCGAGTGGATAGTGATTGACCCGTCGCGTGAAGAGCTGCGAGAGAGAATTAACACACGTCTCGCCACCGCCTTTAAGCGTGACCTCATCGAGGAGGTGCGCCAGGTGCGTACCCGTGTCGGCGATACGCGCCTTAACGAGCTTGGGCTCGAATATAGAATAGTCGGCGAGTACGTGTCCTCCTCCGCTGAAGCTACGGAGGACACGGCGCGTATCCAAGAAAAATTATTGCCGGTTCTATCGGCGAAGCTTTGGCAGTATGCCCGCCGCCAGAAAGCCTGGCTCCGCAAGCTTGGCCACTCGGCGTCCTAATTACAGGTACAAGAGTCTTTAAGGGTGTAGTGAACAGGATCTCCCGGGCCATACCAAGTCAAACACGAAGCTGTTGCTTTCGCTTGCGCATCTGAAGAAGATTGGTCGAACCCAGTAACATCTATCGCCTTCCCTGCTGTGTGATTTGAATTCGTTGCTACTGGCCTACTGCAACTCAAAGCATGTCTTGTTAACTCTGCGGAGACACTGTTCTTGAGAGCGCTGCACGCAGTACTCGTATTATATTGAAGACCTTGCGTGCACCACCGATCTCGTATCTCAAATAAATGTGTCTGATATGTCTGCGGTCTATATGCAGAAGTAACCGTACCGCCAATCCCAGGTTGGGTGATGAATTTTGTTGCACATGGTCGTAATCGAGGATCCGCGCCGGTCCACACCACTGTTTGTCCGTCTTCCATCTGGAGCGCAGCCGAATCCGTAAGCGGTGTGAGCGCCGGTACAGAGCAGGCCACCGTAACACCTGCAGGTACGACTGCACCCGACGTATACGGTGCTCCCGTCTGCGGCAGACAGAAATTCTGCCCGCCCGAGGTGATGAGGCTCGACCAGGACCCTAGCGAGCCGTTATAAAGCACCACCATCATTGCGTCGACAATCATCCAACCCGCGAGCGCGATGACGATGCCGACGATGGTATTGGTAAGGACACTCTTCGCTTTATCTATCCCACCAGAGTTCACCGGATTCACCACGAAAAGGAAGCCAGCATACGCGACTGAGAGCGGTGCGACAAAGACGATACCGAGCGTAATAAGAAACTCAATGACGTTATTGAAGACCTGAATAAGCATCCCCCAGCCCGCTGGACATGAAGCATAATTCCCTTGTTGTGGAATGATAGGCCCGAAAAACGGTATCATCGCGTGTGCCACGACAGGGAGCAGAAGCGAGCCTGTCACCAGGAAGAGTGCGAGAAGAGGGGCGCGAGAACGCATACTTCATATCATACCGCCCTTCTGTGCGTCTGGAACAGCTTTCCCCACTGCCCTTCCTCTGGTATCGTTCATCTGTGTGCGCAGGGTCCATCGTATAATGGTAGTACATCGGTCTCCAAAACCGACAGCCCAGGTCCGATTCCTGGTGGGCCCGCAGCTTGTTATAACACCACCGTACCCATACAATTGACGTATGGAACCGCAGAAAAGTATTTTGTTCGTGTGCACGGGAAATATCTTCCGCAGCCTTGCCGCAGAACAGAGTTTCAAGCAATACCTCGCCGCCAACGCTATCGAGGGGTGGCGCGTCGCCTCTGCGGGTATCGTCGCTGCGCCACAGCCGACCGACCCAAAGACGCTTGAGACACTTCAGGAGCTCGGTATGGATGGCACCCGTCACGAGCAGCAACGTCTCACTCGCGAAATGCTTACCGAATACGACGTCATCGTCGGTATGGCAGAGAATCATATCGCGTATATGAAGTCCGAATTCGGCTACAACTACGCCTTTCTCTTCAACGAGCTCGCGACAGGAGAGAAGACGTCTATCTGGGATATTGAAGATGAGGTGTCGGACTACGCTCATAATCGGCAGGGTGTAGAGGAAAAGATTGCGCACACCGTGAGAAGTATCCACGACAAGATCCCCGCCTTGTTCGAATCGGCCTCTGAACGCTTCTACCTATTTAAGGATTTCATTGACGGAAAAGTTGCTCACCGGCACAACGGGTATCCTTTTATCACGCTAGACGAGACGCCTCATTCTATCGCGTTTATGTCTATCGATATTCCGTTCAACGAAGATGGGCACGTCCTCGTAATCCCGAAGAAACGCTACTTCGACCTCTCCGAGATCCCCGATGAGATCCTGAGCAACATTCTCGCTTCCATCAAGAAGATAGGGCGCGCTCTAAACGTCGATCATGGCGGCTATAATATTCTCCTCAACAACGGATTCGATGCCGGGCAATATATTATGCATACGCACTTTCATATCATCCCGAGACGGAGCGATGACGGTATAACAGTAGAAGGATGGGCGCATCCGAAAATCAGTCTGGAGGATTTTGTCAGACTCAACGAGAAGCTTAAGCGACAGATAGAAGCAGTCTCTTAACATAAAAGTAAAACCGCCCCGAAGGGGCGGTTTTACTTATTTTATTTCTTCGTTTCCTTGAAGAGGACGCGCTTTTTGAGTGTCGGGTCGAACTTCACGACCTCGATCTTGCGTTCGACGGTTTTCTTATTCTTGCGCGACCAAATAACGTGACTGGACTTGGTCGACTTGAGCTTAAGCAGGCGGTCTTGTGACATAGAAGAAATCTACCAGATACACCGCTCTTAAGCAACCGCTGCCCTAGCGCGCGAGGCAGATGGCGTACGTTTCTTACTCACCTCGAAATGCGGCTCGCCGCCCTTTATCGAGACAGTAATCGTACCGCCCTCCATCACGCCCTGTGCAACCATCAGCGAGGCGATTGGGGTCAGTATCTTGTCCTGTATCGTGCGCCGGAGCGGCCGAGCGCCATACTGCGGGTTGTAGCCCTTATCGGCAAGCCAGGTGTGCACCTCGCTTAGGAGTGTGAGTGCGATGCGCTTACCCGAGAGCCGCTTCATCACTTCGGCGACTTGAGTGTCGACAATCTTAGCGAGTGCCTCCTTCGCGAGTACGTCGAAGATGATGATATCGTCGAGACGATTGAGGAACTCGGGGCGGAAGTGCTCCTTAAGCGCGTCCATCACCTTCTCCTTGGTCTCTTCGTAGCGAGAAGCGTCGGTGGCGTCAGCAGTGCCGAAGCCGATATGCGCGAGTTTGTCGATGAACTCACCACCGATATTACTCGTGAGTACGATAATCGTGTTCTTAAAGTTGACCTTGCGACCCTTGCCGTCGGTCAGATGTCCCGAGTCGAGTACTTGCAGGAGGATATTAAATACTTCCGGATGCGCCTTCTCTATTTCGTCGAAGAGCACCACCGCGTACGGACGATGACGGATGCGCTCGGTCAGAGTGCCTGACTCCTCATAGCCCACATAGCCCGGTGGCGCGCCGATAAGCTTAGCGACCGAGTGCTTCTCCATAAATTCGCTCATATCTACCCGCACGAGCGCATCGGGATCATTAAACATAAATTCTGCGAGCTTCTTAGAAAGTTCGGTCTTCCCCACGCCGGTGGGCCCCAGGAAGAGGAA
The DNA here is from genome assembly GCA_023267755.1 of bacterium. GTDB lineage: Bacteria > Patescibacteriota > Minisyncoccia > Phycocordibacterales > Phycocordibacteraceae > C7867-001. The sequence goes on from JAHFMR010000006.1 coordinate 22,043, forward strand.
TGAACCGATAGGGCGATTAGGATCACTGATGCCCACGCGCGAACGCTTCACTGCGTCAGTAACCAGTTTTACCGCAACGTCTTGACCGATGATGCTTCCCTTGAGAGCCTCTTCCATACGACTAAGCTTCGCGGCTTCCTCCTCGAGCATACGCGCCACGGGGATACCGGTCCACCGACTCACAACACCGGCGATATCCTGCTCGGTAACTTCTTCATTTAACACCCGCCGCGACTTCTGGAGCGTCTTCAGACGCTTCAGCTTGGTCTCCAAGTCCTTTTGGATGTGCGGGATCTTGCCGTAGCGAATCTCGGCGACAGTGCCAAGGTCAGCGGCGGCCTCGGCATTGTCCGCCTGTATCTTAAGCGCTTCAAGCTCGGTCTTGGCCGAGCGAATATCCACCAGGACTTCCTTCTCATTCTTCCACTTGAGTTCGAGCTCGCTGGTCTTCTCCTTCAGATCGGCGACTTCTTTGTCGATAATCTTGATGCGCTCCTTAATCTCTTTGGCGTGCTCGCCCTCGAGATCCTTCTGGAGCGCCTGCCGCTCTATCTCGAGGCGGCGAATCTTCCGATCTGTCTCTTCAAGAAGCGGTGGTTTGTTCTCGAGTGCGATGCGCAATCCCGAAGCCGCTTCGTCGATAAGATCAATCGCCTTGTCGGGGAGGAACCGATCGCTGATATAGCGTGATGAGAGCTCCACTGCGGCGACAATCGCGCCGTCAGTAACCCGCACGCCGTGGAAAAGCTCATATTTATCGCGGAGTCCGCGCAAGATGGCGATACCGTCTTCGATAGAAGGCTCATTTACAAAAACTGACTGGAACCGACGCGTGAGCGCGGCGTCCTTCTCGATATATTTCTGATATTCCTTTATCGTCGTGGCTCCGATGACGCGTATTTCACCACGGCTAAGCGCCGGTTTGAGCATATTGGAGGCGTCGAGCGAGCCCTCGGCGCTCCCCGCACCCACGAGCGTGTGGAGTTCGTCGACGAAGAGTATTACCTTCCCTTCTGCACGTTCGACCTCCTTCATCACGTTTTTCATTCGCTCCTCAAACTCGCCGCGGTACTTGGTCCCGGCGATTAAGAGTCCGAGATCAAGCGAGAGGAGCTCTTTCCCTTTCAGCGATTCGGGAACATCGTTCTGCGCCATACGCGCGGCGAGCCCCTCGGCTATAGCTGTCTTGCCGACGCCTGCTTCGCCGATGAGGATGGGGTTGTTCTTGGTGCGGCGCGCGAGAATCTGGATCACTCGATTAATCTCCGTGTCGCGACCGATGACCGGATCAAGCTTGTTCTCAGCGGCAAGCTTGGTCAAGTTGCGCGCGTACTTGGCGAGTGCACGAAAACGCTTGGGCTCGGCGCCCTGCCCGTCCTTAGAGCTCTTGAGCTCTTTGAGGATAGCAAGCGCTGCATCACGCCCGATAGAGAAGCGTGCAAGGATGTCAGTGGCCGGACCCGGATGCTCGATAACCGCGAGGAAGAGGTGCTCGGTGCCGACGAAAGAATCGTTCATCCTCGCTGCAATCTTGCCTGACGCCTCGAGTGCCTGCGCGAGGTCAGGCGTGAGGTATATCTGGTACGAGGGTGAGAGTACCGACGCACTCTCGGGCGCTTCGAGATGCTCGAGTACCGCATCAGCGAGCATAATAGTGTCGACCTCCATCCGATCGAGCATTGAGAAGACGAGCGACTCCTCCTGGAGCACGAGTGCGGCGAGGAGGTGGAGTGGCGAGACGTGGTTCTGCCCGCGCTCTATCGCGAGCTCGTGTGCGCGACGCACTGCTTCTTTAGCTTTGGTAGTCAGATTACTAAAGGGGGGCATAGCGAATAATGATGATTATTTTGCGACTGACGCGGCAGCGGCAGTCGAGGTGGCGATGAGGAGCGCAGTAATCCTCTCTGTAGGGATGAGCAACCCGGCTGTCTCTCCAGCGCTGATACCGATAAGGTTGCCTGCGAGATCGACTGCAGCGCTCCCGACACCGATATTCGGCAGTGTGGTCTGAACACCCTTGTCGCCCACACGTGCGACGATGCCGGTAGCGGCAGCACCCTCGGCAGAGAGCGCGAGCGCTGTCTCGCCGAGTTTCAAGTCGCTTGTGGCGACCAAGACAGGAGAGGAGGTCGTCTTAGGCAACGCTGCTCCATCAGCAAACCCATAGATCATAATCCCCTTCCCTTGGTGTGCGAGCGACGCTGCGACGTAGGAGCCGTTCGGGAACTTAACAAGCACTTCTTTCGGCAGAGCGTCCTGTGCTGCTGTCACAATCGCGCGCGCCTTGGGGAGGTACGTCCCGACACTTATTGCAGGAGTCGAGGTACCCGTCTCAGCGGCGTAGAGCGCCACCGTGCGTGATGCTGCCGCGCCGATAGCGGCCGTAACGAGATCCTGGTTTGACGGCGCCGGCGCCTGGACGATTATCGCTGGCGCGGCTGCGGCCACCGTTTCAATCGTGTGCTCGACAACACGGTTCACCGTCTGCGTGACGAAAGCGGGTGCGTGATCAAGAAGCGACACGGTAAGAATCCCGGTCGCGACCGAAGTCACGAAGTTCACAAGAATCGTGAGGAGGATAAGCTGCGATTTGGAGAGTTCCTCTATGTTCATATCACTATAATGCTACCCTCTCGCGCCGCTGTCAACAAAAGCGACTGCCCGCACGAGCTCACCTGCAAAACGCGTCAAATCACCCGCCCGTGTGGACGGTCCCCAGGAGACGCGCAACGTCGTGTGCGCTCTCTCCTTGTCGCCGGTGAGAATGAAAACTGCGTGCGAGCCCTCCTCTGAATCAGTCTCGCACGCGCTTCGCGAGGAGACGGCAATTCCCGCCTCATCGAGGAGTGCCACGAGATAATCAGTGTCGCGTCCTGGGAGCGAGAGACTAAGAATATTCGGCGTTTGTCTGTGACCCTTATTTATATATACGTCTGGGATATCCCGCGTGACGCGCTCTACGAGCCTCTCTCGCTCTTGTTTAGCAGTCGTATAAAACACTTCGTGGCTTCGCGCAGCGGCGCTAAGCGCCTCCGCAAATGCTCTTGCGAGCTCGGGCGTCTCGCTCCCAGGACGCAATCCTCGTTCTTGACCGCCGCCACGATAGAGTGGTGCAAGCGGAATAGTGCGATGTGCGATGAGCACGCCAATGCCGCGAAGTGCGCCGACCTTCGCGCCGTCGAACGTGAGCAGATCGGCGCCAAAGTGTGCACGAGTTATCTTCTCCGTAAGCGGCGCCTGACTCGCATCCACGTGCAGCAGCGCAGCGGGGAAAGTGATTTCTTCGCGAGTGGCTGCCCTGCCTCGAGCGAGCGAGAAATTACTTTCCCCGCTGCGCGTGCCCCGAAGTGTTGCAGCCACCTCGCGCGTATTCCAGATGACTCCCGTCTCACCGCATACCGCATCCATCGAGATGAGAACTGTCTCGGGTCGGAGCAGCCTTGCGAGCGCTTCTGTATCTACCGCTCCATCCTTAATCGGGAGCGCTTCCACTACCGCTCCACGTTCTTCGGCCATCTTCATATTCTCCACGATAGACGCGTGTGCACTCGGCAAGTAGAGCAGATGAGCTCCGGGCCGAGCGAGACCGAGGATAGCAAGCGCGTTGGCCTCAGTCGCCCCGCTCGTGAAGATGACATCATCGGCCTGTGCCTCAACCAGCCGCGCGATAGTCGTCCGTGCGTCTTCGAGTACCGCCTTCGCCTGACGGCCCTCCTCGTGCGGCGATGATGGGTTCCCGGCCACGCCAGCGGCTTGATCAAGATTGAGTCTCTTCTGCCACCACATACGTTCATTCTACACGAACCGCCCTGATTGCAACTTAGTCATTTTTGTGATGAAATAGGGGCACTATGGCGCGGGAACAACGACCGCCTGTCATCGCGGTGATGGGTCATATAGACCACGGCAAGTCCTCTCTTCTGGATTACATCCGGAAGGCAAATGTCGTGGCCGGCGAGGCGGGTGGTATCACTCAGCACGTCGCCGCCTATATCGCCCTGCATAACGGACGCCCGGTCACCTTCCTCGATACGCCCGGGCACGAAGCCTTTAAGACCATCCGTGCGCGCGGTGCGGCCGCCGCAGATATCAGCATCCTCGTCGTCGCGGCCGACGAAGGCGTGATGCCGCAGACGCTCGACGCGCTCGCCGCGATACGTGAGGCGGCTATCCCTTTTATCGTCGCGATTACGAAGATCGACAAGAACAATGCCGATATCGAACGCGCGAAGCACTCGCTCCTCGAACACGAGGTGCTTCTCGAAGGTCTCGGCGGCGATACCGCGTACTCTCTCGTCTCGTCGAAGACGGGTGAGGGTATCGACGAGCTCCTCGATCTCGTCCTTCTCTCTGCCGACCTCCTCGAGCTCTCAGGCGACCCCGAGGTTGTTGCGACCGGCTTCGTCCTCGAGTCGACCCAAGACCCCAAGCGCGGCGCCTCCGCCACGCTCGTGATTAAGGACGGCACACTCACTAAGGACGGCTTCGTCGTCGCCGGCGAGGCCTATGCGCCGATACGCTTCATCGAAGACTTCCTCGGCACGCGTGTCGAGAGCGCGGGGCCCTCTGCGCCGGTGCGTATCTCCGGATTCAGCAAGCTACCCACCGCCGGATCTCTCTTTACCGTGGTGAAGACAAAGAAGGAGGCTGAGGCGGCAGTTGAGGAAAATAAGAAGGAGCTCGCTGCGATGCCTGAACGTATCGCCACAGTAGAGGGCATAACCGAGTTCCCGCTTATCGTGAAGGCTGACGTCGCCGGCTCTATTGACGCGATCGCTCACGAGTTGAAAAAGATTGCCCACGAGCGCGGGATCGTGCGGATTATCTCTTCTGGCGTGGGAACCGTTTCCGAGAACGATATCAAGACGGCCCACGCGAGCGGCGGAACGATTATCGCCTTCAACGTCTCTACCGACGCCATCGCGAGCGAGCTCGCGGAGCGCGACAATGTTCCCCTCTTCACTTTTTCAATCATCTACGAGCTCTCGCAGAAGGTGCAGGAGCTTCTCGACGCAAGCATCCCCGCAGTCGCCTCTGAAAAGGAGCTCGGCCGCGCTCTGATCCTTAAAGTCTTTTCTTCAAGTGCTAAGAAGCAGGTATTGGGGGCGCGATATATCTCGGGCTCGCTCGCTGTGGGCAGCCGTGTGAAGCTCCTACGGAAAATCGGCGGCGAGCATAGCGAGATCGCCCGCGGGAGCATCAGTAATCTCCAGCAAGCGCGCAGCGATGTGCAGGAGATCCACACCGAGGGCGACTTCGGCACCGAGGTGGAGTGCCGCGCCGACGCAGCCTACGGCGACGAACTCGTCTCTTTCGTCGTCACCCAATTATGAACCCCGACAACCGATCACGCTCGCCGCGCCGACAGAGCGACCGCGCCACGCTCATCGTCGCGCACGAAGCCGCCCAGTTTATCGCTCGCGAAGCGAGCAAGGACTCGCTCATCACCGTCATCCGTGCCCAGAGTGTGGCACACGGCGAACGTATGTTGGTCTTCGTTAGTATCTTCCCTATCGAGAAGGCGCGAAGCGCACTCGCATTTCTCGAGCGCCAGCGTGAAGCCTTTTCCGATCACCTGAAGGCACACGCACGCTTACGCCTCCCGCGAATAGACTTTATGCTCGACAACGGCGAGGAATCGCTTCCCGACTCCCCCGTCAGGTAGTATCATCAGGGAACGGCCCGGTGGTGAAGTGGTAACACAGCGGTCTGCAAAACCGCGATGCGCGGGTTCGATTCCCGCTCGGGCCTCACGTTTTGAAATAGAGTAAGATGTAGACATTGCCAAGGTGGCGGAATGGTAGACGCACAGGACTTAAAATCCTGAGAGGGCCTAAAAACCTTCGTGTGGGTTCGAGTCCCACCCTTGGTACCAGGATAAAATGTGCTAAATTATAAAAGTCAGTCTGCGCCTATAGCTCAGTTGGTAGAGCAGCTCCCTCTTAAGGAGACGGTCCCAGGTTCGAGCCCTGGTAGGCGCACAAAAATCGTATCGACTTGGTATAGTACGAGCAGGCTGGGATGGCGAAATTGGTAGACGCACTAGCCTTAGGAGCTAGCGGGGCAACCCATGGAGGTTCGAGTCCTCTTCCCAGCACTTGACTTTCTGTTAGTTTCGTGTATTATGCACTCTAGAGTGCAGCTCTTTCTGCTGCTCATACATTAGGAGGAAACGTCATGTCAGACATTCTGGTTGGAGTAGCACTGGGTCTCGTCATCGCAGCTGTTGTTGGTCTCGCTCTCCTTGTTTACCAGCTGGCGCAAAGTAAAGTCTTCTTTACCTCGCCGAAGGAAGGTACCGTGGAGTTCGTCATGGCCGGCAACAGTATCCGCAATATGATACTCGTATGGAAGGGTCACCAGAAGCATGGTGTACCAAAACCAGACGATGCGTTTGCGGAATATGAAGTTGAAGTGTCGCCGTCAAATCAACCCCAAAGACTAACGGGCCGACGTGCACTTAATCCCCTTAACTGGGGCGAGTCGTTCGGCATCTACTGGGTCGGCCTCTGGCCGTTCTACAAGATCTATCGCTACGACTTCTTTTGGGTCGAGGAAAAAATCGACGAAGGCACGAACCAACTGGTTCCGTTCGCAAGAAAGGCAACAAAGGAAGATAACGGGGGTCAAACGCCCTTCGCTTACGTGAACGACTTCAACTATGTCTTCTTTGTCAATGACGTGAAGACGAAAGATGGCGTACCGCTGAAGCTCTCGTTCATCGTTACCATTCGTCTCGTGAACCCGTATAAGGCGCTGTTTCTCGGTGAGGACTGGCTCCAACGTGCGGGCGGAGCGATAAGTCTGATGACGATTCGTTACGCTGGTGTCCTCAGTTACGAGGAAATCATTGCGAACAAGCCTGCACCGATTCCAATCATCGACAGTAGGACTGGTGGAATTATCGAAACACCTCATACTTTGGAAGACCTCATCAAGATGCTTGCCGATGGCCAACCTCATGGCGGACTCGATCACGATCTTTTGACCGAATACGGCGTCAGGATTGTTGCTGCAAAAACCAACGCAATTGATTTTGCCGATGGTACCGCAGCAGCGGAATACAGCAAGGCAACAACCCAAAGATATGTTGCCGAGCAAAAGGGGCAGGCCGAATTGGCTGAAGCAAGAGGAAAAGCCGAGGCAATAGGAGTTCTTGCTGAAGCAGAGCGTAATCGCATCGAAACGGCATATAGTCCTATTGCCGGAACTGACAAGGATGCACGGATGAGAATCCGCCAGCTCGAAGCACTGGAGAAATCTGGTGAAAAGGGTGGGCACACCATTGTCATCCCGGACAACATACTCGGACTCGCAGGTCACTTGATTAACAAATGAAAGGAGTAGATCATGCTTATGATTATCCTAGCGTTTCTTGGGACGCTGGTGGCTATCGGCATCGTCGGAGGGATTGTTTACGCAGTCGTAACAAAGAAAAAACCTTCCGCTGATTGGCTGAAAGTGACCGCAGTAATCCTGGGTGTTGTCTTTATCGTCGGCCTTAGCATCTGGCTGGTCGGTAAGGACCTGAGCGCACCATCGTTGGCGACAGTCAACGCTTGGAGACAGCACTTCTGGCTCTGGATATTGATCTTCTCTGTTTTCGTCTACGTGGAAGCATCCTTCATCCCGAAGAGCGCGGCCACTCTAGCGGACACACTAAAGACCGTGCTGGCACTTATGGTCGTTACGCTCTTCATCGTCTTCCCGATTCTCGGGATGTTCAGTGGAGGGAGTGGTGACTCACAAGCTACAAGCAGCGCGCGGGAAGAGAGGCCGATGAACTCATTGGTCTTACCCGCAAACGGCTATTCCGAGCACGTCAACGCACCTGTGGGATACTTCGTAAGATTCCACGGTCACGGTTACACCGTTCACTGCGTCTACAGTGACGGACACGAGGGGGTGGTTGGCGATCAGTCGCGCCCCTGCGAAGACGGACCGACCTTGTACTGGTATCTCCAAGATACAACAGGAGCGCCAAACATGGTCCCCTATGAACGAGTACGTTCCTTCTGACGTGAGCAGTTCTTGTAAAAGGCCGCCCCGGTTTACCGGAGCGGCCTTCTTCTTTTTTATCTACTTATCTTGTGATTGGAGTAACGCCAAAGGTGGAGAGAGCGAGGTTGATAATCCCGTACGCGCCGAAGATAATCACTAGTCCAACGAGCCCCCAGAGGATAGCCTGCTTCCCTTCTGAGCGCTTCGCCTCGTCTCCTGCGTGCGCTATGAACTCGAACACTCCCCAAAGGAATACGACGAAAGCGAGTGCCGCGAGAAGGAGAATAATCGGATTAACGATCTGTACGACGACCTTGTCGAGGAAGTTGTTAAGAGCAGGCATTTATCCACTAGCTTCCGATGTGCGTGCCCGTGCCTGGCACGGAGCTAGGACCAGTTGAATTGCCGAAAACGACAGTGCCGAGGAGGATGTTCACGAGACCCCAGATAGAGACCATCACAAAGAAGCCGATAAGACCCCAGAGCATCAGGTTCTTACCTTTCTCCTTCACTTCCTCATTCTGGGCACCGATGATGAAGACCTCAAACGCGCCGTAGAGGAAGACGATAAAGGCGACCGCGAAGAGGACTGGGACGAGAACGTTATTGATAGTGGTGATAACGAAGGTTCCGACATCCGAGACATTGCTAATTGCAGCAAGAGAGACGAGCGGAGCGGCGAACGCGGCGGCAGTAACGAGGGCAATTACTTTTTTCATGAGATAGATAAGTGATTAACAGGTTAATTGTAACGTTTCTAGGGGCGTGGTCAATGCACGTTTACGGCTCGTGTGGATATCTTATTGCCCGCACGTAGGATCGGTAGAACAACAACTATTGGAAAAATCCCATGATCCGTAGTCCGCTTCGCAAACACAGATTTCAGAAACGCCGGTGTTTTCCATACATGTTGTGTATGCGCTCGGCGTGACTCCGTTATTCGGCATACAACTCCCAGTATCATCACAGGTACCGGCCTGCCCACCAACCGTACAAGCAGTGTAGGCTGTACAACCACCGGTACCAACAGAAGCGGGGTCCTGACAAATATCACCACCGTAGTTAGTATCGGGTGCACACTCGAGACCAGACGCACATGGTCGGGTGGCGCTGCAACTCCAACCCTGCTGAGCGACTGCGTCACTCCCTACGGGCGACCCGGTCCCACCATATGCAGTGTATGCCGGGAGACATTCAATAGCTGTGTTGCCGCTATTAACACAAGAGTCGTAAGCTTGTTGCGCGAGGCCCTGACTGCTTCCGCCCAAACCATTTAACGCCGCGTTGTATGCATTCGTGGCAGTACCGCACGCAGCGCTCGACGCGCTGGCACCTGTACAAGCGGCCTGTTGTGCAGCGTATGCACTGTTCAACGCAGCTGTCTGTGCGGCAGTATAGCTCCCGCCAGTCACGTAGGAGCCCGCACCAATCGTCGGGAAGGCCGGCGCGGAGGTGCCAGCCGAGAGACCGAAGGTACCCATAACTAAGTTCACGATTCCCCAGAGCGAGAGAATGACGACAAAACCGATAACCCCCCAGATTGTGAATTGTCGGCCCTCGGTCCGATCCTTTTCATCAGCTGCACCGAGGATGAAGTACTTGTACACCCCGTAGAGAAAAACGAGGAACGCGATCGCCATCAGAAGCGGGACGAGGAGAGAGTTGATGACGTTGATAATACCGACAGAGTACGCCGAGATGGCAGAGGTGTTGATGCCCGTCTGTGCAGAAGCGAGGAACGGTGTGGCGAGGAGGGTGAGCGTCGTGACGAAGCGAAGAGTGTTTTTCATAAAACAGAATACTACAGAGGGATTGAAGAGGGCGGCGTCGGTGCATAGAAGCCGCCGAGACCAAAGGTGCTTGCGACGACGTTCACGATGCCCCAGATGGAGATCATCACCACGAAGCCGATGATGCCCCACATAAGGAGCTTGTGCCCTTCTGCGACCTCGTCTGGCTCTCCGTGAGAGAAGATATAGGCCTTAGCGATACCATAGAGGAAGACGATAAAGGCAATCGCGAAGAGGACCGGTACCAGGACGTTATTAATAAGGTAGAGGAGGTTGGTCGCAATCTGGCAGATACCAGAAGCGCAACCAGAACCGAAGGAGAACGTGAGTGAACCGTTAATATTCATAGCGAGTGAGTATATTGTAATACATCAGGCCGAAGGCGCGATGCCGAGCGTGGATAAGAGCAAGTTGACGAAGCCCCAGACCGAGAAGAGCATCACCATCCCCAGGAAGCCCCAGAGGATGAACGTGCGGCCTTCTTCCCTCTTCTTCTCGTCCCCCGGGTGGAGAAAGAAGTAGTTGACAATGCCCCAGACAAGCACGAGGAATGCGAGCGCGAAGATGACCGGCACGACAATCGTGTTAAGGAGGGTGATGAAGTCGTGTACGTAGATGGCGAAGGTCATATTCTAATCAGCCCCCGAGCGACTGTGCGGTCGCCTGTATCGCGAGCGCTATCGCCTTGGCGCCGAGCAGGATGAGCGCGCCGACGACTGTCCAGAGGAGCATCGTGCGCGCCTCGCTTATCTTCGATTCATTCCCTTGCGCCGTGACGAACTTGTAGCCGACATACACCACCATTAAGACCACGACGATAGCCCCGATGCGGATGACAAAATCGAGAATGCCAAGAAGAAATGATTCAAGATTCCCTCCCCCTTGGAGCGGGTTGATGAGAGTAACGGCTGTATTGGTGTTGGTGTTTGTATCTGTTGCGTAGACAAACGCCATCGGCGCGAGAACGAATAAGGGGGTGAGAGCAAGAGCAGCAAGAGAGCGAAAGCGCATAATTATTGTTGGAGGAGCGCAGTAAACGCTTGCTCGGTAGCGACGAGTGCGGCTTGGAGACTAAGGCGACCGATAATCACATTCGTAATCATACTCGAGAATAGGGCGTCTGTGCTCACGGGCATTGGGGACAGCCAGCCGTGCGCGTAGAGTGCCTCGGCGTAGGCGACCGCTGCGATTGGGTCGGAAGGGCGCACCGCGAGCTGGGCAAGCGTGGCGGGAGCGAGTCCGGTATCCGCTGCGACGGTCGCTTGGCTCGTTGCGTTGATGAGGATAGTAGCCGCCTGGAGCGCGCCCGATGCATTCTTCGCCCCGCGTGGCGTCATCAGTGAGTAGAGGAGGCCGTACGCGTTCTTTGTCGCAGCGGTGGCCGGTTGAGGTACGGGGGAAACGCCGAAGTTGAGGTTCGGATTCGCCGTTGTCATAAAACGCGCTTCAGATGCGTAGCCGAGGTAAAGAGCGAGATTCCCCGCGAGGAACATCCGCTGCGAATCTGGAAGTGATGCATTCCAGGTATACGAGACCTTCGAGGGATCAGCGAATTGGGTGTAAAAAGTGAGTACCGCGAGGCCCGGCGACTGCCCTCCTGACGCAGCTGCGTTGCCGAGATTCGCCGTAAGCGCCCCGCCTGTAGTATGTGTTGAGATTGGGACATTCGTTTGCAGAAAAATCGTAGAGAGTATCCCGCGTGCGTTGTGCACATTGTCGTACGTACCGAGCCCTATAAGGCCGCGTGTGACCTGTCGTGCGGGTGTTAGTTGCGCGACAGTCGGCACAAGACCGGTGAGGGCTTCCCATGTTGAAGGGGGTCGTGCGATACCATCAGACGAGAGGATAGAACGATTGGCGAAGAGAACAAGCGGGTCAATAAGAAAAGGAATGCCGTAATACCCCCCTTCCGGCGCAGCGAGCACGCTCCCTTCTCCAACAAATGTGCTTTCGAAGGTATTCGCGGGGAGCGTCGCTGCCGATATTGGCACAATAAATTTTGCAAGCGTATGAAGCTCCTCTTGCGAGGCCAAAACGAGATCAGGAGCCTCGCCGGTGGCTATCGCCGCAGCGAGATCTGTCGGGAGGGTTGCTGCGCTCTTCTCTTGATAACTTACCCCCTTGAGGCCCACTTGTGTCTGGCCCAACGTGTTCAGAGCGGTAGTTATGCTTTCCTTCGGTAAAGTTCCCCAGATTATGACTGGGCCGACCGCGTTACTACCCGTGTTCTTGCTCGTGTACGTGGCGAAAACGAAGAGCCCGATAAGTGCCGCGATGATGAATACGCCGTAGAGGATACCTTGGAAGAGGGAGACTTTCATGGGGCTGTAAAGAGTATACCGTAGTGATGCGGCCCGGCGCGGAAGGACTTGGTCTTATGGAATCCCCCGTTGATAAAAAACGCTTCAGCATCACTCTCGGGGACGACCTTCTCGCTCGTGGGGCCCATCCCGCCGTAGCTCCCTGCCCAATCAACCACGAGGAGCTTCCCGCCTGGTTTGAGAACACGTTTAATCTCCTCGAACAGCCCGAACCTGTTCTCGATCTGGAAGAAGGTGTTAGCGAGGATAACTGCGTCAAGAGACTGATCGCGTAGGTGCGAGCCTCCCTGCTTCTCGATATCGCCCCAAACGGTGCTGATGATGCTCTGGTGGTGCTCGTGCGTGTTCAGCTTCAAGTGCTTGAGGATGTCTTCCTGCACGTCAACCGCGTAGACCTTCCCGCTGTGCCCCACCACTGCTGCCGCTGCACGCGCATAGTGACCGCTTCCGGCGCCGAAGTCGCCGACCTTCATCCCCTCGTGCAAGCCGAGCTGGAGCACTGTCTCGTGTGGAGAACTAAAATGCGCGCTCATACTCTTATAAAATAACACGCGCGACCCTCCGGGTCGCGCGCAATCAACATCTCCAGTTCAAGCTATCCGGAGAATCTTCTTGAGCTTCCTTTCTCCTTTCTGAAAAGCCCTTATCCTCTCGAGAGTCTGAAGGACTTTTGCTGCCGCCTCTTCCTCCGTTTCGCCGTAGGCAAACGTATCCTTGGTCTCCGACGGATGGAGTTTGTCGAGACCCCCGGTACCCGGTGTCACAACACGCACCAAGTATCTCGCCGGGCAATTCGGACTATATTCGACTTGGTAGACCAACCGACGCAACAGCTTCATCACGTCGCTGGTTACAACCCGCTTCTCTTCACTCTTCTTTTCCGCACGGCTCATGACTAATCTCCCTTGTTTGTGAAAAAACAATGAAATACCAAAACTTCCCCGATAGTACTCTCCTCCCTCCATCCCCGCAATCTGTCTACAAGGTTCAACCTTGTAAAAATATACCGCTATAATAAGGGGTGCTATGGCACGCACTTTTTCATTCGCTCCCGGTGAGTTTTATCACTTGTATAATCGCGGCACAGAAAAGCGGAATATATTCACTTCTAAAGCAGACCGCGACCGGTTCCTTACGCTTCTCTACCTAGCAAACCAAGACATTCCCGCTGACTTAAAATTACAAGGTTCAACCTTGTTAGAGATAGTGAAACCAAAAGCGGGAGCTCCGCTTGTCGAGATCGTCTGTTATTGCCTCATGCCGAATCATTTCCACTTACTAGTACGCGAATTAGAAGACGGTGGGATTAGTAAATTTATGCAAAAAATTACGACTGGATACACGATGTATTTCAATAAACGCTCCGACCGGAATGGCGCTCTCTTCCAAGGAAGATTTAAAGCGACTCACGTAGCTGATGATCGATACCTGCGCTACCTCATCTCATACATTCATCTAAACCCTGTAAAACTTATCGAACCAAAGTGGAAAGAGACGGGTATTGCCAATCAAGTACACGCCGAGCGCTACCTCGAGACATATACTGCTTCAAGTTATCCCGATTATCTAGGTAAAAAACGCGCTGAAGGAATGATTCTTACTAAAGAAGCTCTGCCCGAATATTTCTCCTCTGGCTCCGACTTCAAAACCTTCGTCACAGAATGGCTTACCTATAAGTCCGATTAGTACAAGGTTCAACCTTGTACTTAGGAGCCTATACCTTGGTTCGCCAATTTATTTCAAAACAAATTGAATGCTTACCTGATATGTTCCATTTGGAAAATCTCAGCCAGAGGAATTGAAACTTGTTGTCGGCGATTTTCCCAAAACCAAACCGATTCAACGTAAGCTCTATATCTATAGACATACGCTGGGATGTTGATGTTCTACAACGCGGCCATCGAGGCAATCGAGTCGCCCTCGCGCATCTTCATCACGCGGACGCCCTGGGTGGCGCGCGAGAGCTGAGAGATGCTCTCGATCGAGGTGCGGATTACCTGCCCCTTCTTAGAGACAACAACTATCTCCTCGCCCTCTTGGCTATCAGTGACCACCTTGGCGCCGATAATCTCGCCGGTCTTGCTGGTCACCTCGGCAGTCTTAATCCCCGAGCCGCCACGGCCCTGCACCTTATATTCGCTCATCTTGGTGCGCTTGCCGTAACCCTTACTCATAATCACGAGGAGCGAGGCGTCCTTGGCGGCAAGCACGGGAATCACCTCCGCCGAGACAACACGATCACCCTTCTTCACTGTCATCCCCTTCACGCCGCCGGCGGTGCGACCCATCTCGCGCGCGTCCTCGACGTCGAAGCGGATCGACTGCCCCTTTGCGGTAACGATTGAGACCGTGTCGCCTTCTGACGAGTGATTCGCCGAGACGAGCTTATCGCCTTTCTTAAGATTAATCGCGATGATGCCCGAGCGGCGAACATCGGCGAAGCTCTTAGCCGCCACACGCTTCACCACACCCTGTTCGGTGACGAAGGCCACCGAGGCCGCCTCGAGCGCTGCGCCCTTGGGCACCGGCAGTATCGAGGTCACCTTCTCTTCGCCGGCGAGCGAGAGGAAATTCATAATGCTCTTGCCCTTAGTGGCGCGCCGCCCCTCGGGAATCTCGTACATCTTGAGCTGATACGCCTTGCCGAGATCGGTGAAGAAAAGGAGATCGCTGTGCGCGGAGGCGACGACGAAATGCGTCACTATGTCTTCTTCCTTGGTCGCGATATCGACAACACCCACGCCTCCGCGCTTCTGACTCTTGTACTCGCTCGGATTGGTGCGCTTCACGTAGCCGCCCGCGGTGAGCACCAGGACAGAGTCTTCATCGGGGACGAGGTCCTCGACCGAGATGTTCTGCACGCCGCCACGGACCACTCGTGTGCGGCGATCATCGCCATACTTCTCACCGAGCTCTTGGAGTTCCTTCTTCACCACCGCGAGAATCTTCTTAGGGGAGGAGAGGATATCCTTCAGCTTCTTGATAAGCGCCTGCACTTCAGCGAGCTCGTCTTCAAGCTTCTTACGTTCGAGACCGGCGAGCTTGGAGAGACGCATCTCGAGAATAGCGGCCGCCTGCAGTATGGAAAAACCGAACTTCTTCTGGAGCGCGAGGCTCGCCGATGGCACGTCAGCCGCCTTTTTGATGATAGCGATAACCTCGTCGATATGGTCGAGCGCCTTGCAGAGCCCGAAGAGAATATGCTCGCGTGCCTCGGCCTGGCGGAGGTCGTACTCGGTGCGACGCTTCACCACCTCCTGGCGGTGACTGACGAAGTTCTCGAGCATCCCTGCAAGCGAGAGCATCTCGGGAACGCCGTCCACCAGCGCGAGCATATTGTAGTGGAAGGTGCTCTCGAGCTCGGTGTGCTTGTAGAGCGCGTTCAATACCGCCTGTGGATGCGCCGTTCCCTTAAGCTCCACCACAATGCGGACGTCCGGCCGGCCGTTGGCGTCGCCCGCAGACTCGTCGCGCAAGTCACGGATGCCCTCGAGCTTCTTGTCCTGTACGAGCTCGGCGATACGGACGATAAGCTCGCTCTTGTTCACGCGGTATGGAATCGAGGTGATGATAATCTTGGTATCTTTCTTCCCATCATCAACAATCTCCGCCTCCCCGCGCACCACGACTGGCCCCTTGCCGCTGCCGTATGCGTGCTTGATATCCGCCTGATTGAAAGCGATGCCGCCCATCGGGAAGTCGGGCCCCTTCACGAACTGGAGCAGGTCGTCGGTGGTCGCGTCCGGATTGTCGATAAGATGTACGGTGGCGTCTACCACCTCGCGCAGGTTGTGCGGCGGAATATTGGTCGCCATACCTACCGCGATACCAAGCGTCCCGTTGAGGAGGAGGTTCGGGAGTGCGGCCGGGAGCACCGTCGGCTCCTCGCGCGTGGCATCGTAGTTGGGCATCCACGCGACCGTCTCCTTCTCGAGATCAGAGAGGAGTGCATCGGCGAGACGCGACATCTTAGCCTCGGTGTAACGCATCGCCGCTGGCGAATCACCGTCGATAGAACCAAAGTTGCCCTGACCGAGCACGAGCGGATAGCGGTAGGAGAACTCCTGCGCCATTTTTGCCATCGAGTCGTAGACGGCGATGTCCCCGTGCGGATGATACTTACCGAGCACGTCGCCCACCACGGTGGCCGACTTACGGAACTTCACATTCGGCGTGAGCCCCGCCTCCTTCATCGCGTAGAGGATGCGACGATGCACCGGCTTCAAGCCGTCGCGCACGTCCGGCAGGGCGCGCGCGGTGATTACGGTCATCGCGTAGTCGATATATGACTGCCGCATCTCGGCAACAATCGGCTGGATGATGACGTTCGCGGCGACAGGAGTCGCCGCGCCTTCTTCAATCTGTTCCTTACCGCGCGCCATAGTGATTCAATTAATAAATAGAAAACTAGAACGGTATGGTTGTCTGTTCTGCTCGCTTCGCGGCCGGTGTCGAGGAAGCGGTGTCGACAATCTCAATATGCGCAGGTGCATTCGTGTTCTCGAGCGCTGCCGCCACGCCCGCCACACCGCGTGTCGCACCGACCGAGTCGCTCGTATGCGCCACGACAACCTGCGAGTCTCCCTGTCGAGCCGCGTCAGCGAATGAGGTCTGCGGGATAGCGAATGAGCCAAGCGAGAGATTCCCCACGAGCCACACGAGTGCGATAAATGCGGTCGCCCCAGTCGCCGCGCCGAAGGCGACACGCTTACGGACGTGATGCGGCTTACCCTTGATGTGCTGAATATGTTCGGAGACCGTTTTCATATTAGGGTGTTAGTACTAGTATACTCCCGTCGCGCCCGGCAAGATCCTTTTTCTTCAACGTAAGCTTGTCGACTTTCTCGCTCCCGTTCCCCGCTTCCTTGAGGAAGGTGTCGAGCGCCTTGTCTGCGCCGATGCCGCTCCAGTGCATCGGGATAATAATCTTCGGTTCGAGCGAGACCGCGAGCTCGTGCGCCTTAGCAGCTGAGAGGACGCCGTCGCCGCCAATCGGGACGAAAAGCACATCAATCTCGCCAATACCCTCGCGTGCCGCGGCCGAAAGCTCGGTGTCGGAGAGGGCGCCCAAGTGGACGAGCGTCATATCCTCAAGCTCCACACTATATATAGTGTTCACCGCCTCCTCCTGCCCCTTCGCGAGACCATAATGGCTCTTGGAGAGGAATCCCTGCACGACAACACCCTGTCGCTCGTATTCGCCGGGGCCAGTAATCGCGAAGGGCACTTTGCCTGCCCTGAGTGGATTCGAAGGGTCGCCATAGGTAACCTCCTCAATCCCGTTCATATCGGGGTGATTGCGCGAGACAAGAGCGATGTCCGCGCCGAAGCGCACCGGCGGGAGCGACGCCCCTTTAGCGATAGGGTCGAAGACGAGCGTGAGATCGCCGAGCGTCACCTTAAAACACTGTCCACCGTGATGCGTGATGACCATACGTTATCTCAATTATAGCACGAAGTTATCCCCATCGCCACGGTTAGAGTTGAGGATTCTGTGGCGTGTGTGCTATATTTCCGAGTGGACGTTCCTGACAGCTCGTATCGTTATGGGGTGTCCCAATCTGCCTCAATCCGCCTTTCCTACAGGAGAAATGCCATGAAGAAGAAACTGACCGCTCTGAAGAGTCCCGGCCTGGAGATCGCCGACGTGCCGGCCCTGATTGCTACCGCTGCTGCTGCCGAGGTCAACGGCATGGCTGCCCCGCCGGTCGCCAACTCCGCTTCCTTCAAGGCAGAACGCGGCGAAGGCAAGGGCAGCTGACCGAACAACCGGAAACCATAAGGACTGGGCACTCGTCAAGGGTGCCCTTTTAATTTTTCCTCCCTCCTGATACAATCCCCTTGTTGCGTGCAGAGAAGTAGGGAGCAGCTAACCCTTGCGCCGAAAGGCGCGAGTACCGCTCTTGAAAATCCGCACTGCTTTTATACATATGTCTGAAACGACAGAAGAGAAGAAGGTTGTCGCCCCCGCGGTGACTATCCACCTTCCCGATGGCCATCCGATGGCGGAGCTCCTCGGCGCTATCCCGACGCCGCCAGGCGCCGGTGACTTGGTCGAGGGCACCATCATCGCGATGGACCGTGGCCGCGTATACATTGACCTGCCTCCGTTTGGTACCGGCCTCATCTACGGCCGTGAGTACCTCAACGCCGCTGACGTCCTGCGCAAGGCTAATTCGGGCGACACTATCAGCGCTAAGGTTATCGACCCTGCTGGCCGCGACGGCTATATCGAGCTCTCGCTGAAGGAGGCGCGTCAGGCCGCTATCTGGGGCGAGGCCGAGACAGCTATCCTCGCGCAGACGGTCTACTCGCTCCCGGTGGAGGAGGCGAACAAGGGAGGTCTTATCCTCACCTGGCAGGGTATCCAAGGATTCCTCCCTGCTTCACAACTCTCTAAGGAGCACTACCCGCGCGTCCCCGAGGGCGATAAAGAAAAGATTCTTGGCGAGCTTATGTTGCTCATCGGTCATCCGCTCTCGGTGCGCATCATCACCGCTGACGCGAAGGAGGGTAAGCTTATCTTCTCCGAGCGCGCAGAGAACGAGGCTGAGGAGAAGGCGACCCTTATCGACAAGTACCAAGTCGGCGATACTGCCGAGGGAGAGGTCACGGGCGTGGTCGACTTCGGCGTCTTCGTCAAGATTGAGCAAGGGCTCGAAGGGCTCGTCCATATTAGCGAGCTCGATTGGGGTCTCGTAGAGGATCCTCATTCACTCTTCTCAGTGGGCGACAAAGTGCGTGTGAAGATTATCGAGATTAAAGACGGCAAGGTCTCCCTCTCTATCAAGGCGCTTAAGGAGAACCCGTGGCACACCGCCGCCGAGCGCTACTCCAAGGGGATGGAGGTGCCGGGAGTTATCATCAAGTACAACAAGCACGGCGCGCTCGCTTCTATCGAAGAGGGTGTTGCTGGTCTCGTACACGTGAGCGAGTTTGAGTCGCCTGCGGCGCTTCGCGAGACACTCGAGCTCGGCAAGACGTATCCCTTCTCTATCGTGCTCTTCGAGCCGAAGGAGCAGCGTATGACGCTCACCTTCGCCGGAAAGAAGAAGTAAGTTAGGGACATCGTAAGTCCCTAGATGCAACCTCGCGGCGCCGGAGGCGCCGCGAGGT
>JAHFMR010000007.1 GCA_023267755.1 bacterium
TGCAGACCACGGGAGACTTCGTCTATCCACAAGCGAGAGAAGAAGGGAACTCCTTCGTGGCGAAGGAGACGGGGGAGATTGTGGTGACGGAGGGGATGGTGGTGTTTTTCCGATAGATACGGCGGATACTGGCGTGTTTGGGAGGCTCGTGATATTCTCCAGGGATGAAAAAGGATATCCATCCGGACACGTACCGCCAGGTACTTTTTGAAGATATCGCCTCGGGCGCGCGTTTTCTTATTGGTTCCACTATCCACACTACCGAGACCGGGAAGTGGGAAGATGGTAAGGAGTACCCGAAGCTCGTCGTGGAAATCTCTTCTAAGTCGCATCCGTTCTATACCGGTGAGGAGCGTACGCTCGATAAGGCTGGTCGCGTGGAACGTTTCAAGCAGCGCGCCGCTAAAAAGCAATAAACGCTTCGCAGCGTGCCTGATTTTGGGTACACGATTTTCCTGCTAGAAAATCGCACCACAGGAGTACTTCTTGTTTTCTAATTCGCTCCGCTTATAAGAAAACAAAGTCGCTCAGTCCTCGCGCCGTCGCGCTGCGGAGCCCCAAAATCAGGCACGCTGCTTCGCTTTTCGCGTATACTAAAGATAAGCATATGATCGACTACTCGCCCGAATATAAGAAGAACTTCGCGACGGCGTATCTCGCCGAGGAATACGAGCGTCTCGAGAAGGAGGCGATAGACGCGCGCGCCTCTGCCGGAGCAGACGAAGATCTCATACAGATGGCAGAAGAGGATGAGGCGCGCGTCCGCGCGCGCCAGGAGGCTATCCTCACCGAGATAGAACAGATCCTCGCGAAGGAGAAGGAGGAAGTCGCCCATCCGACCTCGGTCGTGATGGAGCTGCGTGCGGGTGCGGGTGGCGATGAGGCCACCATCTTTGCAAACGACCTGAAGGAGATGTATCAGAAGTACGCCGAACGGCGCGGCTGGAAGACGCGTGTTATCGACGACCTCACGTTCGAAATCGTCGGTGCCGATGCCTACAGCGCCCTGCGCTATGAGACGGGTGTGCACCGGGTACAGCGCGTCCCGCTGACCGAGAAGTCGGGCCGCATCCACACCTCCACCGCGTCGGTCGCGGTGCTCCCGATTCGCGCTAAGTCGAAGATAGAGATTAATCCGACCGATATCGAGATGGAGTTCTCGCGCAGCGGCGGGGCAGGCGGCCAAAATGTGAACAAGGTCGAGACGGCCGTGCGGCTCATCCATAAGCCCACCGGTATCGACGTGCGCTCCTCCTCCGAGCGCAGTCAGCTCGCCAACCGCGAAAAGGCGATGCAGATCCTCACCGCCAAGCTCGATTTTCTGCACGAGGAGGAAGAGGCCAAGAAGCACGCGGCTGTCCGTAAGGAGCAGATAGGCACTGCCGACCGCTCAGAGAAGATCCGCACCTATAACTACCTTCAGGACCGTATTACCGACCACCGGCTGAAGGAATCCTGGCATAACCTGCCGAAGATGATGCTCGGTGATATCGACGATATTGTGCAGGCGCTCCAGGCGGCGGGGAGCGCTCCGGCGCTTGCGTAACAGGAGCTTTTCAGGTAGATTAGCTGAATAATGACTACAGGAAGCGATACGTCCGCCTTCAAGCGCCTCTTCGACACGGGGGCGCATTTCGCGCAGGTAAAGAGCCGTCGTCACCCCTCGATGCAGCCGTTTCTGGTTGGAACTAAGGGGCGTCAGGAGATTATCGACCTCGTGAAGACGACCGAGCAAGTCGAGGCGGCGAAGGCAGTGATGGCGGCGCTCGCGAAGGAAGGGAAGACAATCCTCTTTGTTGGCGGGAAGGTGGAAATAGCGGCCATCGTCAAGAAGGCAGCTGAAGAGATTGGTGCCCCATTTGTCGCTGCGCGTTGGCTCGGCGGTACGATCTCAAACTGGAGCGAGATTAAGAAGCGCGTCGATCGTCTCGCTGAGATCCAGGAGCTGTCAGCTACTGGTGCACTCGCCAAGCAGCACACCAAGCTCGAGCTCGTGAAGATTGGCCGCGAGAAGACGCGTCTCGAGACGCGTCTCGATGGCATCACCACGCTCACCAAGAAGCCGGACGTGCTTCTCGTCGTCGATACCAAGCATGAGAAGCATGCGGTCAAGGAGGCAAACGACGCGGGTATCCCGATTATTGCCATTATGAGCTCCGACTGTGACTTGAAGGAAGCGGCGTATCCTATCGTCGCCAACGACACCTCGCGTGAGACGGTGAAGCTGATTCTCGCGGACCTCACCGAGGCCTTCGCGAAGGGACAGGCGGCTTAGCCGAAGAGAGCAGGAATACTTTTTCTTGCTCCTTCGGGCCTCGTCAGAACGAGTCAGCCAGTCGCAGAGAAAAAGTATTCCTGCTCTCTTCTAAGTGTGTGATATTATTTTAAATACCTTATGGAAATTACGACTGAAATAATTAAAGAGTTGCGTGAGAAGACCGGTGTCTCGGTTATGCAGTGCAAGAAGGCGCTCGAGGAGGCGGGCGGCGACCTCGCCAAGGCAGAGGTCATCCTCCGCAAGCGTTCGGCAGAAGCCGCAGAAAAGAAGGAGTCGCGCGAGCTCGGCGCGGGGACGATTGGCAGCTATATCCACGAGAATATGGTCGGCGCGATGGTGCTCCTCTCGAGCGAGACTGACTTCGTCGCCAAGAATCCAGAGTTCGGCGAGCTCGCACGCGCTGTCGCGATGCAGGTCGCCGCGACCGACCCTAAGTACGTGAGTGCCGATGAGATCCCTACTGAGACAAAGCAGGCAGCAATTGAGGTGTTCGAAAAGGAAGTCGCCGATAAGCCCTCCGATATGCAAGCGAAGATTCTTGATGGGAAGCTGATGAGCTATTTCCGCGATCAAGTGTTGCTCGATCAGGCCTTCATCAAGGATGAGACTAAGACCGTGCGTGGGCTTCTAAACGAGGCGACACAGAAGTTCGGTGAGCGTATCGAGATAACCCGCTTCGCGCGTCTCTCTGTCCGCTAACTGCCGTGGCGTATCTCGTCTTCTTGTTTATTGCACTCGCGCTCCTCGCGGGCTTCTTTATGCTCACGAGCTATGAGGCGCGGCGCGGCGCACGCGTCTACGCGCCACAGCGCGCAGCGCTCGACGAGCATATCGATCGTATCGAGTTTGTTCTCGAGCACGTCGACCTCGTCGCCTTCGCGAAGGATGAAGCCCGTCGCTTTATCGGGTGGGTGAGTCACAGTGTCGCACACCTCTCGCTCCAGGCGGTGCGCTCGGTGGAGCGATTCCTCACACGCGCTGTCCGCTATCTGCGGAATAGACACGCCTCCGATACCGCTCCGGGGGAAAATGTGAGAGAGTTTGTAAAGACCCTTTCCGACTTCAAGGAGCAGTTGAAGGAGACAACGCCCGAGGTGCCGGAAATATAAGTATTGCCGAGATAGCTCAGTTGGTAGAGCAACTCACTTGTAATGAGTAGGTCGTCGGTTCAAATCCGACTCTCGGCTCCAAAATCAGTAAAGCGATGCCTGGAATTTGCCATGCTATACTAGCATTATGACCACTGCGACCCTCAAAAGAAACATCACCCGCATGGCGCGCGAAAGCGTCCAGGAAGCCGTGCGTGCTGAAATGATGCATTTGCGTGCCTCTGCACTTCCCTTGGTGTCTGCAAGCGAACAGCGCGAGATTGTTAGGAAATATAAGAAGCCCACACATGAAGCGGCTCGTTCTGTGCGCGCCTCTTTTTTAAGTAATGGACTGGACGTTTGATTTCTCGCGTCAAGCCGACAAATTTCTCACACAACAGCACATCACCGACGACGTTATCATTGATGCCGTCGGACGCGCACTCCGCAAACTTGACGGCGAAATAATCGCCATTGATCTTAAACACCTCCATGATCCTTGGAAAGGATTTTATAGAGTACGTATACAGAAAGTGAGAATCATCTTCTCGTTTGATGCGTATGAACGTCGAGTTAATGTTGCTGTTATTGATTTCAGGGATAGAGTCTATCGTAAGGTTTGATAAGGGGAGTTCGAACGAAGTCGTAAAAGCACTCCAGAATCAGCAAGGTTTCGCCTTGCGGGGTCTTACAAATCCTTCTAAAATGGAGGTCTAGAAGAGGATTTTCGACTTAGTTACAAAAACAATTTAAAAATTATGAATCAAAATAAATGCGAATGCGGCCATCTAGATGTGAATCACCGAGGTGAGTTCAACCTTATCGCACAAAATGATAACCCCGAATTTGTTAAAGATAAAGGATTTTGCCAACTCTGTGATTGTAAACTTTTTGAGCAACAGACGCCCTGAGTGAGGGCTACGGGTGCTAGAATGGGATAGTAATTATGGATCAAGCTTTACTAATGTCGATGCCACTATTCGCTTCTCTTACCACAGCGAGTGCTGCTGGTTTCATTGTTATCACGTATGAAGATCTTGCCACACAACAAGGGTGGCCGGTAGGGCGACTTTTTCGAGACGATATCTTCAGGTTGATTTTTGGCGGCTTTTCAGTAATCGGTTCGGTTGGATTTACCATCATTAATTTTTCGTTTTTGTGGGGCGTAGGAATTTTGATGCTTGGTTTTGTCTGCGCATTCATCCTTAGTTTCCTCTTAAAAAGTTTTGTGCAATGGATGGCAATCGTTCTGATTATTATTTCTTGGCTACTCCAATTTTTTATTTAGCCGGAGATATTACAGAGCAATATCAAGAATTATTGTACTAATCCACTGAGGAAAGATTTCTGTATACTTAACCCTAATGACTATAAATCCTAAAATTCTTATACCAATAGTCTTTGGCGCCCTAGTTCTTGGCGCAATTTTTATGTTCCTTGCAAAACAAGAGAATCCCAAGATGATTCAAGGAGCCACATCAAACGGAAACTATGTAGATACCCCAAGCATTGGAGCGAGTCCGGACTATGGAAAAGATTTCAAGTCGTACACAAGCCCTCTCGGTTTTTCATTTAAATATCCGCCGTATATGCGAATTATTGAAGATCCGAATATACCTACTGTGTACGTGGCAACTAATGTGGGCGAGGACGAACCGTTTGTTGCAATTGTGATAAGTGCTGCAGAAAACAATCTTTCCCTAACGCCTGAGCAATGGTTGCTCAGTAAGAATTCCGGGTATAACCGGTCGACGAAGCGGGATGGCAATTATTACAAGACTCATGTCGATGGACAGGAGGCAGTGTATACGGATGGCGATATGTGGACGGTGGTAAACACTCCGGACAACAAGACACGCGTCAGTATCACATTCACTGCTGAAGGTAGTTCAGATATTCCTTTTACCGAAATGGGTATTGTCATGGAGTCATTTACCTTCACACAATGAAGCAGTATGGCCGGATAGATAAAAAAGAAGACCCGGGAGTTCCAGGTCTTCGTCAGGCTGCCTTTCGTTCAGCCTTTCGCTTTTCTGCGTCCTCGCGCGCCCATTCGCGGCGCATTTCCGCTTCGCGGTCTTCGAGTTCGCCAGGACATAATGGGTAGTGGTGTTTTTCTACCTCGAGCCTTCTCCGCTTTTTCTGTCCAGGGATACACTTCCCCGGATGACAGACATACACGTGCGCTTCGTACCAATCGCCTGGCGATATGGGCTCTTTGCACCAAGAACAGTCGTGATATTGCCACGCCATCCGGTCATAGCTACGAAGGAATCGCCTGTATTCTCGATACGTCAGGTCATTCACCGCATGGGGGACGCCCCAGTCTGATACGTCAATCTGAAGTGGGGTTGCCACTTCATGCAGAACAAGATTGTCTGGCATAATCGTGGCTCCTCAGGAAAGAACAAGACCGCACGATACCACACCTTCCAGTCAGTAGCGAGGCGGCTCCAAAGTTAGCGAGTGCTGGTGGTCGTGGCGAGTGCCCCCTTGGGGAATTGTTTCTCGAGGTCTTCAAGCGAGGTGAAGCCGTGTGACTGCTTGCCGTTTATGACGAAGGCAGGCAGGGCGCCGCGCACTTTGTTAATCGTGATGAAGGTCTGCAGGGCGCCGAGGTCGAGATTGTAGTCAAAGGAGTAGACGCGCAGGCTTGGGTAGGTATTGCGCAGATACGAGAGCGCGTAGCCGGCCTTGTCGCAGGCGCTGCAGTCGCCCGCATTGCTGTAGAAGTAGAGAACCGTGACCGGCTTGGTGCCGCAGGCCACCGCGAGCCGCTTCGTGATTAAATAGTCGCGGATCTCGAGCAGAGAGTACTGCTGCTTGAGACGGATTACTTGTGCGTTGTCGGTACCGAGCTGGTTCTCGGTGTAGGAGAGACGATTGCCGAGGTCGGCGAGACTGCTCACCAGTGTGGTCGATGAAGCGATGCTGTCGCAGGGCGCGCTCTCGAGCAGAGAGAACTGCGTGTCGAGCGAGAGAGTGTCGATAGAGAGTTGGTCTTCTATCGCCGAGAGTTCGGTGAGGCGCGCATTGTTCAGATAATTAACAGCGTAGGCGACCGTGCCGGTAATAGCGGCAGCGATGATAAGAGAGATAATCGAATTGCGGATAAAAAGCGGCATAGAGTACTAGCGCCAGGTCGTGTTGGTGGCGAGCGCGACATCAGAGACCGAACGCACGAGCCAGAGCGGCGCGATGATGCCGTAAAGCGCCAGGTAGACGACAACGTTGAAGGCGAGCTTTCCTGGCGTCTTTGAGAGATGTTTGCCGGCATACATCCACGCGAGTGTTGCGAGCAGAAGCGTGGCGCTCAAGAAGGCCATCATCGTGAGTGGGAGATAGAACCAGGTAATCGGGTGCCAGGAAAAGGTATAGGAAAGGGGGACTGTCTGCACCAGCGAGAGTGTATGGAGACTGCTCTGAGTAAACTGGAAGGCGGCGAGCCCAAAGACGAAGATGCCGCTCGCTATTGAGATAAGTCCGAGTGGGAGGATAAGCAGACCGAGAGCCGCGTTTTGGCGATTACCGAGGAGGTCGCGGTAGTCGAAGAGCACATTACGCAGGAAACCGGTCGTCCAGCGGACGCGTTGCGTGACAAGCTTCGCGAGCGTGGGAGGGCCCTTGGTGTAGACGCGCGAGCGGAGTGCGTTGCCGATCTTAAGCCCTGCGCGCTGCATCCGCATCGCCATTTCCATATCTTCGGCGAGGTGTGCGTGCTTGAAGAGACCGAGCTGTTCGAACACTTCGCGACGATAGAAGGAGAACGGCCCCGGAGTCACATAGAGGCTGTTGATAGAGGCGAAGACGTGGCGGAAGATGATGCCGAGCACATATTCGGCATACTGCATACGCTGTAGGAGCGTTTTTGGCTGGTAGATAGACATCGATGCGGTCATCGCCATCGTGTCGGGCGTAAATGCTGCGACGAGCTCGTGCAGAGCATCGGGGGCGACGTAGGAGTCAGCATCGAGGAAGCCGATTAACTCCGCGTCTTTGGCGTACTCGATGCCGACATTCATCGCGGTAAACTTGCCGCCGTTTTCCTTATGGAGCGCAGTTATCTGCGGGTGCTCGGCGTAGCGGTCGATAATCGCTCCGGTGTTGTCGATCGATCCGTCGTTCACGAGGATGAGGGAGAGCTTGTTGGCAGGGTAGTCGAGCGCGAGAAGCGACTTGACCGTCCCCTCGACGGTAGATCCTTCGTCCCAGCAGGGGACGACGATAGCGACCTTGGGAACTGTCGTGAGCGGGCGTGCAGCACGACGGCTCTCGCGAGCAGGCTTGCCGAGGTACGTCACGAGCAAGAATGACTCGAAATAGAGCGTCAGGAAGAGAAAAGGATACACCAGCACCTCAAGATTCATAATGGCGTGATTGTAGCACAGTCCGGAGTATATGTTATTCGTGCGCTAGCGTACGGCCGCGCTGAGTATCGTGGTAGTCGTTTCCTCGAGCTTTTTATGGAGAGTATCCACTTCTGCATTGGTGAGTGTGCGTTCAATAGAACGATAGGTGATGCGATACGCATAGCTCATCTTGTCGGACCCGAACTTTTCGTCATTCTCGTATTTATCAAGAAGAGTGACCTCTTCTACCAGATCGCCGCCCACTTCGCGTACCAAATCGAAGTAATCATTCGGGACGAAATCTTTTCCTACAATAAACGAGATATCACGCACGATGGGAGGATATTTGCTTACGTCGTGGTAAGGCTGCCCGAGCACAAGTTGCTTCATCACACGCGAGTCATTGCTCCAAAGGAGACGGATATCCGGCAGCGCCATCGATGCGATAGCTATTCGTTCAAGTCCGAAGCCGAATGCCCAGCCATGGTATCCCTCGACACCCATCTTCTTGAGAACACTCTTCTTCGGCATGCCGCCGCCAAGGAGCTCAAGCCACTCACCTTTGGCGGGACCTTCTGCAGCCGTACCCTTCACGTTCAACTCAAGCTCAAGCGACGGGTCGGTGTAGGGGAACGTGTCGAGATTAAATCGGAAGACGACCTGTTCGCCAAAAATACTCTTTGCGATTGCTGAAAGCGCTTCCTGCAGGTCTTCTACCTCCACCTTTTCTTTATCTGGGGCGAGATACCAGCCGCCGAGTTGATGGAACACATTCATGTGTCGGCTGTCTATCTCGTCCTTGCGGTACACCTTTCCGTAGCAGAGCGCACCCATGTGTTCACCGCGCGCGATGCGTTCTTTGATTTCTGGGTGCTGCAAATAGTAGTACCAGAAGACGGTATCGTGCGTGCGTAAGATATTCTCCCCATCTGCATAATACGTATCCGAGCGGCTGCGTGCCGGATGGTCAGCGGGGAAGTCGAAGAGGTCGAAGGAAATATCCGCAGGTACGATTTCAGGTATCTCGATAACATCGAAATCCTTGAAAAGAGGAAGCGCCTTGACGCGCGCGACGATCTCCTCGAGCGGGTTTCCTCTCGTGCGGGAGAGGTCGGGCATAGCGAGATAGCGTTGTTCGCGCAACGCCTCGAAGTCGGAGCGCGTCGCGAGCTCCTCGCGCAGTCGCATCTCATCATCTCTCGAAATCTTAATCTCCATAGTCATCGCACTATACCAAAAATTTAGCATAAAAAAAGAGCGAATTTATGCTATACTGAAATCACCGGGATCCGGCTATTTTTATGGCTAAAACTACCGACAGGGAACCTAAAAAGAAGGCGTATGACGCTTCGTCTATTACCGTCCTCGAGGGGCTCGAGCCGGTGCGTAAACGCCCAGGTATGTACATCGGGACCACGGGTCCCGAGGGACTCCATCATCTCGTGTGGGAAATCTTCGACAATGCTCGCGACGAGGCGATGGCAAGCCGCTGCGACGATATCGAGGTCGCGCTTCTCCCCGATGGCTACGTGCGCGTCGCCGACAACGGCAACGGCATTCCGGTAGGCATCCACCCCAAGACCAAGGTCTCCGCACTTGAGACGATTATGACGGTGCTCCACGCGGGCGGTAAGTTCGACAACGAGGCATACAAGGTCTCAGGCGGTCTCCACGGCGTGGGTGCCTCGGTAGTGAACGCACTCTCTGATCACACTAAGGTGGTGGTGCACCAAGACGGTGGGATGCATATGCAGGAGTACAAAATAGGCAAGCCGCTTGCCAAGGTGAAGAAGGTTGGAACCAGCTCGGAGCACGGCACTATCGTGTTCTTCAAGCCGGACATCACTATCTTTAAAGAAGGGATTATTTTCGATTTGGAAAAGATAGAGACGCGCCTGCGCCAGCAGGCCTACTTGGTGAAGGGCGTGCGGGTGTCAGTCGTCGATGCACGCAGCGAGAAGAAGGCATTTGAGACCGAGACAATCTTCCTCCGCGAACAGAAGCTCGATGTGCCGAGCACGACCTTCTACTTCGAGGGTGGATTGAAGTCGCTGGTCGCTTTCTATAATCGCCACCAGACACCGGTGCATAAGAATATTTTCTACGTCGACAAGGAGCAGGATAAGGTGTCGGTGGAGGTCTCGCTGCAATACGTAGACGACATAACCGCGCGCATCACCGCCTTTGCAAACAATATCTATAACAGCGAGGGGGGCACGCACATCACCGGCTTCAAGACAGCGCTCACTCGCGCACTCAATACCTACGGCCGCACCGCGAACATATTGAAGGAGAAGGACGAGAACTTCACGGGCGACGACGTGCTCGAAGGCATCACCGCGGTCGTCTCGGTAAAGCTCCCTGAGATCCAGTTTGAGGGTCAGACCAAGAGTAAGCTCGGCTCGATGGAGGCACAGGGCGCGGTCTCGGCTGTCTTCGGCGAGGCGCTGAACTCATTCCTCGAAGAGAATCCAGACGACGCGCGCGCGATTATCAACAAAGTCCTCCTCGCACTAAAGGCGCGTAAGGCCGCTAAGGCCGCCAAGGACTCGGTGCTGCGCAAGGGCGCTCTCGAGGGGATGACGCTCCCGGGTAAGCTCGCAGACTGTCAGACAAAGAGTGCTGAAGAGGGTGAGCTCTTTATCGTCGAGGGAGACTCGGCCGGCGGTTCTTCTAAACAGGGTCGTGATCGTCGCACACAAGCGATTCTCCCACTGCGCGGCAAGATCTTGAATGTGGAGCGTGCACGCATCGACCGTATGCTCGCGTCGGTGGAGATCCGCGCGCTCGTGGTCGCGATGGGTACCGCTATCGGTGATGTCTTTGACCTCTCCAAGCTCCGCTATCATAAGATCATCATCGCCACCGACGCCGACGTCGACGGCGCGCACATCCGTACGCTTCTCCTCACGCTCCTCTATCGTCACTTCCGGCCGATTATCGAGGGCGGTTTCGTCTATATCGCCCAGCCGCCGCTTTACAAGATTACAAAAGGGAAGGCGATCGCATATGCGTATTCAGATAAAGAGAAAGAGGGTGTCCTCAAGGAGCTCGGCGTCGCTCCTGAAGAGGTGTCCGAGAACCCGCTTGAGGGTGGCGAGGAGACTCCTGAGGAAGAGGTGGTCGCTATTAAGAAATCAACCAAAGTAAATATCCAGCGCTACAAGGGCTTGGGCGAGATGAACCCGAGCGAGCTCTGGGAGACGACGATGGACCCCGCGCGCCGCGTCCTCAAGCAGGTGCAGGTCGACGATGCTGAAGCAGCCGACCGCATCTTCGACATCTTGATGGGTACCGACGTTGCTTCTCGCAAGTCCTTCATCCAGTCGAACGCAAAGCTCGCGAATTTGGATGTGTAAATGTGTAGGACGTCGTACGTCCCACATCTGATGTCGGGACGTACGACGTCCCGACATTTTTACGAACCGAGGATGGTGAGCTGCGCAGAAGCGCTGTTGTTGTCAGGATTGGTCTCCGTGACGGCGTGGTCGAAGTTTGCAGTGATAGAGATTGTCTGCAAGCCGCGATTCGCCTGGTCGAAGCCGAGGGTGTAGTCGATGCTGTCGCCTGGGTTAAGTGCTTGCTGGGGCGGCGACTGGAAGATGTAGGCCGTCTGTGTAGGGATAGAAGCGCTGAAGCGCCACGCGCCCGAGGCGTTGCCGCCGACGTTTTTAATAGTGAAGCTGACCGCAGGGCGGCTGCCGGTAGGGACGGTCGATGAGGCGATGAATGAATCAGCCGAGCTCGTCGCGAGATAGCCCACACCCTTGATAACCACGATGAAGTCGGGGAGGCCCGAGAGGGGAGTGCTGACTGCGGCGGTACCGTTTATCGGATACGTGGAGGTCTTCTTCTCGCCAGGAGTCGGAGCGGACACAACCGGCTTAACTGGTGCCGGAGTAGCAACAGTCGATGTCGCTACGGTCGAGGTCGCGGTGTTGGTTGAAGAAATTGTGGAAGACGCCGTGGGTGTCGGCACGACCGAGAGGGTAGCGGTGGAGCGATTGAAGACGGAGCCGAGATAGACAGCCGCAGCACCAGCGCCGTTTACCACGGTGGGGACATAGCGCGTCGAGTAGACCGCGAGCCACATACCGAGGCCGACAAGTGCGACAAAACCGACCACTGCGAGACCGGTGGCGGCCGCAGAGCGGGGCGAAGAGGCTTGGGTAAAGATATTCATAGGTACTCTATACATACCACAATGCAGTTTTAATGTCAAGCACTCGGGGCTTGACATATGGGGCACAATGGTGTATTGATATGTAAGACGATATGGAGAAATTTATTCGAGTCACCGCACGGCTTATCAAGGCCGTCAAGCGGGCCTACGAACAGAAGTGGAGCTTCTGTGGCGTTTTCGCGCTGGTATTCCTCGGAGGTGTTGGCTGTCTCGGGTATCTCGGGCTCCTGCCGCAGGCGGTCGCGATTAGCGCGCCAAGCGTCTCGCTGAGTTCAAACGCTGTCGCGGCAGTGGCGGAGGTTCCTGTCGTCACGCCTGAGTTGCCGACGAGGATATCGATCCCAGCGATCGGCGTGGACGCGGCTATCGCGAACCCGACGACAACCAATATCGCTGCGCTCGACAATCTCTTGCTCAAGGGCGCGGTGCGGTACCCCACCTCGGCCTCTCTTGGTGAGACGGGAAATGTTGTCCTCTTCGGCCACTCGAGCTATCTGCCGGTTGTGTTGAATCAGGCGTACAAAGCCTTCAACAATATCCAGAAGCTCGCTGCAGGAGACGTGATTACGGTGTACTCGTCTGGTACGGCGTATACCTATCGCGTGAAGAGCGTCGCTCACGAGAGCACGAACACGGCTGGCATCCCACTCTCGGTGACGGGTCGCGTGCTCACGCTCACGACCTGCGACTCGTTCGGCGCCAAGACGGATCGGTTCGTTGTTACCGCAGACTTTGTTGAGAGTCACTCGCTCCCGTTATAACGGGATCGGATGACCCTCTGTAAAGGGGGAGGAAATTAGTTCTTTACATTCCGATCAACTACGCCGCGACGCGGCAGAAGGAGGCATCATGAAGAAGTTCAGAGTAACACTCCTGTATGTCGCACGGGTGCTTGCCTTAGCGACGTTTTGGATGCTCGTGTTTGGTGGACTGATGTTGTCCACGCTGGCACGTGCCGAAGATGGCTTCAGGTGGCAGCACTTCGGTGTCGCCCCCTACGCATCGTCGCGAGACGAAGCGATGAAAACGCGCGAAAGCGCGTTCCAGAAGCTCGGCCTCCCCAAACCGGTTGTCGCCCTCTTCATCGAGGCGACAAAGAAGCCGGGAGAGAAGGTCCGACTCGTGAACGGTGACAGGCTGACAGCGATGCTCTCGAAAGGAGGTGTCGTCCACAAGAATGTCACCGTCGCCTTCGACAAGCCGCCGGTGAGCGGCAAGATGGAATACGCGGCACCAGCCGAGAAGTGGCAGGTCAGCTGGCAAGGCAAGGTCTATACGGTCTTCCTGCCGGAAATCTGCGGAAACTGGAGCAGTATCGACCCCTCTCTCGAGGCCTGCGTCACGGTGGAATACACAGTGAAGCCAGGTGACGAAGTCCGCTTCGTTGTTCTCTCGCAGAAACGTCTTCCGGCTTCGGCCTGTTGGCAGCTCTGTGATGGAACAACCGATTGCGCAGCACCTCCGTCGCCCTGCGACACGTGTGACTGGGTTGGTCCGAAGTCGGTCATTCCGACCGGGTTCGAACCGCTCCACACGGGACGCTACACCGCGAAGTCGGCGAAGCAGTCGCTTCGTCTCCCACGGGAGGCAATGAGCGAATACGTCGCCATCTGTGTTGCGCGTGGGGGACTGGGCGAATCCGATTCTTGGATTGTCCAACCCTCGGCGTGGGTTGATCGGTCGGTGGTGCAGGTGCCCTATGGCGGTCAGCAATGGCCGGTGTGGGGCCAAGTCGATTGGTCGAAGTGGCGTAAGCCGTAACGACCAAACAACCTTTGCGGAGTTCTGGTGATGCTTTATGTCGCATCAGAACTCCGTCTCATAGAAAATGAACGAAACAAAACTCAATTCTCATACACAAGCTCATCCGATTATTGTCGGACTCTTTACCATTGCCGTGACAGTTGTCTCCGGCTTCTCCATCGCAATTTTGATGGGGGTGACCACGCCTGCGCAGGTATTCGCGCAAGTAGCTCCTGAATGTTGCACGTTGCCGCCACCTCCTCCGCCACCGCCTCCACCGCCACCCCCTCCTCCTCCGCCGGTGGTGCCGATCATTATTTCTGGTTGCACGGATGCTGCGGCGACGAATTATAATTCAGGTGCCACTGTGGACGATGGGTCGTGCATCTACCCCGCTCCTGCTGCTGTCGTAGTTCCGATAGTTCCAGTTGTCCCAGTGCTTGGTTGTATGGACCCGACTGCGACCAATTACAACCCGGCTGCGACCAGCCAGGCGGGCGTGGTCTGCACCTATCCGCCTGGCACCGTCTTCGGCTGTATGGACCCTACCGCGACCAACTATAATCCGGCTGCAACCAGCCAGACTGGCATCGTCTGCACGTATCCGTCAGGAGGCGGTGGTTCGGGCGGTGGCGGTGGCGGTGGCGGAGGCGGTGGAGGAGGTGGCGGGGGCGGCGGGGGCGGTGCCGCGCCTGCACCGACCATCCTGCTCACCTCGCTCCTGCACGCTGGTATCCAGCCGCTCGCCTATCTTTATCTCTCACAGATCCCACAGACGGGTCTCGTCTTGAGCCCGCTCGGTATGGCTGTCTATTGGATTGGACTTATCGGCTTTGCGCTCCTCGCGGCCTATTTCATCCTCTTCAGCGTCGCTCCTGTTGTAAACGAGCAGACGCGCAGCTTCGCTGCGCATATCTCGCAGTTGATTAATGAGCAGGAGAGTATTGCTCCTCCCGCCCCGCCAATCGCGCACACTGTCGTGGAGACGCCAATGCCAGAGAGCCCTCGAGGAGATGTTCGCAGCTACTCGCCGTATCACGGATTCAAGTCCTTCGCGACGAACGGCGCACTCTCTATCGACGATATTGTGAAGGGCCTCACGCGTGGGCCGGTGGTGACGAAGACAGAGCCTATTTTTGAGAATGTCGAGTCTATCATCTCGACTCCCGAGGCAGCGACGCCAGCATCGACCAAGGGTTTTATCGCGGCGCTTATTGAGGGCGATCGCGAAGCAGTCTTCGCCGGTCTACGTCAGCAGGTGCGCGGCGGCGGCTCGCCGGAGCATCTTATTTCAGAGGCGGTTTGTCTCCTTGACGACGCCTATCGCGCTCGTGTCGACGGCACTCCCTGTGACGACTCAGTCGCGCGTCTCGCTGCGCGTCTCACCACACCAACTCTCGAGAAGGTCGTCACGGCGCTCGCGACCGCGGTGGACTCGAGCTACTCAACCGATATAACGGGCGCCAAGCTCGCGCTTATGCGCGCGCTTACGGTGCTCGGCGCGTAATCTCGTCGCTTGCGCGAGCGATAAAATCAACAAGGGGCAGCGCATCAAGCTTTCCCGCGTCACGGCTCTCGACCGAGACAGTGTGAGCCTCAACCTCTTGGTCGCCGACGACGAGCAGGTAGGGAGTTTTTTCAACCTTTGCTTCACGAATCTTCTTACCGAGCGATTCGTTTGCGTCATCGAGCTCAGCGCGGATACCAGCAGCTCGGAGCATTGCGAGTACCTCGCGACCATAGTCAGCGTGCTTCTCTGATACCGGCAGGACGCGCGCTTGCACCGGTGCGAGCCAGAGAGGGAAGGCACCAGCATATTTCTCGATGAGGAAGGCCATAATGCGTTCGATAGCACCGATAGAGGAGCGATGGACGACGAATGCGCGATGCGCCTGGCCGTCTTCGCCAACGTAGGTGAGGTCGAACCGATCGGGCATACAGAAGTCATACTGGACGGTGAAGGCAGTGTCCTCCTTGCCGTTTACGTTCTTCATTTGGATATCTATCTTGGGGCCATAGAAGGCGGCCTCATCCTTAGCCTCCACGAACTTGCTTCCGCGCTGCACAAGGAGCTTGCGCAAGAGGTCTTCGCTCTTCTCCCACGCAGCGTCATTTGTATAATATTTTTCAGTGTTCGCGCGATCGCCGAGTGAGAGACGGTAGTGATAGTCGGTGTCGAGCGCTAGTCCGAAGACACTCGTGACGTATTCGATAAGGTCGAGAGCGCCAGCGACCTCGGCGACCGCCTGTTCTTCTGAAGCACAGATAATGTGTGCGTCAGAGAGGCAGAAGGTGCGCACGCGCTGGAGACCCATCAGCTCGCCCGACTGTTCGTAGCGGTAGAGCTTTGCGAGCTCGGCGATGCGCATCGGCAGTTCGCGATAGGAGACCGGCTTACGCAAGTAGAGCTCGAAGTGGTGCGGGCAAGTCATCGGGCGGAGCATAAACTGCTCGTCGTCAATCTCGATGGGTGCGTACATCGAGTCCTTGTAGTGCGGATAGTGACCGCTCTTCTTATACAGATCGAGCTTGGCGATATCGGGCGTGTAGACGTGGAGGTAGCCGCGACGGACTTCCTCGTCGACGATGAAGCGCTCGAGCTCGCGGCGGATTATTGAGCCCTTGGGGGTGAAGAGTGGGAGACCTTTGCCGACAGAGTCGGAGAAGGCGAATAAATCAAGCTCTCGGCCGAGCTTCTTATGATCGCGCTCTTTATCTGCATCCATATCTGCCGAATATACCATACGCCGATGGTTTATATAGGTTTCAAGTCGTCGATGGCGATAGAGGGCTCGCCGTTGCGGATAGTCACCTTTCCCTTCACCAGAAGACACGCCCCAGGTGCGATAATCGCGGCGTGCTCCTTGAAGAGTCGCGGGAAGATGACCGCCTCGAGCGAATCGCTTTTGTCCTCAAGCTTTAAGAATGACATCTTTTCGCCGCTCTTGGTGAGCATCGAGCGGATCTCGCTGATGAGGACCGGAAGAATAATCAGCTGGCCGGATATCGGCTCAGCCTTAATCTTTGCGAGCGAGAGATTAGATTTGGCGGTGTAGCTCGCGTGTGCGTCGAGCGGGTGGCCGCTCACGTAGATACCGAGCAATTCCTTCTCCCACGCGAGCTTGTCGAGGAGTGTTGTCGGCTCTGCGGGGGCGAGGACGAGCAAAGGTGCTGAGTGGAAGGAATTGCCGAAGAGCGAGTCCTGCGGCGCGACGGCGGTAGACTCGCGGTGATAGGCGAGGAGCGTTTCAATATTGATAAGGAGCGTGCCGCGGCCGTCGGCGCCACTGGTTAAGGAGTCGAGCGCACCGCACTTGATGAGCGATTCGAGTGACTTACGATTCAGGTTCTTTGAATTGATGCGAGAGAGGAAGTCAGAGAGGGAGGTAAAGGAGCCGTGTGCCCCTCTCTCGGCGATAATCGCTTCACTGATGCCATCGCCGAAGTTCTTAATTGAAGAGAGACCGAAGCGGATAGCGTTCGGCAGCGGATGAGAAGTGTCCTCGAATGAAGCGGCGTCTTCGCCTGCTGGCGAATCGCCTCCTCTCGCGCCGTCGCGCTGCGAGACTTCATTCTCGGGCACATTCTCATTCACTGCTGTGTGTATAGTTGTGAAATCTGCACCGCTCTCATTCACATCGGGCGGGAGGACGGGGACCTGCATTCGTGTCGCTTCGGCGACGAAGATGGCGATGGCCTCGGTGTCGCCTGAGTCGGCGGTAAGAAGAGCGGCAAGGTATTCGACCGGATAGTTTGCTTTCATATACGCGGTCTGATACGCGACTTTCCCATAACTCGCAGCGTGCGCCTTGTTGAAGCCGTATGCGGCAAAGGGTTCTATCAAGTGCCAGAGTTTCTCCGCCTTCTCCTTAGAGAGCTTCCCGTACTCGACGAAGCCCTTCAAGAGCTTCTCCTTCTCGGCCTGCATCACCGCGGGGATCTTCTTTCCCATCGCTTTGCGAAGCTTGTCAGCCTCGAGCCAGGAGTAGCCGCCGAGTGTGATAGCGGTGAGGAGCACATCGTCTTGGTAGACGAGGAGACCGTAGGAGAAGTCGAGATAGTCCTTCATACGTGGATCGAGGAAGTTGATGAATCGCGGATTATGCTTGCGCTCGACGTATTGTGGGATTGTCTCCATTGGTCCCGGGCGATAGAGCGCGACCATCGCATTGATATCGTGAATTGTTGAGGGCTTCAGCTCCTTAAGCCAGCGCGTCATCCCCGAGCCGTTTAGCTGGAAGACACCTTCAGTCTCGCCCTTCGCGAGCATCTGGAATGTCGGCTCATCATCGATGGGAATGTTTTCGATATCGACCGCGATACCGCGAGTCGCCTGCACGCGCGCGACGACGTCGGCGAGTATCGCGAGGTTCTTGATCCCGAGGAAATCAAACTTGGTGAGCCCAATGCCGTCTTCGCCGACCGAGTACATATCATACTGAGTGATAAGTTTCCCGGTGCCCTTTGGGTCGGGCTGGACCGGCGTCCACTGGATCATCGGTGTGGGCGATATCACCACGCCCGCCGCGTGCACACCAACGTGCCGCACACACCCCTCGATGCGCCGGGCGAGATCTATCACCTCGCGCGACTCATCGTCTTCGTCGTAGAGCGCCTTCAGGTCGGGCTCCAGCTCGAGCGCCTTTTCTATCGTCATCGGGAATCCTTGCGAGCCCATCGGGATTAGCTTCGCGATGCGATCGCCGGTGGTGTAGGAGTGGCCGAGTGCGCGCGCGACGTCGCGCACCGCCGCCCGCGCCATCATCGTGCCGAAAGTGCCTATTTGTGCCACGTGATCCTCGCCATATTTGCGCTTGGCATACGCGATCATATCGTCGCGTCGATCGTCGGCCATATCCATATCGATATCGGGCGCCTTGGGACGCTCCGGGTTGAGGAAGCGCTCGAAGGGGAGCTTGTAGAAGAGTGGGTTCACGTTGGTGATGCCGACAAGATAGGCAACGAGGCTGCCGGCGGCCGAGCCGCGCGTGGTGGTGACGATGCCGGCGCTCTTGGCGAAGGCGAGGAGATCTCCGACTATTAGGTAGTACACCGCGAAGCCTTTAGAGATGATGATGTTGAGCTCATATTCGACACGGTCAGTAACCTCTTTGGTCTCTTCGAGTCCGCGCGTTTTGATACCCTCATAGGCTTTGGCGCGCAGCTCCTCCTCGTGAGAAGTGAATCCTTCTGAGACGGGGACAGCAGGGAAGGTCCACGACCCCATCTCAAAGGAAATAGTGCAACGGTCGGCGATAAGCCGGGTGTTGTCGACAGCCTCGGGAGTGTCCTTAAATAGGTTGAGCACTTGTTTCTCGCTTAAGAAAGAGAAATCTTCTTGCTCATTGCGCCCCCGGCCACCCTGGCCTATCCGGCGGAGGATCTCGGTCGCTTCGCGGTCGTCAGGATTGAGATAATAGACATCGTGTTGTGCGACCAGAGGCGTGCCGCTCTCTCGAGCGAGTGCGACAATCTGCCGCATCGACTCCTCGTGTCCCTCGATGCCCGGATGGTGGGTAATCTCGAGGAAGACATTCTCGGCACCAAAGATATCTCGGTATTCAGCGAGCGCAGCCGCCGCGCCACTCGGGTCGCCTGCGCGCAGATATTGAGCGATGTCGCCGGAGAAGGAGGGGATGAGAGCGATGAGTCCACGAGAGTGGTCGCGCAGGAGCTCTTTGTCCATACGCGGGCGCTCGTAGAATCCTTCCGTCCACGACTTAGTAACGAGCGCGAGAAGATTGGTGTACCCCTCGCTGTTTTCTACTAAGAGGACGAGGCGAGAGCGCTTGGTGTCGACATTTGGGTCGCGATCGTGGCGCGAGCGCGGAGCGAGGTAGGCATCCACCCCGAGAATCGGTTTGATGCCCGCTTTGGTCGCCGCCTTGTAGAACTCGATAGCGCCGTGCATATTCCCGCCGTCGGTGAGTGCGAGTGCGTCCATCCCCTCCTTCTTGGCCTTCTCGACCAATTCATCAATCTTGGGCAGTGCCTGCAAGAAGCTGTAGTGCGAGTGTGTGTGGAGGTGGACGAAACGCGAAGCCATAGGCATCAGTATATACTTTCCGTATGCGATATGTGATTGGCGTCGATGAAGCAGGGCGGGGCCCCTTAGCGGGGCCGGTGGCTGTCGGGGTGGTAGCGGTGCCAGAAGGGTTCGACGTCGCAGAGGAGTTCCCGGGCGTGCGCGACTCGAAGAAGCTGTCGGAAAAGAAGCGGGAGGCGCTGTACGCGATGCTCGAAGCGCGCGCGGCGCAGGGCGATGTGCGCTTCTCAGTGGAGCTTGAGAGCGCCGAAGCGATTGATAGGGAAGGTATCGCGGTGGTGATACACCGCGCGCTCGCGCGCGGCGTCGAAAGGACTGTCTCTGAATGTACGAGGGGCACCCTCGTTAGTATGGGGGATACGAGGGTGCCCCTCGTATCCAATGATGACTTCTACATTCTGCTCGATGGCGCGCTCCGCGCGCCGCCAGAATACTCCCAAGAAACTATCATCCACGGCGATGATCTCGTCCCGCTCATCTCGCTTGCCTCCATCGCCGCCAAAGTCGAGCGCGACCGTTTGATGGTCGCGCTCGCACAGATGCATCCCGAATACGGTTTCGAGACTCATAAGGGGTACGGCACCCGCACACACTACGAAGCACTCAAGAAGTACGGTCTCTCGGCTGTCCACCGCCGGTCTTTCATACACCTTGCGCCGGAAGGGGAATAGTGGTATATTAGTCGCTTGTGCCAAGCATTTTGCACGGGGCACAAAAGATCTTTTCGGGAGAAGCACATGGAAATAAAAAAAGCGTTGAGGAAAAAGACGAACCTGAACACGGGAAAGCTTAAACAGCACCCGGACGTTGTCCGGAAGCACGGAAAAGCGCTCGCGGAAACAGGATTCGAGTGTTGCGCCGTCTGCCCAGGGTGTCCTGGAAAAACGGAGTTCGTTCCCATCCCCGGTAACGAGCAGGGGATGATGCATATGATGAAATGCTCGCGGGCTGGTCCGGTCGGCAAACTCATTACCGCCGAACAGGCCGAGCGATGCGATGGCAGTGAGCCGTTTGTGCATCCTCCGTCGCGTCATCACGGGCACCACCACCCTCACCACCATCACAACGAGCGTGTGCTGATGATGGCCGCGTGAAGCACCTTAAGCACCAAGCAGACGCCAGCCCCACGAAGGCTGGCGTTTTGATTTTTTATACGGCACGTGGTAGGGTGGGGAACATGTCAGTCAGAATGCGTCACACCAAGGGGCACACCGCGAATCGTCGGTCACACCACGCCCTTAAGGATATGAATATCATTAAGGAAAAGGAAAGCGGTAATCTCCGTCTCCCTCATCGCGTCGATGAAGCGACCGGGATGTATCGCGGCAAGCAGATCTTCACCCCGCGGGTGAAGGCGGTAAAGGGAGAGAAGGTGAAGGGCGCTTCTACTGCTCCGGCAGCCACTCCTGCACATGACCACACTCATGAGCACGCCAACGCAGAGACCAAGAGCTCTAAGGGATTCTTCGGTAAGGTCGCAGCAGGCGGCAGGCCGAAGGCGCGCAGCGGGATGGGCGGCGTCGCGGGCTCCTAATTTTTAAAAAGAATCCACACCAGTACGCCTCTTCGGAAGAAGGGGCGTAATTGTTTGCTATACTACGGACACAGATCTTTTTATGGCGAACCGACACCTAGCGCGCTCCGTTGTTCTTCAGACTCTATTTGAGTGGGACACCACGCACGTGTCTGACAAAGAGGCAGAGACTATCCTCGCGCGCAACGTCGCCGAGTTTGGTGGGGATGATGTCGATCAGCCCTTTATGGAGGGACTCCTCAAGGGCGTCCTCGCTAAGAAAGAAGACATCGACCTCGTGATAGAGAAGGCGGCGCCCGAGTGGCCGCTCGAGCGCATCGCGCCGGTCGACCGCAATATCCTCCGCCTCGGCCTCTTCGAGCTCCTCTTCGCCGATCGCTCACAGGTGCCGGCCAAGGTCGCTATTAATGAAGCTATCGAGCTCGCCAAGACCTTTGGCGGTGATTCCTCAGGCCGCTTTGTAAATGGCGTCCTCGGCGCCGTCTACAAGGAGCTCGGCGAGCCGGGTAAGGAGGAGCAAGGGAGTAAGAAACTGAAGCGGGAGGAGCTCCCGCTTGAGAAGATGGGCGGTGCTATCGTCTACGCCAAGCACGACGGGCAGTACTACCTCGCGCTCGTGCACGACGTCTTCGGTCGGTGGACGCTCTCCAAGGGGCACATCCAGGACGATACTTCGCCCGAGGAAGGTGTCGCGCGGGTGATTAAGGAGGAACTCGGCCTCACCGCCACGATAGAAGGACAGGTCGGCGAGAATGAATACGTGGCCTCGCACCCGGAAAAGGGGAAGGTCAGGAAGCACGTGTGGTTCTTCATCGCCACCAGCGACTTCGAGCCGCTCATGCTTAAGAAGAGCGGCGGGCTCGACGATGCTAAGTGGTTCCGGCTCCAGGACATCATTGACCTTAATTTCTATGATGATATGCTCCCTATCGTCACTGCGGCCGTCCAAAAACTCCTCGACAGTGCGAGCACTCATGCCTGATTTTTCCACCTTTGCTTCCAAACTTACTCTCTCTTTCAATACACTCGACCTCCTGGTCGAGGCGCTTACTCATCGCTCCTATCTGAACGAGCATCGCGAGTACGCGGGGAGCCACAACGAGCGACTCGAGTTCCTCGGCGACGCGGTCCTCGAGCTCGCGGTGACTGACTTTCTCTATAAAAAATTCCCCGCCAAGCCGGAGGGTGAGCTCACCAGCTACCGCGCTGCGCTTGTAAACACCGTCTCGCTCGCCGAGAGCTCGCAGGCGCTCGGGGTCAATGAATATCTCCTCCTCTCCAAGGGCGAGGCCAAGGACACCGGTCGCGCGCGCGAGGTAATCCTCGCGGATGCGTTCGAGGCTATTATCGGAGCTATTTATCTCGATCAGGGATACGCGGCTGCCGAAGCGTTTATCGCGAAGAGTCTCTACGGCAAGATCGATAGTGTTATCGAGAAGCGTTCTTATCAGGACGCCAAGAGTCGCTTTCAAGAAGCTGCCCAAGAGAAGCGCGGCACCACTCCCTCCTATGAGACGCTTTCTGAAGTCGGCCCCGATCACGCAAAGGTGTTTACCGTGGGCGTCTTTATCGGCGATAAGGAAATCTCCCGTGGAGAAGGGCAGTCTAAGCAGGAGGCCGAGCAGTCAGCGGCGCAAACAGGGCTTGATAAGATGAGGTGGTAGCGCCTTTACGCGCTATACTTTAAGAAATGCTGAAGCGACTGGAGATCGTCGGGTTTAAATCATTTGCCAAGAAGACCATCTTGGATTTTTCTAATTCGACCACGGCAGTGGTGGGACCAAACGGCTCGGGTAAGAGTAATGTCGCCGAAGCATTCCGCTTCGCGCTTGGCGAACAATCGATGAAGAGTATGCGCGGCAAGCGCGCCGAAGATCTCATCTTCAACGGCTCGCACACGGCCCCGCGCGCCAATCGTGCCGCAGTGGTTATCGTCTTCGACAATAGCCGTCGTCAGTTCAAGATTGACTTCGACGAAGTCGCGATTGAGCGCGTGGTGCACCGCGACGGGACGAGCGAATACTCGATAAACGGCTCCCACGTCCGTTTGCGCGATATCAACGAGCTCCTCGCTGGTGCGAATATCGGCGAGACGGGACACCACATTATCTCCCAGGGAGAGGCCGACCGGATCCTGCTCGCCTCGGCGCGTGAACGCCGTGCGATGCTCGAGGACGCCCTCGGGCTCAAGCTGTACGAGTTTAAGAAGCAGGAGGCCGAGCGTAAGCTCGAGAAGACCGAGGATAATATCGGACAGATTAATTCGCTCCGACGCGAGCTCGCACCGCACCTGCGCTTCCTCGAGGGACAGGTTAAGAAGCTGGAGCGCGCTGACGCGCTCAAGAGCGATCTCACTGGCCTCGCCCAGACCTACTTCGCGATAGAAGACCTCTACCTCGCTCAAGAAAAGAAGAAGGCGGTCGCTGATAAGCGCGACGCTGCAGAGCGGCTTGCGGTGGTGAGTGCCGAGCTCGATAGAATTGCCGATCCTAAGCTCGCCGATCGCGAGACGATAGAGCGCACCGAGGCACTGCGTAAGGCGGAGAAGGAGGTGTCCGAGCTCTCAGCTGCACGTGCGACGCTCTCGCGTGAGACGGGACGTGTGGAGGGAGCCTTAAGTGAGGTGAAGCGTCGCGCGACCGCTATCGCGCGCGAGCCCTACGCCAAGGTCCCGCGTGAAGAGCTCGAGGCGCTCCACCAAGAGGTAGAGAAGCAGGTCGATCAAGCGGGTACGACAACCGAGAGTATGCGCGCCGCGCTTGGCGCGATACGTTCGGCGATTAAGTTCTTCTTCACCCGCTACGGCGCGCTCCGAAGCGACGTCTTCACTGAGGAGGAGGAGTCAGCACTCTCACTCGAGAAGGAGAGTGTCGCGCTCGCCGAGCGCTACGCTACCACTGCTGCCGCGCTTGAGAAGGCCGAGTCCGCCCGCGCCCGCGCCCGCGAGGCGATGGTCGCGCTTGAAGAGACTGGTCGCGAGATCCGCCGCCGCATTCTCGACGCTGCCCAGCTGAAGGCGCACGAAGAGGGCGAGATAGCGCGCGCCGAGGCGCGCGACTATGAGCTCACCCTGCTGGCCGAGACGCTCGACCGCGACAAGACAGAGGTGCTCGCGCTCGTGGGCTCTGCCGCGCTCTCGTATGCGCCGCTTACCGAGTTGCCCCCCGAGGAACGTCGCATACAAGAGGGTCGCCATCACACGCTCGAGCGCACCAAGATCCGCCTCGAGGAAGCGGGCGGCACCGGCGAAGAGACACGACAAGAGCATAAGGAGGTCTCCGAGCGCGAAGCGTTCCTCGCACGCGAACTCGACGATCTCGCCAAGTCGGCAGCAGGACTGCGCGCCCTTATCAACGATCTCGACACTGAGCTCGCGAAGCACTTCTCCGACGGGCTTGCCAAGGTGAACGCCTCGTTCGGCGAATACTTCGGGCTGATGTTCGGCGGCGGCGGCGCGCGACTGGCGCTCGAGGAGCCTGAAGTCGAGACAGACGATCTCGAAGAATCCTTTGATGAGGGACCGCGAGAGAAGGAGCGCGCGGGTATCGAGATTGTCGTCAATCTACCCAAGAAGAAAGTGCGCTCACTGATGCAGCTCTCCGGCGGCGAGCGCGCGCTCACCTCTATCGCACTCATCTTCGCGATGAGCCAGGTGAATCCGCCGCCGTTCCTTATTCTCGACGAGACCGACGCGGCGCTCGATGAGGCCAACAGCCGCCGCTATGGCGATATGATCGAGAATCTCGCGCAGAAGTCGCAGCTTATCGTGATTACTCACAACCGCGAGACGATGAGCCGCACCAGCATCCTCTATGGCGTCACGATGGGCTCCGACGGCGTCTCCAAACTCCTTTCCGTCAAATTCGACGAAGCCGTCGCCGTGGCGAAATAAAGGAGTATAATCACAGAGCAACTAATCACTTAACTATGTCTATAGAAAATATTTCAGGGAAGGATCGCATTCAGGATCCAGAGGAAGCGCACGAAAAGGCCAATATGCTCGCTTCTTACTTTGAGGACAGTGAAAAACCGACAGCCGAAGATTATGACGAAGCTCTGCGTCAATTAGAAATATTGGAGAAGGCTGTGAATGAAGAATCAGTTCCAGATGCAGCGGACAAAGCACTTCGGACATTTTTCGCTGGAGCCGGTGTCGTCGTTAATAAAGTACCGAGATTGTTGGTGGCGGCCGCGCTACACGTCCTTCCGTATCCGAAGTCTCTTAAAGACAGAACAAGAGAAGTTTTGGGTGGTGGAGTTATCGAGCAACTAAAAAATACAAAAGGAGAATATAAAGACGCGAGAGTTCTTCTCCGAACCGCTCGTGAAGAATTGGAGCAGTGGAAAGCGGAAGCAGAAGGGCTCGCTAAGAAACAATTAGGGCAGAAGCCCTAGTTTAGCGGCACAAAATCCAATTCTTTTTCTGCCACACGAGCGGCGGTGAGGCGGACGCGGATGGGGTCGCCGAGTTGGTAGGCCTTGTGG
Organism: bacterium; assembly: GCA_023267755.1. Taxonomy (GTDB): domain Bacteria; phylum Patescibacteriota; class Minisyncoccia; order Phycocordibacterales; family Phycocordibacteraceae; genus C7867-001. The sequence goes on from JAHFMR010000007.1 coordinate 25,707, forward strand.
GTGCGCTTACCGAGGAGACGGTAGTGTTTCTCGTCGTATTCAAAATAGTCGCCTGCCCCGAGTCCGTTCGAGGGGTTGCCGATAGTGCGGACGTTAATCATCCCATCGGCGTGAGTCGTCTGCTCCTCGACATAGAGGCCGCGCTCGGTGACGCCCGAGATGACTGCATCAAACTCTTCACCGACCTTATCGACGAGGAACTCTACCTGCTTCATCTTGATAGAGTCGCGCTCGGCGTCGGCGGCACCGACCTCGCGCTCGGAGGCGTGGACTGCGAGCCGGTCGAACTCCTGCATCTCCTGCGGGGTAATCGGATCGCCGCCCGCGTGTGCCTTGACCAAGCGATGGATGACCAAGTCAGGATAGCGGCGTATCGGCGAGGTGAAGTGGGTGTAGAACTCAAAGGCGAGACCAAAGTGGCCGATATTGCGCGTGGTGTAGACCGCTTTGCTCATCGAGCGGAGCGCCGCAGTCTTGACCAAATATTCTTCGGGCTTACCCTTCACCGCTTCAAGTAATTTATTTAATTCTGCACCGGTCACCTTACCCGCGCCGGAGGTCTGGAGATGGTAGCCCATAACGCGAAGCAAGTTTGCGAGATTCTCGATGCGGTCGGTGTCGGGCTCGTCGTGAACGCGATAGAGCGAGGAGAAGTGCGGGCCGCCATTGCTGGTGAGCTTGGCGAGATTCTTGGCCACCGCTTCGTTGGCGAGGAGCATAAAGTCCTCGATCATCAGGTTCGTGTCCTTACGCTCTTTGAGGCGAATAGCGACCGGTTTGCCCTCGGCGTCGAGCTCCACCTTGACCTCGGCGGTGTCAAACTCGATAGCGCCCTTAGCCTGACGGCGCGCGCGGATCTTTTTTGAAAGCTTGAGAAGTGTAGAAAGTTCTTCGTGCAAGTCGCCCGCACCCTCATCGAGCACCTCTTGGGCATTTTCATAGGTAAAGCGCTTGTCAGAGTGGATGACCGTCTCGCCGAACCATTCACTGATGATGTTCGCCTCGCTGTCGAGCGTGAAGACGGCAGAGACCGCAAGACGGTCCTGATCGGGATTTAGTGAACAAAGATCGGTGGAGAGGATATGCGGGAGCATCGGTATCGTGCGGTCGACCAGGTAGACGCTCGTGGCGCGCTCACGCGCCTCCTTGTCGAGCTCGTTGCCCGGACGGACGAAGAACGAGACGTCGGCGATATGGACGCCCACCTCGATATTCCCATCAGGAAGTTTCTGCACTGAAAGCGCGTCGTCGAAGTCCTTGGCGTCGAAGGGGTCGATAGTGCAAGTTGGCGCACTGCGGAAGTCCTTACGCTTCGGATTCTTGGCTTCTGCTGCGAGTATCTCCCGACCATTTTTCTCGAGTGCTTCAGCCTCGGCGACAACGCCAGGAGGGAAGTCGCTTGAGAACCCTTGGCCGAGCGCGAGTGCGCGCATCTCCACGTCGTGGACGCCAACGGGACCGATGACCTCCTCGACTTCGCCGAGCGGGTACTCCTTGTCGGCATCCCAGCTCACAAGACGCACTACCACTTTATAGCCAAGCGGCGCCTCACCGCGGTCGAGGATAACGAGCGGCACATACATCTTTTTATAATCCGGCCGGAGGAAGGTGAGCCCCGCCTCCTCGATAAGCGTGCCGACGAAGGTCTCTCGCGCGCGCGCGACGATCTCGACCACTCGGCCCGCCGCTCTTGGCGGCATCATCCCTCGCGGGTCGGTGTATGTGCCGGCCAGCTCCACCTTGACGATATCTCCCGCGAGCGCGTGGTTGGCCCACTCCGCCGGGATAATCAAGTCCTCATCACGGCCCTCGATAGGGAAAAAGCCGATGCCCTTGCGTGTCATCGTTATAGGCCCTTCGAACATCTCTAGAGACGACATTTCCCTCACTGTAGCAGGACTGTCCGGTAGATGCTATAGTCCCAACACCGCTTCACCTCCCTGAGCGGTGTTGCACTTGCGGCTCGTGGGATCCCTCTTTTCTCACGAGCCGCTTTTTTATTGGTTTGCGATTTTATAACGAGTCTGGTATTGTCCCTTTACATATGTTGATGATTCGATTCCAGCGCGTCGGCCGGACTAATGATCCGGCGTTTCGCATTGTCGTCCTCGAGAAGGAGCGCGCCGCCAAGGCGGGCAACGTCGTCGAACTCCTCGGTACCTACAACCCGAAGAGCAAAGCGCTCACGCTGAACGAGGAGCAGGTCAAGTACTGGATCAGCAAGGGCGCCCAGCCGACCGATTCGATGCATAACCTCTTGGTGAACAAGGGAGTGATAGAGGGGAAGAAGGTGAATGTGCTCCCGAAGAAGACGCCGCAGAAGAATGAGGCGAAGATTGCCGAGGAAGCAGCAGCCGCTGCAGCCGTTGTCGCAGCAAAGGCCGCTGCCGAAGCAGCCGCTAAGGAAGAAGCAGCTGCAGCCGCCGTTGTCGAGGCTCCGACCGAGGCCGAGGTAGCCGCCGAGGCAGAACCAGCTCCGGCAGAAGAGACGCCGGTCGTCGTTGATGTTGTCGCCGAGACACCTGCAGCAGAAGTGCCGGAAGAAGCTCCGGCCGCTTAAATCAACCCGCCCGTAGGCGGCGTAACATATCCCTACTATGGAACCAGACCAAGCATTTCTCGAATACGCGGTGAAGGCGCTCGTCGATCACCCCGAGGCAGTCGAGACGACCCGCACCATCGATCAGATGGGTGTCCTCCTCACGCTCACTGTCCACCCCGAGGATATGGGAAAGATTATCGGTAAGAGCGGCAAGACCGCCGAGGCGCTGCGCATCCTCCTGCGCGTTGTGGGGATGAAGGGGAATGCTCGTGTGAATCTCAAGATTAACGAGCCGGTGGGCGGGACACGCTCTCCCGAGATGAAGTCAGTCGACCAAGTTGTCGACTCGCTCGAGTGATGAAATTCCATCTCATCACCCTCTTTCCTGAAGCCTGTGATGCCTATTTAAGTGCATCGATACTCGGACGCGCGCGTAAGGAGAAGAAGATTGTCGTGAAGTATCAGACCCCGCGCGATTACGTCGACAATAAGTGGGGCAAGGTAGACGAGCGCCCCTATGGCGGCGGCCCGGGGATGGTGATGACCGCGCTCCCGGTGGTGCGCGCGGTCGAGAGGTCTCTCAAGTCTCGTAAAATCCCGAGGGGCACCCTCGTGAACCTCGTGAAGCACGAGGGTGCCCCTCGGGACCGAAAGCCGGTGATTATCTGGTTCTCGCCAGCAGGGAAGCAGTTCACCAATAAGGACGCCGATGCGCTCGCCAAGTATAGCGATGTGGTGCTCGTCTGCGGCCGCTACGAAGGGATAGATGAACGCGCCAAGAAGATGCTAAAGACGCTCGCGCCGATAAAGGAGTACGCCGTGGGTGAGGCGGTCTATACCGGTGGGGAAGTGCCCGCTCTCGCGATAGTAGACGCAGTCACACGTCGCCTCCCGGGCGTCCTCGGCAAGGACGCCTCAGTCGAGGAGCGCCGTATCGCCAGCAGCGCGGTCTACACCCGCCCCGAGACTATTTCATATAAAAAGAAGAATTATAAAGTACCCAAGGTCCTTCAGACCGGTCATCATGCGGAGATTGACAAGTGGAGGGGAAAGAGCTAAACCTCACACAGAAGTAGCTACAAAATACTTTTCCCAATCCACTTCAGACACGAAAGGAATAGCCATGGCAACAGATGGACCCAATCCACCTCCCTGCAATCCCTGGATTTTCAAGTTCGGCAAGGGCGTCTGCGTTCTTGACGGGAGCTCCAACGCGGTAGAACGTTGGGTCCGGTCGGTAGCCAAGAGAGCACATGCTCGCGTCGACTGGCACTACAGCGGCGGGCGCGCAAACGTGCTGCATCTGGGCTTCTCCATGAGCCGTCAACGCGTTCTGAACGCGATTTACGAGCTTGAAGGTGAACTCAATGGCCGCATTTTGAGTGTTGACGGACCAGTCCTTTATCGAAAGGGTGACCGAGTGCCGAAAGGCACTATCGCTATCGATCCCGACATCGGCGTGATTATCCAGAAATAACCGGACCTCTTAGCCGCCCCAGAACATCGGGGCGGCTTTGTTTTGTCTCGGTATGTCGTTAGTAAAAAATAAAAAGGCCCTGCGGTACTGCAGGGCCTCTGAGGCGAGACGCTCGGACTGGCTAGGCCAGCAACGCGTCGGTGGTGGCGGTGGCGTATGCCTGGAGCATCTCCGGAGGCAAGACGCGCATCCGCGATTCCTGCATCAGGCCCCGGAGGAGCCGGAAGAGGGAAGCGCGATCTCCGAGCTTGGCGGCGGCTTGTACGGCCTCGTTTTGCTTCAGGTCGGCGATAACCATTGCTACGGCAGATGGAATGTTCATTTAAGTCTCCTCAGTTAAGAACTGTTTAATTATACACCATATCAAATATTTTGCAAGTCCCTATTTCTGCTTATCCCCACGTGGTTTTGAGGGGGTTGCACAGAGAGAGGCGGGGTGGTAGCTTGGGGAGACAAGATACGAGTGAGTCACGGAGGGCGGGGACAGTAAAGATTCATACGGGAACTGAAAGAAACGCGATAGCGAGAGCGGATTTATTTCCGTGCGTTCGCATTTATATATGTCAGTGTGCGATTAATCACCTCAACTCGACCTCACATGCGTAAGAACATCGTCCAGAAGACTTTCGGTGCGTTCCGGGCCCCTTCGGTTCCGTTTCCGGATCTCGTCGGCCACCAGCGCGGCTCCTTCGACTGGCTCCTTAAGGACGGCCTCACCGAGCTCTTCAAGGAGTTCTCTCCTATTACGGATTATTCGGGGAAGAAGTTCGAGCTCCGCTTCGAGGGCTTCGAGATTGGCGAGCCTAAGTACGATGAAGTCTTTGCGCGCGAGAATATGCGCACCTACGAAGCGCCGGTTAAGGCGACCGTGAAGCTCATTAATAAAACCTTCGGCTCGGAGAAGAGTCAGGAAATCTTCCTCACCGATATGCCGATTATGACGCCGCACGGCTCATTCATCGTCTCGGGCGTGGAGCGTGCTATCGTCCCGCAGCTCGCACGCAGCTTCGGTGCGTTCTTCGTCTCCGAGCTCCTGCGCGGTAAGCCGTACTTCGGTGCCAAGATTATTCCGCTCCGCGGTGTGTGGATCGAGATCGACTCCGAAGCAGACGGTGCCGTCTTCGTGAAGATAGACAGGAAGCGTAAGTTCCCTATCACCCAGCTCCTCACCGTTTTCGGCGGAGGTCTCGGCGAGGCAGTCACCAAGCACTTTACTAAGGATCCGCTCGCACTCGCCGCGATTAAGGCGACGCTCGAGCACGACGAGGCCAAGTCAATAGAAGAGGCCTATATCGAGATCCACCGCCGTATGCGCGACGGCGATCTCGCCACACCCGAGAACGCCAAGAACTTTGTCCAATCGCTCTTCTCAGTGGAGCGTTATGACATCGGCAAGGTCGGCCGCCACCGCCTGAACGCACGCTTCGGCCTCCCGACTACCGAGAAGGCGCTCGAGAAGCGCGTCCTCGGCCTCGCCGACTTTGTGCACATTGTTTCAGAAATAACTAAGTTGAACGCCGACCCCTCGGCGCGCCCAGATGATATCGATCACCTCGGGTTCCGTCGCGTGCGCTTCGTAGGCGAGCTGCTCCAGGCGCGTATGCGTGTGGGTATGAGCCGTATGAAGCGCAATATTCAGGATCGTATGAGCACTATCGAGAGCGAGACCACGCTGCCGATGGCGCTTGTGAATCCGCGCCCATTTCACGCATCGGTGCACGAATTCTTCACCGCCAACCAGCTCTCGCAGTTTATGGATCAGCAGAATATCCTCTCGGAGCTCGAGAATATGCGCACCTTCTCGGCACTCGGTCCCGGCGGACTCACTCGCGAGCGCGCTGGCTTCGAAGTGCGCGATGTGCACCCGAGCCACTACGGACGCCTCTGCCCGATACATACGCCAGAAGGTCAGAACATCGGCCTTATCCTCCATATGGCTACCCACGCCCGCACCAACGACTTCGGCGTCATCGAGACTCCCTATGTGAAGGTGAAGAACGGTAAGGTGACTGAAGATATCATTTACCTCAACGCGCTCGACGAAGAGCTCGAGACAATTGCGCACGGCGCCACCAAGCTCGACGATGACGGTCGCATCACGACTGATCATGTCGAGGCGCGCTACAAGGGCGACCCGATTATCGTCTCGCGCGAGGCAGTCACGCTTATGGACGCATCGACCTATCAGATGTTCTCCGTGGCCACGTGTATGATCCCGTTCGTCGATCACGACGACGCGAACCGTGCCTTGATGGGTAGCAATATGCAGAAGCAGGCGACCCCGGTCCTCATCCCCGAGGCCCCGCTTGTCGCTACCGGCATCGAGACGCACGCAGCACGCAGCACCGGCCGTCTCGTTCTTGCTGCAGAAGCGGGCGAGGTGACGCACGTTGATGCGCGCAAGATTATTGTTGAAAATAAGGAAGGGAAGAAGAAGGAGTATCACCTCCAGGGCCTCACCCAGACCAATCAGAACTCGGCCTTTATGCAGCGCCCGTCAGTGGTGCTCGGCGACAAGGTCAAGAAGGGCGATGTTCTCGGAGACAACTCCTCTACCGCAGACGGTCAGCTCGCGCTCGGTCAGAACGTGCGTGTTGCGTTTATGAGCTGGAACGGCGCCAACTACGAAGACGCCATCATCATCAGCGAGCGTCTCGTCGAGGAAGCCAAGTTTACTACCGTACATATTGAGGACTTTGATTGTGTCGTGCGCGACACCAAGCTCGGTCCCGAAACCACCACACACGATATCCCGAACGTCGGCGAGATGCGCCTCAAGAATCTCGACGAAGAGGGCGTCATCCGCATTGGTGCTGAAGTGCGCCCGGGTGATATCCTCGTCGGCAAGGTGACGCCTAAGGGCGAGACTCAGCTCACGCCAGAAGAGCGTCTCCTCCGCTCCATCTTCGGCGACAAGGCTAAGGACGTGAAGGATACCAGTCTCCGTATGGAGGGTGGCAAGCGCGGTCGCGTTATCGGCGTGCGCGTCTTCTCTCGCGAGAAGGGCGACCAGCTCGAGACGGGCATCATCAAGAAGATCGTGGTGACTGTTGCGCAGGTGCGTAACGTGTCGGTGGGCGACAAGCTCGCTGGCCGTCACGGCAACAAGGGCGTTATCAGCCGCGTGCTTCCGGTCGAGGATATGCCGTACGACAAGGACGGCAATCCGATTGATCTCATCCTCACCCCGCTCGGCGTCCCGAGCCGTATGAACCTCGGACAGATTCTCGAGATGCACCTGGGCTTGGCAGCCAACTCGCTCGGCTATCAGGCCGTGGTGCCACCCTTTGCTGGCGCGACACCCGACGAGATTCGCGACGAGCTCGAGCACGCCGGCTTCTCACGCTCAGGCAAGATGAAGCTCTACGACGGCCGCTCAGGCGAGCAGTTCGCCCAAGAAATTGCCGTGGGCTATATGTACGTGCTTAAGCTACATCACATGGTGGAGGACAAGATCCATATGCGTTCCATCGGTCCGTACTCGCTCATCACTCAGCAGCCGCTCGGCGGCAAGGCGCAGAACGGCGGCCAGCGCTTCGGCGAAATGGAAGTGTGGGCGCTGCTCGGCTACGGCGCTGCCTATATGCTCCGCGAGATGCTCACGATTAAGTCAGACGATATCCAGGGCCGCTCCGCTGCCTTCGACGCTATTGTGAAGGGCGAGCCTATCAGCCACACCGGCACCCCAGCCTCCTTCGCGGTGCTTACCAATCAGATTCGCGGGCTCGCGCTCGATGTCGATCCGCTGAATCTGCCGCCAGAACCGGACGCGTAATTTTATTAACCAGAACTTTTCCTCTATGGCATTCACCCCCCGCAAGCTCCCTCCGCGCGACACCTGGAACGGACTCCGCCTCACGCTCGCCTCGCCAGAGCGCATCCTCGCTTGGTCAAGCGGCGAAGTCACCAAGCCGGAGACGATAAACTACCGCACCCAGCGCTCCGAGAAGCACGGTCTCTTCGACGAGAAGATCTTCGGTCCCGAGAAGGACTACGAGTGTTACTGCGGCAAGTACAAGGGCATCCGCTACAAGGGCATCGTCTGCGATAAGTGCGGTGTCGAGATCACGCGCTCTATCGTCCGTCGCGAGCGTATGGGCCACATCGAGCTCTGCACGCCAGTCGCGCATATCTGGTTCCTCCGCTCGGTGCCAAGCCGTATGGCACTCCTCTTGGGCTCCTCGGCCACTGATATAGAGAAGGTCGTCTACTTCGCGGGCTATATCGTCACCAAGATTGCTGAAGAAGAGAAGAAGCGTCTGCTCGCCGAGCTCGAAGGTGAATACAAATCTAAATATAAGTCGCTTAACTCTGATAAGGAGCGCGATGCACTTAAGGAGAAGATGACGATTACCAAGAACGAGATTGAGGGTATCGTCGTGGGCAAAGTGCTCGACGAGCTTGAGTATCACCGCTTCTCGGTGCGCTACGGCGGTCTCTTTGAGGCACGCATCGGCGCAGAAGCTATCTACGATATTTTCTGCAAGCTCGACTTGAAGGATCTCGAGAAGACGCTCGCGGCACGTTACGAGCGCGCGGGTGCTGCCGAGCGCGAGAAGCTCGCGAAGCGTCTCTCGCTCATCGCGGGGATGATCTCCTCGGGTGTTCGCCCCGAGTGGCTCTTCCTCACACGCATCCCGGTCATTCCGCCGGCGCTTCGCCCGATGGTCGCGCTTGAGGGCGGTCGTCACGCGACCTCCGACGTAAACGATCTCTATCGTCGCGTGATTAACCGCAACAATCGTTTGAAGAAGCTTATCGATATTCACGCACCGGAAGTGATTCTCCGCAACGAGAAGCGCATCCTGCAGGAAGCGGTTGACGCGCTGCTCGACAACTCTATCCGCAAGAGTGGTGCCGCCGCCGGCGCTATGACGATGGCGCAGCGCCGTCCGCTCAAGTCGCTCGCTGATTACCTGAAGGGTAAGCAGGGCTACTTCCGTCAGAACCTCCTCGGCAAGCGCGTCGACTACTCGGGCCGCTCGGTTATTGTCGTCGGTCCGGATCTCGAGCTCGATGAGTGCGGTCTCCCTAAGCATATGGCACTTGAGCTCTTCCGCCCGTTTGTTATCGCCGGTCTCCTCGAGCGTGAACTCGCCTTCAATATCCGTGGCGCAGGCCGCCTGATAGAAGATGGTGTCGCCGAGGTGTGGGAGCTGCTTGAAGAAGCGATTAAGGGCAAGCATGTGCTCCTCAACCGCGCTCCGACGCTCCACCGCCAGGGTATCCAGGCGTTCCGTCCGCGACTCATCGAGGGTGACGCTATCCAACTCCACCCGCTCGTGTGTAACGCCTTCAACGCAGACTTCGACGGCGACCAGATGGCTGTCCACGTGCCACTCTCTGAAGAGGCACAGTGGGAAGCGGCGAACATTATGAGCGCCAACAAGAACATCCTCAAGCCTGGATCAGGCGAGATGATCGTGCTCACGGGCAAGCCGCTCGATATTATCCTCGGCGTGTACTGGCTCACCAAGGCAGTGGATAAGGTGAAGGGTGAAGGTGAATTCTTCTCCTCGCCAAACGCCGCGATTCTCGCGTCTGAATACAACGCTATCGATCGCCGCGCTAAGGTGAATGTCCTCCCGGTAGAAGGGAAGAAGAAATACGAGATGTTCGACGGACATCCGTTCGAGACAACTGTGGGTCGCCTCCTCTTCAACACCGTGCTCCCCGCCGACTACCCGTTTATTAATGAGACCATCACTAAGAAGGTGCTCGCACGCATCGTGACCGACTGTATCAGCCGTTACGGCATCGACGCGGTCCCAGAAATCGTCAACAAGGTGAAGCGCTTCGGCTTCGACTACGCGACGCGCTCGGGTATCTCGTGGGCGATTGACGATGTCTCGGTGCCAAAGGAGAAGCAGCGTATCATCGCTGACGCTGTCGCCAAGGTCGCCAAGATTACGAGCGACTATCAGAACGGCCTCCTCTCTGAAGAGGAGAAGCGTCGGATGGCGATTGAGATCTGGCAGGGCACCAAGCAGGCGGTCGAAGAGCAGGTCTCGCTCGAGCTCGATCCGATGGGCTCCGTCGCCGATATGGTGAAGTCTGGCGCTCGCGGAACGCTCGGCAATCTCACCCAGATGGCCGGTATGAAGGGTCTCATCCAAGACACCTCCGGTATGACGATTGAGGTGCCGATTATCTCCTCGATGGTCGAGGGGCTGAACCCGATTGAGTACTTTATGAGTACGCACGGCGCGCGCAAGGGTCTCACCGATACCGCGCTCGGTACCGCGAAGGCCGGGTATCTTACTCGTCGTCTCTTCGACGTCGCACAGGACTCTATCGTCACCGAAGCAAATTGCGGCACTGACCGTGGCGTGAAGATTAATCGCGTGAGTGCCTCGGGTATCCAGATTAATTATGCAGAAGCGCTTCGTGGCCGCACGCTCGCCGAGGAGGCGAAGGATGCCGATGGCGTTACGCTCTTTAAAAAGGGGCACTATCTCTCTATCGCCGACGCCGACGCGCTCGCGGCTTCTACCGTCTCGACCGTCATCGCGCGTTCGCCGATGTCCTGCGAGACGCGCTACGGTGTGTGCCAGACCTGCTACGGTATGGATCTCACCACACAGGAAATAGTCGACTTGGGTGAAGCAGTCGGTACCGTCGCCGCACAGGCGATTGGCGAGCCGGGCACCCAGCTCACGATGCGTACCTTCCACGCTGGCGGCGTG
>JAHFMR010000016.1 GCA_023267755.1 bacterium
CATCATCCTCTTCATCGTGCTCGCCTTCGTCCTCTTCACGCTCGCCTTCGTGCTGGTAGCGCGCTTCGTGGTGCTCATCTTCCTCATTATCCTCGCGCCTATCGGCTTCGCGGGACTCGCTGTCCCGATGCTGAAGAAGCGGGCGGATCAGTGGTGGGATAAGCTCTTCGAGCAGACGGTTACCGCGCCAATCCTCTTCCTCCTGCTCTATATCGCGCTCCGGGTCATAACGGAGATGAAGAATTTCGGGAATTCTCCGGATTGGACGACGTATGCCGGGAACGTGAATCCCAGCGCGATTCTCGGGCTAGGGTCGGCGATACTCACCTTCCTCGTCACTATGGGACTCCTCCTCCTGGTCGTTATCCAGGCGAAGAGCCTCTCTGCCGCCGGCGCCGCCGGCGCGACCAAGCTCGCGGGCAGAGCGACCGGCCTCCTGTCCTTCGGAGCTATTTCACTTGCGGGTCGTGGCACACTTGGTGCAGCGGGGTACCTACTCAACAATAAGAGGATGCAAGCGCGTGCTTCTAAGGGGGGAGTCGGAGGATACGCTGCGAAACTCGCTTCATTCACCGGGCGTAATCTTGAAGGCCGAACCTTTGATTTCCGTAATATTCCAGGAGTGCGCACTGCTGGTACCGCGGCGGGAGGACTAGTCGCGGGATCTGGTCTGGAGAACATCCTCGCTGGCGGGACTACTGTTACCGCGAAGGGGGCAATCGACACAACACGGGAAGCATACAAGACATACAAACCGTTCTCAGGAGAATGGTGGCGTGCACAGCAGGGTGAGTATGAAAAAGCTGCGGATGAGCTCAAGCGTAAGTCAACCCTTGCTGGAGCAACGCCGGGATCAGCCGATGTCCAAAAAGAACTCAAGAAGATGTCTGTCGATGAATTGGCTCAACTCAAAGATATTCGTGGCGGTATCGACAGTCTTGTGTATAACCTGAGTCCAGAGAAGTTTAATGAACTCATGAAGAGCGATAAGCTCCTTTCTGGCGAGAAAGCAAAGCTTCAAAAGACGTGGGACACTCAGTTCGATGCTGCCAATGTTGGAACAACGATGGGTCGCTTCAGCACGGAGGAAGTGGCTGCACTGGGAGGCGGCACCCTTCTGCACGAAGACCCTGTTACTCATGGACATCATGTTATTGAAAATCTCGGTATTACCGAATTCGAAGCAATCCGACGCAAGGGAACTATTACTAGACAACAACGGCATGATATTTATGCGCAAATAAACTTGGCTGCACACGCAAATCCGGCATATGCCGTGATGGTTGCAGATTATTTCGATCCGGCAAATGATCCGGGTGGAAATCGCGAGAAGTATTGGAATGTATAATTAAATTATGAAAGACCTTTCTCCACTAGAAGCAGGACGCTGGTTTAATGCGGCGCCGAAGATAGTGCAAGATGCTGTCACGAGTCCTGAGACGCAACGGGTAATCGAACAACTCGGCAAGCAATATTCTCTGCATATTGATGTTATCGGACTTCTTGCGAAGATGACAAGCTATATGCTTCTCGGGTACACGGAGCCAGGAGAATTTCTACAAGAACTACGTACCGCAAATGTTCCTGATCAACAGGCGCAAGCAATCATCGCAGAAATAAATCAGAAGATATTTGTGCCACTTCGTGATCAGATGAGAAAGAATGAGACAGGGAGTACTCAACAGCCGGTACAACCCCCCGCGATGCCGGCGAGTCAGCGGACGGATGTGAAAGTGCCGAGTTATGCTGCTCCTGCTCTCCGTCCTTCGCCACAGGCTACGGAGGGCACGGCGTCTATCGCACCGCAGCCGGCCGCGCCGAGTGCTCCGCGCCCGATGAACCCTGCCGCAGTGTTCCCGCCAGCAGGGAACTACGCCCCTCCGCCACAGTCGCCCCGCTATCCTAATCAGGAAAGCGCTAATGTAAACGCCTTTGTACGTCGCGTACCGCAGACCGCTCCAGCTGCACCGCGCCCCTCTATCTCGGTAATCGCACCCCCTGCTCAGCCCCGTCCTTCGCCTCAGGCTACACAGGGCACAGCGCCGATAAATCTCCCTGGCGCACTCCCTCCACCAGACATTATGCCCCCAGCCCCCAAGGCTCCTTTGCCTTCCGCGCCCGCACAGTACTCCACAGACCCTTATCACGAGCCGATCGAGTAAATAGGGGATAGCGCTCAGGTAGAGGTGATATAATCTTTTTTATGCTGACCAAAGAAGATAAGAGCTGGATGGTAGACAATTTCGTCACGAGAGGTGAGTTTCATAATGAAGTCGGTGGACTACAAGAGGGATTCAGTCGTGTAGAAAAACTCGTAGAGAAAACTCTCGGGATTGTTGAGGGTATTGCTGGCAGAGTTGATGATCTTGAACAAGAAAACAAGTTTGGCGCAGAGACCCTTCGGCGCCATGGAGTAAACATCGACGAGCTCGCCAAGGCGACCGGTGCCGCAATCTCTCGCTGATTTGCATTTCCTGCACCATTCCTTTATATTGCTTACATCCCGCAGTTCGCGGGTTTTCTAAATAAATGTCCACCATCAATCAGCTGTCCAAGAAGGGACGCAAGAACAAGTCGTCGAAGACGAGTGTGCCGGCTCTGGCACGCGGCTTTAACGCGCTTAAGAACCGTCCGACCTTCTATCCCTCGCCCTTCAAGCGTGGCGTCTGCACCAAGGTGACTACGAAGACCCCCCGTAAGCCGAACTCCGCTATCCGTAAGATCGCCCGCGTCCGTCTCACCAACGGGATGGAGATTACCGCCTATATCCCCGGCGAGGGACACAACCTCCAAGAACACTCGGTGGTGATGTTTCGTTGCGGCCGCGTCAAGGATATTGGTGTGCAGTACACGATAGTGCGCGGCAAGCTCGACACCAGCGGTCTCGATAAGCGCCGCCGCTCACGCTCGCGCTACGGTGCCAAGCGCCCCAAATAATCTATGCGTCGTCCTCTTAAAAAGCAGCGTACCTGGCGTCCCGATCTAAAATACGGATCGGAGACCCTCACTCGTTTCATCAACGCGGTTATGTGGAGCGGTAAGAAGGACGTCGCCCGCGCGGTCGTCTATGAGGCACTTGGAGAGATAGAGAAGGAGGGCGCAAACCCGCTCGAGACCTTTGAATCAGCGCTCCGTAACGTCTCGCCGCTGATGGAGGTTCGTTCTCGCCGTGTTGGTGGGGCTAACTACCAGGTGCCGCGCGAGGTCCCGCAGAGCCGCCGTCTCGCGCTCTCCTTCCGTTGGCTTATAAACGCCGCTCGTAATAAGAAGGGGAAGCCGATGGGGCAGAAGCTCGCCGCCGAGCTCCTCCTGGCCGCCAAGAACGAGGGCGATGCTATCAAGAAGAAGGACGAGATGCACCGCATGGCTGACGCCAACAAGGCCTTTGCCCACTTCGCGTGGTAATCCCGCTATAACGGGATTATCCCGAGCTATAGTCGAGGGATTTGATTTCATAAAAAGGTTGAACCCGCCGTGAGGCGGGTTTTTTGTTTGGGGCAGATCTAGACTATCTTCGCCCGTGCTGATTGAGCTGCTGCGAGAGCGTCTTCGTAGCGACGATGACCTAATCCAACTGCGGCGAATAGTGCGACTTCCGCTTCATAAACACGATGGCTCTCCCAGAAGACAGGATCAGTTGTTTTGAGAACCAGCCCTCGATAGAACTCAGCTCGCGCAAGGGCATGTTCAGCTTCTTCTTTTTTGACACGCATGGTGCAACTCCTTTTCGGTAGGGTCCCGGAGAGATACTACTCCGTCAATGGGCGCTTTGCAATTTCTCCCATTTCCGTTACTATCTTAGGGAACGCTTCGGCGCTTTTTATTTTTCTAAATTATTTATGAACCGCGACTATCCACTCGAGAAGGTGCGCAACTTCGGCATCATCGCTCACATCGACGCCGGTAAGACGACGACCAGCGAGCGCGTGCTCTACTACACCGGCAGCCAGCATAAGATCGGTGAGGTGCACGAGGGCGAGACCACGACCGACTGGATGGAGCAGGAGCGCGAACGCGGCATCACGATTACCGCCGCCGCAATCACCTGCTTCTGGAGCAAGACCGGTGAGGTGGATAAAAAGGATGAGTCTAAGAAATATCGTTTCAATATCATCGACACTCCCGGGCACATCGACTTCACCGCTGAGGTGAAGCGCTCGATGCGCGTGCTCGACGGCGCGATTGTCGTCTTCGACGGGGTGGCCGGTGTAGAGCCGCAGTCCGAGACCAACTGGCGTTATGCCGACGAGGCCGCAGTGCCGCGTGTCTGTTTCATCAACAAGCTTGACCGCACAGGGGCCTCCTTTGAGAGTTCATACGCGAGTATTCTCGACAGGCTCTCGCCCAAGGCTATCCGTATGCAGATCCCGATTGGCGAAGAGGCGCAGCATGAGGGCGCTATAGATCTCCTCACGATGAAGGGCTTCACCTTCTCGGGGAATATGGGAGACGAGGTTATCGAGGGAGAGGTCCCCGCGAATCTTCTTGAAGATGCTAAGAAGTATCGCGCTGAGCTCATCGAGCGCATCGTCGAACAAGACGACGCAGCGATGAGTGCCTACCTCGAGGGTAAGGAGCCGTCGGTAGACGAGCTTAAGGCTATTCTCCGCAAGGCGGTTATGAATAATGAGATCTTCCCGGTCTACTGCGGCAGCGCGCTTAAGAACAAGGGCGTCCAGCTCGTGCTCGACGCGGTCGTCGACTACCTCCCTTCACCGGTCGATCTCAAGCCGGTAACAGGAACTAACCCGAAGACGGGTGAGCCGATAGAGCGCCACGCAAATGACGACGAGCCCTTCTGTGCGCTCGCCTTCAAGCTCCAGACCGACCCGTTCGTCGGCGCACTGACCTTCTTCCGTGTGTATTCGGGTACTGTCGCGGCGGGTTCCTATATCTACAACTCCACCACTGGCTCCAAGGAGCGTCTCGGCCGCATCGTCCGTCTCCAGGCGAACAAACGTGAAGAGGTGGAGAAGGTTTTCACGGGTGAAATAGCTGCCGCGGTCGGTCTTAAGGACACCAAGACCTCACACACGCTCTGCGACGAGGCGAGTCCGATTATTCTCGAAGAGATTAAGTTCCCTGAGCCAGTGGTCAGCCTCCGCATCGAGCCTAAGACTAAGGCCGACCAAGAGAAGATGGGTATCGCGCTGCGCAAGCTCTCTGACGAGGACCCGACCTTCCGTATCAAGACCGACGAAGAGACGAATGAGACGATTATCTCGGGTATGGGCGAGCTCCACCTCGAGATCCTCGTGGATCGTATGAAGCGCGAGTTTAATGTGGAGGCGAACGTGGGCAAGCCGCAGGTAGCCTATCGCGAGACTATTCTCGGTTCTGCTGAGGCGGAAGGGAAGTACATCAAGCAGACGGGCGGTAAGGGCCAGTATGGGCACGTGAAGATTAGGATGAAGAAGATGGAACCGGTTGATCCGGAGGCGAAAGTAGCAAAGAACGTTACGCGCGAGGACCATTTCGAGTTCATCAACAACATCAAGGGTGGCGCTATCCCACAGGAGTTTATCGGGCCGGTGGAGAAGGGTATGCGCGAGGCGATGAGCCGCGGCGTGCTCGCGGGCTTCCCGATGGTGGATGTCTCTATCGACCTCTACGACGGTTCCTACCACGATGTCGACTCCTCGGAAATTGCCTACAAGATCGCGGCCTCGATGGCCTTCCAGGAGGCGGCCGCCAAGGCTAAGGCGGTTATCCTCGAGCCGATTATGAAGGTCGAGGTGGTGGTCCCTGAGCAGTTTATGGGCGACATCACGGGCTCCATTTCAGGCAAGCGCGGGCAGATAGAGGGGATGGAGGATCGCGGGATGAACAAAGCGGTTAACGCCAAAGTCCCGCTCTCGGAGATGTTCGGTTACACCACCACGCTCCGTTCGATGACCGAAGGTCGCGGCAATATGACGATGGAATTCGATCATTACGACGTGGTCCCGGCCAACGTCGCTGCTGACATCATCGCGTCTCGTAAATAAAGAATTTTTTGCTAGAAACACAAACGGCCGCCCAGAGGGCGGCCGTTTGTGTTTCTTTATCGTCTTGCGTTTTTATACTAGCTCGGGTACATTTGCTAGTAACGCATCTTGGCGTCGCTCTTTGGCTTGTCTGCCCCGCCTCCCGGCGGATGTGAGTCTGTGACAAGCTGAAGGGTTTGTTCCGACTCACCCCGCTTCGCGTAAAGCTACGTAGGGCAGGCGTCGGATTTATTAATCGTTTATCCGAAACTACTATGGCAGCAGCAGAATTCAATCGTGCGAAGCCGCACATGAACGTGGGCACCATCGGCCACGTTGACCACGGCAAGACAACGCTCACTGCAGGTATCCTGCATGTGCTCTCGATGCTCACTGGCGAGGGCTACTCGGCTCGCGTCGAGGGTGTCGACAGCATCGACAGCGCACCTGAAGAGAAGGCGCGCGGTATTACTATTGCACTTCACCATTCGGAATATGAAAGTCCGAATCGTCACTACGCGCACATCGATGCGCCAGGACACGCCGACTACATCAAGAACATGATTACCGGCGCCGCCCAGATGGACGGGGCAGTCCTCGTGGTCGCTGCGACTGACGGCGTGATGCCGCAGACGCGTGAGCACATCCTCCTTGCAAAGCAGGTGGGCCTTAAGAAGCTCATCGTCTTCCTTAACAAGGTAGATATGGTGGCCGAGGCTGACCTCATCGACCTCGTCGAAGAGGAGATCCGCGAGCTCTTGACCAAGCAGGGCTACGACGGCGTGAATACGCCGATTATCCGTGGATCGGGCCTCAAGGCACTTGAGTCCAGCGCCGTGACCGAGGAATACGCGGTCAAGGTGAAGGAGCTCGTCGACGCGATGGACACTTACTTCGATATGCCGGAGCGCGAGATCAACAAGCCGTTCCTGATGCCTATCGAGGACATCTTCTCGATTGAAGGTCGCGGCACTGTCGTGACCGGCCGTATCGAGCGCGGTGAGATCAAGGTTGGCGAGGAAGTCGAGATTGTCGGTATCAAGCCGACCGCTAAGACGACCGTCACCGGCATCGAGATGTTCAACAAGCAGCTCCAGAGCGGGCAGGCTGGCGACAATGCCGGCATCCTCCTCCGTGGCACCAAGAAGGAAGACGTACATCGTGGCCAGGTCCTCGCGAAGACGGGCTCGGTCACACCGCACACCGACTTCGACGCAGAGGTGTATATCCTCTCTAAGGACGAAGGAGGCCGTCACACGCCGTTCTTCTCGGGCTACAAGCCGCAGTTCTATATCCGCACCACCGACGTTACGGGCGAAGTAACGCTCGCAGAGGGTAAGGAGATGGTGATGCCGGGTGATACCGTCACCTTCAAGGTGAAGCTCGTCGCACCGGTCGCGCTCGAGGAGCAGCAGCACTTCGCTATTCGCGAAGGCGGCAAGACCGTCGGCGCCGGCGTCGTGACTAAGATCACGGCGTAACCGAAGCGACACACTCATTATCATGGCAACCGAGGCGAAATTGAAGGAGAAGAAGGAGGCAGCACCGAAGCGCGTTTCTAAAAAGGCCGCGACGGTAGCTCCTGCAGAGCACAAGCTCCGCATCCGGGTCCGCGCCTACGAGCATAAGATCCTCGACCTCTCGGTGAAGCAGATTATGGACACCGCAGCCCGCTTTGACGCTGTCGTGGTTGGCCCGGTGCCGCTCCCGACAGAGATCAAACGCTGGACAGTGAACCGCTCAACCTTCGTCTACAAGGACGCACGAGAGCAGTTCGAGATGCGCGTCCATAAGCGTCTCATCGACATCATGAATCCGTCGCCGAAGGTTATCGAGGCCCTCACCAATCTGAACCTGCCAAGTGGTGTCACGATTGACGTGAAGATGGTTTAGCCTGAGCGAAGTCGAAGGCTCTAACTCAAAAAAGGGAACACACAACCGCCCGTAAGGGCGGTTGTGTGTTTTTGGCTTTCTTGCATGTTTTTGCTGACTCGTGTACAGTGCTTGAAACGCTACGTACCCTCGGTCAATGACCTTGGAGACCTATGGCAACTCGCGCGACGCGATTTGCTGTCGCGCGTTTTCATTTGTCGGGGTCTTTGATCCCGACCCAACAAAAGAAATGAAATTCATCCTCGCTAAGAAAGAAAAGATGACCCGTATCTTTACGGATGATGGCCGCGCCTACGCGGGGACTATCCTCGTGGTCGATCCGGTCACCGTGACGCAGGTCAAGACCAAAGAGGGTAAGGACGGCTACACCGCTGTCCAGGTTGGCACAGGTGTGCGCAAGACTAAGAACGTGAGCAAGGCTGTCCTCGGTCACACCGGCGGTAAGGGCTACGAGGCTATCCGCGAGTTCCGTGATGCCGAAGGTGTCGAGGTGGGCGCGTCTATTGACGCATCGGTCTTCGCTGTTGGCGATGTCGTCCGTGTCTCGGGTCTTAGCAAGGGCAAGGGCTTCGCCGGTGTGGTGAAGCGCCACGGATTCCACGGCGGCCCACGCAGCCACGGACAGAAGCACACCGAGCGTTCCCCGGGCTCTATCGGCGGATCGGGCGGTCGCGCTGGCGGCCGTGTGGTGAAGGGGAAGCGTATGGCCGGCCGTATGGGCACCGACCGTATCACAGTGGCGAACTTGAAGGTCCTCGCGGTCGATGCGAAGGAGGGTAAGATGATCGTCAGCGGCGCGGTGCCGGGTCATCGCGGCACCCTGCTCGAGGTCGTCTCGGCATAATTTCTATACTATGGCTACTGCAAAAAAGATGAAAAAAGAATACGTGCCGATTGAAGTGCCAATCTTCTCTATGGAAGGGAAGAATGTCGGCAGCATCACGCTCCCAGAGGCGCTTTTTGGTCAGCCGTGGAGAAGCGACTTGGTCCATCAGGTGACCACCGCGATGCAGGCGAATCTCCGCCAGAACCGCGCACACACCAAGGATCGCGCTGAGGTCTCGGGCGGCGGTAAGAAACCGTGGGCGCAGAAGGGCACCGGCCAGGCGCGTCACAGCTCCACTCGATCGCCGCTCTGGCGTCACGGCGGCGTCACCTTCGGTCCGCGTTCGGCGCGTGACTACAGCGAGAAGATCAATAAGAAGATGCGTGTGGGCGCACTGCTCTCGGTCCTCTCGAAGAAGGCTAAGGAAGGCGAGCTTATTCTCGTGGACTCCTTCACCTTTGCGGCACCGAAGACAGCTGTTGCCAAGACGGTACTCACCGCACTCGCCAAGGGAGCTGCAGCCGCGCCGCTCACCACGAAGAAGAAGAACGCCGCACTCCTCGCGCTCTCTTCGTACAACGCGAATACGATCAAGAGCTTCAGCAACTTCGGCTCTGTGCAGACAGAAGAGCTGCGCAATATCAATCCGGTCAGTGTGCTTTCGCACAAGTATCTCGTTATCGAGAATCCGGAAGCAGCGTTCAAAGCGCTTATGTCCCGCGCGTCTAAATAAATCATTATGGCAATCTTTAGTAAAAAAGTAGGGAGCAAGAAAGAGCCGA
>JAHFMR010000017.1 GCA_023267755.1 bacterium
AGCGGGCTCTTGATCGTGCCGCTGAAGATCAGAAACAGGTCATTGCCGACTACAACCGCAAATTCGGAACATCATAGCGGCGATGTTCTGCGTTCGAGTCGAGTGTGATAATATTGAATTCTCAATGTTCAATTTTTTTAAAAAGAAAGAAAAATCTCTCCCTGACATGTGGCGCATGTTTACTGGGAAAGGAGCCTCGGAGGAAGTTTTGATAGAAAAGGCGAAGTTGTTTGCCGCAGTCCTTCTCGATTGGTTAAAAGAAAGTGTCAACGACTTAGTAGGTCGAGCTTCAAAAGATAACCAAAAGGCGGAAGGAGTTTATGGACAAGTATTTTTCGAATTAGTACTTTTTTCCTTACATTATACGGATAGAATTGCGTCTGAATTTTTGTCGGAAAACGGACGTAAAACTTTCATGGACGCTCTTGCAACTGAAACACAAGAGATGCTCTTACAAGCACAGCCTGATGAAGAAGCAAGAAAAATGACATCATTACTTTTCATCACTCGGTACGACGAGCGTCAAAAGGAGTATTCAAACTATAAATTCTCTGGCGAAAAGGAAGGTGGACTTAATGGTACTTTGTTTTGGGAATTTGAGAAAAAAGTTTCCACCTTACTGGGATTCGAAGAAGATATCGTTACAATGATGGATATTCATGGACATATTTGTGTATTATTGAAGTATCTACAAATTCCAGAATTGATTACAAAAATCTGAGTTTAATGTGATACACTCCAACCGTACCTGCCCCGACACGGGCAGGAATTGTGTATGCAAAAGAAAGAAAAAACTATTTCAAGCCGAGATAAACACACGCACAAGCACGGGAGCGATTGGCTCACCGTGAAGGGTGCACGCACACATAACCTGAAGAATATCGATGTCGAGATGCCGCGCGGCGCGATGACGGTCATCACCGGTCTCTCGGGGAGCGGTAAGTCCTCACTCGCTTTTGATACCATCTTCGCCGAGGGTCAGCGCAGATACGTGGAGTCGCTCTCCGCCTACGCCCGACAATTTCTTAATCAAATGGCGAAGCCAGACGTCGACGAGATTACCGGCCTCTCGCCGGCTATCTCTATCGATCAGAAGAGCCGCTCCAACAACCCGCGCTCCACGGTCGCGACCGTGACCGAGATTTATGACTACTTACGCGTGCTCTACGCGCGTGCGGGCCAGCCCTACTGCATTCACCACGATGTGCCTATCGTCCGTCTCTCTAAGGAGGAGATGGTCAAGATGGTTTTCGATCGGGTGGAGAAGAAGCGTCAAAATCAAGGTCGAACCTTAAATCCGAATCCTCAAGGTTCGACCTTGATTTTGGGGGTACCAGTCGACAAGAGCGCGGTGACTATCTATGCGCCAGTGGTGGTGGGGCGGAAGGGTGAATATTATCAGCTTCTCTACGATCTCTTGAACAAAGGGTTCGAGAAGGTACTCATAGACGGTAAGCCGCATGCGCTCCGCGAGAAGATTGTTCTTGATCGTAACAAGCGGCACGATATCGACGCGGTCGTCGACACTATTTACGTATCAGAGTTTATCCGCTCCACCCAGGCGGCACGCGAGCGCCTCTCTGAGGCGCTCGAGCTGGCGCTCAAAGAGTCAGATGGATTGGTTAAAATAGCGCACGCTGACGGTACACAAGAGACGCTCTCGTCCAAGTTTATCTGTCCAGAAGATGGCGCCTCATTCCCTGAAGTAGAACCACGCCTCTTCTCCTTTAATTCACCCTACGGCGCATGTCCAGAGTGTCACGGGCTCGGCACAGAATCGCTCTTCTCGGAGGAGAAGTGTCCAGTCTGCGAGGGGAAACGTTTACGCCCTGAAGCGCTCCGCGTCTACTTGGCGGTCCGACCGCCAAGTCAGCCACTTGGCGGTCGGACCGCCAAGTCGGCTAAGACATTGGGGAAGAATATTGTCGACTTCACCAGTATGTCGATCCAAGAGGCCAAGGACTTCGTTGACTCAATAGAGCTCTCGGAGATGAAGTTCGATATTGCCGCACCGATATTGAAGGAGATTGAGAGCCGCCTCACCTTTATGCTAAACGTTGGCCTCGACTATCTCACGCTGAATCGCTCGGCCGCGACGCTCTCGGGCGGCGAGGCACAGCGCATCCGTCTCGCCTCGCAGCTGGGGAGCGGGCTCACTGGGGCGCTCTACGTGCTCGACGAGCCGACGATCGGTCTCCATCAGCGCGACAACGACCGTTTAATCAAGACACTCCTCACGCTGAAGGAGCTCGGCAATACGATTATCGTGGTGGAACACGACGAGGACACTATTTACGCCGCCGACTATATCGTCGATATCGGGCCAGGCGCGGGTATCCACGGCGGCAGAGTGGTCGTGAGTGGTTGGCTCGACGAACTCCTCACGGCTAAGGAGAACGAGAGCAAGTCACTCACGCTCGGCTATCTGCGCGAGGAGAAAGAGATAGCTCCTCCGGAGGAACGGCGCACGAGCGAGAAGGGGTGGCTGCGGGTCAAGGGGGCGACACTTCATAATCTCGTCAATCAGAATATCGATGTGCCGCTCGGTAAACTGGTGTGCATTACTGGCGTCTCGGGGAGTGGGAAGTCCACTTTCCTCTACGACGTCTTGCACCGCAACATCGCGGCTCGCTTCGCTCGCCGCGAAGCCAAGCTTGATCACGTCGCGAGTATGACCGGCACCGAGTATGTCGGGCGTGCGGTGCTTATCGACCAGTCGCCTATCGGCCGCACCCCGCGCTCCAATCCGGCCACCTACACTGGCGCCTTCACCCATATCCGCGACCTCTTCGCCGCCACCGCCGAGGCGCGTGCTCGCGGCTGGAAGCCCGGCCGCTTTTCCTTCAACGTCCCGGGCGGTCGCTGTGAGGCCTGTCAGGGAAACGGTTCTATCGCGGTGGAGATGCACTTCCTCCCGACCGTCTACGTCACCTGTGACGTCTGTATGGGCAAGCGTTTTATGAAGGAGACGCTCGAGGTGACGTATCACGGTAAAAACATATTCGAGATACTCCAACTCACCATAGAAGAGGCCGAGAAGTTCTTCGGCGATATTCAGGCTATCTACGAGCGTCTCGCGAGTCTCAACTCGACCGGGCTCGAGTATCTCACACTCGGTCAGAGCGCCACGACGCTCTCGGGCGGCGAGGCGCAGCGAGTGAAGATAGCAAGCGAGCTCTATCGCTCGATGACGATGAAAACTATTTATCTCCTCGACGAGCCGACGGTGGGTCTCCACTACGAGGACGTGAAGAAGCTGATAGAGATTCTCCAAGAGCTGGTGCGGCGCGGTAACTCGGTGGTCGTCATCGAGCACAATCTCGACGTGATCAAGAGTGCCGACTATCTCATCGACTTCGGCCCCGAGGGTGGCGCGGGCGGCGGTAAGGTGGTAGCGAAAGGCACTCCCGAAGAAGTCGCAAAGGCAGATGGCTCGCACACCGGCAGCTACCTCGCCAAGGCGCTTAGGAAGCGTAGTAAAAAGTTACATTAAAAATAAAAAGCGCGAGGGATTCATCATCCGCTCGCGCTGTTTTTACTCAATTATCGCCTGCTATCCTCAAACGGAATCGTCGAAACCGTCCGGAATCGCCTCCTTAGTCGCGTAGAGGTTCTTCCATATGGGAATTGGAACTCTCGTCACTTCAGTGTATTTACCACAATTCGGGCAGCGAAATGCCGAATAATAGTGGGGGAAGTGGGTCCCATGCCAGGACATCAGAACAAGGTCTTTCACAGTAATTTTGAGCACCGCTTTACATCCGCCACCAGGATTAGTCCCACGTGCGCCTTTCGTGGCTCTTTCTTTTTTGCAAACAACGTCGATTGTCCAATCCTCGGCAGAGGGAACATCACCCTGTTTGATTACTTCCATGATTTCCTCCCTAATTCGTCATCTTTCAAAAGAAGTCTTCTCAAGCACTAAACTCGAGAATCCCACTAACAACCTAAATACTATTATACACACATAGTGCATGTTGTCAATTTCCAGTTTTACGCCCCTATACGTTAAATCGTTCTGTTTATTTTAAAAATACTGCGTACGCGAAAGTGAGGACGACGATGGTCATGATGCCGATGACGATTCCGTCAGACACTTTCTTCGGGAGCTTGAACAGTATTTTTCGTCCTAACCATGTTGCAATGATTATGATAGGAAACAGGTAAAGAAGCGGTGTGATATCCGGGAGGACCAGCTGATTAGTGTAGAGTCGCACGACAGTCGCGACAAAAAAGTTTGTACCGCCGATCAGGGCGGTGGTCCCGTGCACCTCTGCGATATTCAAGTCCTGAGCATAGAGGTATTGATTTCTCAGATCACTCCCCGCGAGGCCGGTGCCCTGTAAGAATCCCGAGAATAAGCCGACGACGTAATCAAGGAATCGGCTGGGCTTCTTTGTCTGTGGGATGATATGTAATTTTTTAAGCAGGAAATAGAGGGAAAACAGTAAGATGATAATAAGCAACCAGCGCACAGGTACGACGACAAGTGCGAGCGCCCCGAAGAATGCTGCAATACCCGATGGAAGAAGTAATGTCCGTATCTCTTGCCACTGGATACTCTTTCTAAAAAAGAATATCCGGGGAATAGCACTGAGGAAAAAGAAGAAAGAGGCGATGCCGATAGCTCGATAAGGATCAACGAGCATCGCCAAAAGAGGGGTAACAATCGCTGAACCAGAAACTGGAACGATGATATTCAGCACGGTGCTGAGGCCCAAAAGGCCAGATATAAGGAGTGTCTGCGCGGATAACATTTCTGGCATTGTAGCGTACTATATGCGGACTGTATGCAAAGAAGCGATTTAGCCAAACCTGACCTGCCGGATGTGCCCGGGGTGTATCTCTTTAAGAAGGGGAGAGAGATTCTGTATGTCGGCAAAGCGACTAGTCTGCGCGACCGGGTGCGGAGCTATTTTGATGATGATCTTATCGCGACTCGCGGACCGCGCATCGTGGATATGGTCACACGCGCTGATCGAGTCGCCTTCGAACCCGCACCCACAGTACTCGAGGCGCTCGTGCGCGAGGCGGCACTCATCAAGAAGTATCAGCCCAAGGCAAATGTGGAAGGGAAGGATGATAAGACCTTCCTCTATGCAGTCATCACCAAAGAAGAATGGCCACGTGTGCTCACCGTGCGGGGTAAAGATCTTTCCGAGTCTCGCACACACGCACAGGGTGTCGTGCTCGCCAAGGTCTATGGCCCATTCCCCTCGGGACCGCAGCTGCGCGAAGCGCTCCGGCTTATCCGTAAAATTTTCCCATTTTATGATACGCCCAAGCCCGTGACGACTAAGAGTAAGCACGTGCACGCGAAGATAGAGTTCAATCGTCAGATAGAGCAATATCCTAAGGAGCTAAACAAAGTCGCCTATCGACACACTGTTCGGAACGTTGCACTACTCCTCTCGGGGCGCGGGAAGGAGCTCCGGCGCACGCTCGCGCGCGATATGAAGAAGGCAGCTGATGAAGAACGTTTTGAAGATGCAGCAGGGGCTCGTCGAGAACTTTATGCGCTCGATCATGTGCAGGACGTCTCTCTGATTAAAGAAGAACACACAGAGATGGGGGAGACGCGCATCGAGGCCTATGACACCGCGCATCTCTCGGGGACGAATGCGATCGGCGTGATGGTCGTCATCGCGAGTGGCGTGCCAGAGAAGAAGTCGTATCGCACATTTAAGATACGCGGGGTGCAGAAGAATGATGATATAGCCTCGCTTAGAGAAGTTCTCTCTCGCCGACTCGCTCACCCGGAGTGGTCGCTCCCCGACGCGATTGTTGTCGACGGTGGTAAAACACAGAAGAAGACGGCAGAGAGTGTGCTCGCCGAGATGAATATGAAGATAGCGGTCACCGCGGTGGTGAAGGACGAGCGGCATCGCCCGCGCGAGATTATCGGCGCGCGCGCTGCGGGCATCTCGGAGGCAGACGCTGTCCTCGCCAACGCCGAGGCACACCGTTTCTCGCTCGCCAAGCATCGCTTGGCTCGGGCACGACAATTTCGCTCGAAGTGAGTTTGGGGACAGAAACCGTATTCGAAATGAGCGCGGTATTTTTCTGCTGAAAAATCCGCTCCCCTCGATTCGTCAACCTGCGGGACTCATTTCTCACACAATTTCTGCTCCCGCACGTTTGGTATACTTTCTGCATGCAAACTATCGTCGGGGTACTGCGGGGCGGGCCGTCGCGAGAGCACGAAGTCTCGCTCGCCTCGGGCGCAGCGGTACTCGCTGCGCTCCCCGAGAGCCGCTATGTGGCACGCGATATCTATATCGACCGGCAGGGCGTGTGGCACGAGCGCGGGCGGCCGGTCGCACCCGATAAAGTAGTGCGCCAGGTCGATGTCGTCCTCATCGGTCTTCATGGCGAATATGGCGAGGATGGGGAAGTGCAGAAGCTCCTCGAGCGCTTCGGCGTCCCCTACACGGGCTCTGACTCCTTTGGCTCGTATCTCGCGATGCATAAGTTGATGGCGAAGGCGCGCGCGAGAGAGGCTGGTCTCCTCACGCCAGACTTCCGTCTCGCAGAACGCGCTGAAGACGCTGTGGCGGTCGCACAAGAGGCTATCCGCAGCTTCCATCAGCCGGTGGTTGTGAAGCCGATAGGCTGGGGATCTTCCATTGGTGTCTCACTCGTAGGCGGCTACGCGCCGGTACTTGCGGCAGTCGAGCAGCTCTTCGCCGATGGCGCGCCTGCGGTGCTTATCGAAGAATATATCCGCGGGAGGGAAGCGACCGTGGGTGTGGTCGAGGGGCTGCGCGGCGAGACGCTCTACGGGCTTCCCTCAATAGAGATTATTCCGCCTGGAGATGACTTCTTCTCGTATGGGGCAAAATATTCTGGAGAGTCGCGCGAGGTCTGTCCCGGCAACTTCTCTCGCGTGCAGGCTGAAGAGCTCCAGCGAGTAGCTAAGGTGATGCATCGCTCGCTCGGGCTCCGCCACTATTCACGGAGCGACTTCATCGTCGCACCCAAGGGGATTTATTATCTCGAGACCAACACACTCCCCGGGCTCACCCCCGAGTCGCTCCTGCCTAAGTCACTCGCGGCTGTGGGCGTCTCTCTCCCGGACTTCCTCTCTCACGTGATTAGTCTCGCCCGCGCATGAACACGGGCCTTCGAGATACCTACGACCGGATCGCGCAAGATTGGCATCACGACCACACTGCCGATGATTGGTGGATAGAAGGCACAGAGAAATTCTCTTCTTTCTTACCGGAACATGGTTCAGTGCTCGACGTCGGATGCGGGGCAGGGAATAAAGCGAGGTTTATGTCGGATCGAGGATTCCGAGTCATGGGAATAGATTTTTCTGAAGAGTTGCTGAAGATTGCGCGCGCTGAAGCTTCCGCAGCAGAATTCAAGAACATACCGATGGAAGATCTCGATTTAATACCCGAAACATTTGATGGTGTCTTCGCACAAGCGTCACTTCTGCATATCCCGAGAGCTGATGCGGCAAATATCGTGAAGAAGATGGCAGCGCGGATTAACGATGGTGGATATCTGTATCTCGCGGTGAAAGAAACAAGAGAAGATAAGCCCGAAGAAGGGGTTACGAGAGAAAACGATTATGGCTACGATTACGAACGTTTTTTCAGCTACTTCACGCTCTCGGAGCTCGTGTCGTATATGATGAATGCAGGGCTCGAGACGGTCTGGCAGCAGCGCAATCCGAATCCGTCAGGGAAAACGGTGTGGCTTCAAATTATCGGGAAGAAATGTTAGATTAAAGTATATGGGCCGTTAGCTCAGTTGGTAGAGCACCTCGTTTGCAACGAGGGGGTCGCAGGTTCGAATCCTGTACGGTCCACCAAACTTGTGGCATACTCGAGAAATGCCGCAGAAGACGCTTGTCGAGAGGATTACTGCAGGGGTCGGGTCGGTCCCGTCGCTTATTCTGCACACCTTCATATTCATCGGCTTCTTTGCCGCGTCGCTCCTGCACCTGATCAGCTGGGATATTATGCTGCTCGCGCTCACCACCATTGTCTCGCTCGAGGCTATCTATCTCGCTATTTTCATCCAGATGAGTGTGAACCGGCACGCGGTGGAGCTCGCCGAGGTGAGCGAAGACGTCGAGGATATTCAGGAAGATATCGAGGAGATCAGCCAAGACGTCGACGAGATTCAGAAGGACGTCGACGAGATTCAGGAAGATGTCGAGGATATTCAGGAAGACGTGGGTGAGATAAGTGAGGAGACCGAGGAGCAGAAACAGGCCGCCACGCTCGATCAGCTCACGCAGGATATCCGGCGCATCCTCGCCGATCTTGAGCACTTGAAGAAGCAATAATCTGGGAATCTCATTGAATATCTGCTATGGTGAGAGGCGTACGCGCTCTTAGCTCAGCTGGTTAGAGCGTCCGCCTCACACGCGGAAGGTCAGGGGTTCGAGTCCCTTAGAGCGCACAGGGAGGTGTTCTGTGTCGGGCCGGAGTATGCCGGTAGTACGCACGATTCGGGTTCGTGTAGACCGGGTTCAATTCCCGGCGGCCCGACAGAGAATGTCTCTCATAGCGGGCTATCGTATAGTGGTAGTACGCATGGCTGGGGGTCATGCAGTCCGGGTTCGATTCCCGGTAGCCCGACTAAAGTGAATTTTGTTTCGTGTCGTGATAAAATCGTTCGACGGGCCTATACGTAGGCGTATAAGCCCTCGTTCGGCGAAAAAGAATAAGAGGGCCTATAGTAAAGTGGTATTACGCGTCATTCGCATTGACGAGGCGGGAGTCCGATTCTCCCTAGGTCCACCACTTCGCTCCTCGAAGACT
>JAHFMR010000002.1 GCA_023267755.1 bacterium
TTCTTTTCTTTTTCTACGATTCCATGAGCGGTCGTCACCTCCTTAAGCGTAGCCGTGGTTTCCGCAATCTTCGCCTGTTCTTTCTCAGACAGCGGTGCTTCTTTGTGCGCCACTTCAATCGCCTTAACAGCATTTTCGTGATCTTCAATATTACGCTTGCGTGCTCCAACAAAACCATCCTTGGCCACTTCCCCAGCGTCGATACCACCGCCAGGCATATTCTTAAGTGCGCCAGTGCCTCGCACATCGAAGCTTCCTGTTGCGGTGCGATCGAGCGTACGAGAAACTGCTCGTCCAGTAACTGCATCGAACTTGTTAAACAACTTACTCTGTCGCAATCCTCGTCCAGCATAATATGCTCCACGCCCAATAGTTCTGCTTCCTGCCCATCCAACCGCACCAAACGACAGTTTGCCCGCGAGCTTGGTCGCGCCAGAGGCGCCAGCGGCAGAGAGATTCTTGGCCTGAATAACGACCAGGAGGAGGAGGCCCATAGTAACCATAAAGGTAAGCAGCGCCGAAGCAAGGCCAGGAATATTGTAGGTGCCGACATACCCTGTCCAATCCGGACTCGCTCCATATCTCCCCATTTCTGTAATAACTCGGAGCGCGATATAGAGCAGGAGGAAGAGGATTGGCGCAGTGACCGTCTGTTCGAAGAGCTTATCCCACCACTGATCCGCCCGCTTCTTCAGCATCGGGACAGCGAGTCCCGCAAAGCCGATAGGAGCGAGGATAATGAGGAAGATAAGCACCACAAAGCGCGCTACCAGCACAAAGGCAAGGGTGAAGAGGACAAAGGCGAGCACGATAAAGAGGATGATGCTCATAAAACCAATAATCCAGGAGGATTGACCCTTGAATATACCCCCGGCCTTGGTGGGGTCTTGCGCATCGCCATAGATCGTCTGGAGCCCGAGCTTGTTCATAATTGTGCTCGATATCCCCTGATTTAACAAAGTGCTCTCTGTCGGTAGACTGCCGCCATTGATCTGCGTATAGAACTGCGTCGCGAAGAGATTACCAGTGTCGATAACCGCCTCGGAGATGAAGAGGGAGAAGTTGAGGAAGACCGCGGCCACCAACATCATCGGGAGCATCTTCTTACCGCCGCCGTACCACTCGACGCCGATGATGGTGGTAATCCCCACCGCGAGGAAGCCGAAGATAAGCATAATATTCCCGAGATCACGCAGGACAGTCCAGGTAACGCCAACGGCAGAGAGCTCTTTCACATAGGTCCCCATATCGACAACGGTGTAGTACGTCGCGTAGTTGAGCGCAACCATCGCGACGCCGGCGAGCCAGGCGAAGAGGCTCACGATCCATACCATCAACCCACCGAACTGCGCTTCCTGAGAGGTATCCTTCTGTACCGGCTGACTGCTTGCCTGATTGATTTTGGCCCTCTGTGCGTCAGTTAATGAGCCGTCTGGATTATATCCCGCTTGCACATTAGCTGCTTCCCCTGCGGCATTATTTGCCACATCGGCAGCACTTGCCGCTTCTTGCGTCGGAAATTCATTGCCATAAGCATCCCAAAATTGGGCATGCACAACCTGCGCACCACCTACCAGAAGCAGGAGAGTGAGGAGTGAGGAGGTGAGGAAGCGGTTCATATTTTAAGGAGGGGTGGTCGTCGAGCAGTTCGCAGAGAGCGCTTGCGCATTTGTGGCGATGAGATTCATCTGGTCGACATACGAGCCGCCCAAGACTCCGAGCGAGCCGGTTGGAATCGCCACAGCAGCACCGGCTGTTGTTATGGACTGTGTTTGGGCAGTTGTCATATCAACCGGCGTGGGCATCATCGCCGAGAGTGTCTGGACATCGGCGCTCAGTGTAGACGCATTGCTTGCTGCCTCCTGTAAAACAGTCTGTGCAAAGGTCTGTGTAACAGAGACGAGGGCTAGGTTCGTCTGCGACTGTGTGATGAGCGGGGTTATGATAGTGCCGAGTGCCAGTTGTGCTGCTGCACCCCACTGACTCGCACAAGCAGCCCCAAGTGCAGTGACCTGTGTCGACGCACTGTTTGCTGCGTTCCCGATAGTAGTCCACGCAGTGGTATATGTAGTAGCAGAGGCGATCTTGTTGTTTACAACTGCTCTAGCATTATTGATAGAATTTGTGTTATTTGTCGCAGTCGAGTAGATTTGTGAGGTAATCGCTTGCGGTCGGATACTTGAGGCACTTGCACTCCCCGAAAGCCCCCCTGCTAGACTATCTATAGTAGTGTTAACCAGCGCACTGATGATTGCTCCAATCGCTGAGTCCAGGTCGTTTGAATTAACAAGCTGGTCAAGACCTGCATCAGTGACCGCGCTCTTCGTGAAGTCGTGTATGACTGAACCGGGCGTTTTAATCGTGCCCGATACGCCATTTTGGTCGGTGCACGTATCGCCGGGGTTGGTCCCCCCAGATGCTCCTGTCTCGTTGCAATCAGAGTCATCGGAATTCTGGGCACAATACGCAGCCCGTTTCGCATCCGCTTCGGCGGTGGTGCCGCACCACGAGAGGAACCCTCCCGATTGGGTTAAGTCCTGCTTCCTGTTCGTCTGCGCTTCGGCCTTAATACGGTCAAGCTGCCGATCTGCCGCGTAGTAGAGCGCGTAGGGGTTATTCTCGTTCTGTGTCGTGAGCGAGAACCAGGCGGGGATTCCTCCCTGCGAGAAGGTGCCCCCCATAAACGCGCTCGGATTCGGTGAGACCCGCCCGAGCGTGCTCTGGTTAGCTGCGAGGAAGCCGCCCACACTCGTCTGCTGGGCATAGTTGGTGAGGAGTGAGGAGGCTATTGACGCACCGAAGGCCGGGTTAAGTACCATCCGGATCTTAGCGATAAACGGGAGCACGACCGAGTCTCCGAGCTGCTGCAGGTTAAGCGAGAGATTCACCACGAAACTCGGCTGACCGGTGCCATTTCCACTGCCACAACTCCCGCCGCCTTTTATCCAGCAAATTGTGTTTGATGTAATCTGTTGGATAAGCTGCCGTATGAGCTGCCGCGCGATAGGCTTTATTATTAATTCGGTAACACAGGTGCCCGCAGTCGTACCAGCCGTAACAGTATTTATCAAATTACCAAGCCAAGTATTGGTAGGAACCGCCGTAGCAGCAGCACCGGCATTGCTACCGATGCTAGCAGCGCCAGCGAGAGCACCTCCCGTACAACTAACTAGCCCGCTCGTCTGGGCAAACGCCTGTTGTGGCGCGATAAAGAACGCTGCCGGAACGATAAAAGTGGCGGCGAGCAATATCGCGAGAGAACGCGTAGCTACGATCTTGCTCATGGTTGGGTTGCCGTCAACCGCTTAGCGGTGTCGGTGATAGTATTCAGGTAGGAAGCCCCTGGTGCTCCTGTGGGAAGCGCTACTCCGACAGTGGCATACACATTGCTTATATCAACAAAGGTCCCGGCGAGCGATTGATCAAGTTGTAAATACTGATCGAGCGCGAACATCGTCGCGAGCGGGTCGATATTTACCCGAGCAAAGTCGCTCACGATCCCGCTCTCGCGCATCAGCGCATTGATAAATGCGAGATCGCCCGCGGCGAGCTCGGCAGGCACCGGGAGTGCAGCGAGCCCGGCGGCGATGCCTCGGTACACCTTCGCGAGCTCCACCAGATGCGGGAGCGCACTAGTATCCTCGTTTTGAATCATGTCCTGCAAGTAACCAAGTTCGTTCTTAGTGGCTATCATCCCCTTCTTATTTTTAATAAATACTTCTTCCGCGCTCGCGGCAAACGCCTTAAGCGCGTCAGCCCCCGAGCCAGAGACAGTGAGGTCGCGGGCAGTCTTGAAGTCGGGTGCCGCGACGTCCATATCCGAGAGGTTCGCAATCGCCTTGGCGGCCAGATCGTTCACCTGCGCGCTCGTGAGCTCCACGCCCCCACTCGCCTGCTTAGCGGCGATATATAGGGTGAAAAATGATTTGGAGAAGAGGTCAGTGAGCGTCCCCTCTGGAGAGGCGGGCGGGAGTGAGGGGTCGATAGAAGTCATCTGGCCGGTAGAGGTCGTTACCGCGATATCCGCTATGGCCTTCGGCACGATAAGCCCCTTGGCCACCGCCTCGGCGTCGGTCATCCCGAGATGAAAGTAGTCAGTCGTGGTGGCGTTAAGCGGGATGCCGTAGAGCGACTTCTGCCAGTCGGGGAGGCCATCTCCGGTCGAGTCCCGGGTCGCTATCGCCTGAAGGAGCGCTGTCTCGGTAGAGGCCTCGGCTACAGAAGGTGCCTCTACTCCCCTTGCGAACAGGTAGGCACCCCCGATTAGAATCACCGCGAAAAGTGTCGACGCGAGCACCCGCCAATTTCTTAGTATTTCCCCCATAGTATCAATACAAAGTATACCCTGTGCGGTGTGCAATTCCACGTACACCACAGTGAATAAGTACCTGCATCATTCTGACTGATGCTATCCTGAAGGGATGCAGAGACTCTTTTCCTTCTTAATCGCCACATCAGTATTCTTGTGTGGCGTAGCGGTGAGTGCGGAAACAGTCACCTTCACCGACAACCTCTCTCTCGGCGCGAGCGGGCCCCAAGTGACAGCGCTCCAAAGAGCTCTCAACCAAGACCTCGCGACCCAGGTCGCGAATACTGGGACAGGTTCTCCAGGAAACGAGTCTAGTTATTTCGGAGCACGCACCAAGGCGGCGGTCGCCCGCTTCCAGGAGAAGTATCCGAGTGATATCTTAACCCCCGCCGGCCTCACTCGTGGCAATGGCGCTGTCAGGGCGCGCACACGAGCGAAGCTGAACGCGCTCTTCGCCACAGCATCTTCCAACCCTATCGGAACAATCAGTTCAACAACATCAACCATCGCCACCACATCTCCAGCAGCGCCGTACCTGGTGAAGGACAGTGAGAAGATTGATATCTATGTAGGAGATAAAATGCTTGGGAGTGTACAGAGTAGAATTTCCAGTGCGATTAACGCTACTATCACCTCTCAAGGTAAAATACCAATAAAAATACCGACTATAACATCTGCAGATGCACCAAGTGTCTCCATCGGAAATCCATCGCCTCGCTTTGGGGTCCCAAGCACCTATATCTCCTTTAAAGGTAACGGAGTCTCTCCCGACAGTGTTCTATATTTTGGGAGTAATTATATTGTCCGTTCGATAACCAAAGGTGGTGGCGACAATTTCGTTTTCGTCGTTCCACCTATCCCGCCAGGGCGTTACGACATTGCCGTTAAGACAAATGGAACAATCTCCAACACAACTATGTTTGTCGTCCGCGACCCAAAGAGTCCTATCGTACATATACAGAGTGCCTCCCCCACCACTCTAAAATATGGGGACACATTGATAATTATCGGTTCGGGCTTCACGCCAGAAAACAATATCATCATCATCTCCGGCGAGAAATTCGCGAGTGCGCCTTCAACTGACGGGAAGACACTTGCGGTGCAATTCATTCCAAAAGGGCTTCAGGCATACGCCACAAAAAATACAGGTATAATCAAGACACCTCTATCCCTGTCTGTTGTAAATGATTATGGGTTCTCTGATTCTGAAAAAACGCTTATTATATCGTTATGAAAAGAATCATTTTTGGCACTCTCTTTTTATTTTATATAACCGTGTTGCCCTTTTTTGCACATGCCCAAGCTCCATTTGGAGGCTTTGATTCTTTTAGATTCCCAAATCCAGAAGAACCAGAACTCTGTGGGTGCATTCCTTCTCCTGCTTCCCAATTTCCTGAGATTGTATTTATACCTCCAGATGGTCCGATTATGTGTGTTCCTGCCACACCGCCACTTGACCCTACCGTAAATTTCTTTGATTTTTTCTTCGGTTATACTACGGGATTTCTTGCTGTCCCTTTCACACCATTATTATTCCCGAGCTATCACATAGCTCCCGGGCAGCAGGGACTTGGGTTTTTCACTCCTGGCGTTGCTCCAGTGTGTGGGCTAATCGTTCCATTTGAAATCCCGGATTCGGTTGATTGTGGACCCTTTCTTTGCATCGCAATTCCCCTTCCCGTGATTGGTACATTGGATCCAATGACCGGATCTTCTCCTCCAGACACTCTTCCTTAGGTGACAGCAGACAACTGAAGCCACTTCGCAAGTCCCACGTCCTCCGCCCGTGCTTTCTCGGGGATATTCTCCATCGCCTGTTGATGTCCGACATCCACAAGATTCTTCCGAAGGAATTTTCGCTTATGTGCGAAACCGGCGTGCAGCAGTTCGAAGAAATATTCTTCTTGCTCGCGTGATGAGAAGTTTTTACGCAAGATATTGCGGACAGTTAGCACTGCCGAGTCTACCTTCGGCGCAGGGCTGAACGCGCCACGAGGCACCGTGAACTCATACTTCGGTTCTCCATAGGCCTTCACTGAGAGCGAGAGAATAGACTCTTTCTTTGCCCGAGAGATGCGTTCAGCAACTTCTTTCTGCACTAGAAGAGCCATCGTGCTTGGCTGATTGTCAGCAGAAAGGAACATCCTGAAAATTTCTCCAGTGAGATAATAGGGGATGTTCGCCACAAGCGCGTACCCCTTTGGGAGCGTGTTGATATCAAAAGTGCGTATGTCGCCGTAGATAAGCTCGAGCTTTCCACCTGCAATCTCACTCGCAAAATCTGTTTGCAGTTTCTCATAAAGCTCCGCATCTGCTTCAAGCGCAATTACTTTTTTCACTAACTTAAGCAGTTCTCGTGTGAGCATCCCTGTACCAGGCCCGATCTCAAACACTGTCATGTCCGGTGTAAGATGCGCCGTAAGCGCGATTCTCTCGGCGATGCGCGCGTGCATCAGGAAATTCTGCCCGAGTGATTTCTTCGCTTGCATGATGCTCATGGTAACACAGGCACATATTGACAACAGTGCCAGATATGCTATACATGCAGCAGATGCTGTTGTATTGAAACACCCAATCTGCCGGCTCAGGGGAGCCGATCCTCACAACCTGAAGGAGATCAACATGAAAAAGATTCTCGCAGCGTGTTCCCCGTTTTTTGTCATGATCCTGCTTTCTGCGTGCGCCAATATCCAATCGGCACACGGCACGAAAATCGAACATTCCCAGGTCGACTTCATCCAGAAGGGCATAACTACCCGAACCGAAGTCGAGGAAAAGCTCGGCAAACCGACGGCAGTGACTATTTCTGGCAACGGGGGGAGAGTAGCGGTGTACTCATATTACGAAATGAATGTAAGTAATGTCTCCTTTGGCCTTGCAAAAATGAGGACCATCCAAGGCTCTCTGCAGGTGATTTACTCGAAGGACAATGTGGTTATGGACTACGAACATAACCAACGCAACTCCACAACCCTTGTGGACTCCTTCGGCGGGAGAAGGGAAGTCAAAGAAGAATGACCCGGGTGGCTCCGCACCGTTAAGGCCTCGCTCTGCGAGGCCTTTTTCATATCAAAATAAGATATCGTGTCCCTCCGTTTCATCCTGGAGCATAAGCGAGGAGTCGATATCCGCGAGGAAGGAGGAGGGTTCAGAGTAGGTGTCGCTGCCGTAGATCTTACGTACGCGCGCGAGAGTGAGGACGAGCCGTTCCTTGGCGCGCGTCATCGCCACATAGAAGAGCCGCCGCTCCTCCTCTTCATCGCGCGCGCTCTCGCCACCCATCCCCTGATGCGGGAAGAGCCCTTCCTCCATACCGCTCACAAACACCGTGTCGAACTCGAGCCCCTTTGCTGCGTGGACAGTCATCAGCATCACTCCCCGCTTCTCGTTCGTGTCTCGTCGAGGCGGGTGATCTATCTCGTCTTGGTCTCCCGCGAGCGCCGCTTCAGCGAGAAAGGCGGCTATGGACTCCTTCCCGGCGAGTGT
Source organism: bacterium (assembly GCA_023267755.1). Classification (GTDB taxonomy): domain Bacteria; phylum Patescibacteriota; class Minisyncoccia; order Phycocordibacterales; family Phycocordibacteraceae; genus C7867-001. The sequence continues at coordinate 7,796 of JAHFMR010000002.1, forward strand.
GTCGTGCCGTGCGGCTACCGACGCGAGCTCCTCCACGTTTTCAAAACGTTCACGGTCTTCTGCACTACCCTCATCGACCAGCGCGCGGCGCATACCGCTCTTCTCTATCACCAGCTTCACGAATTCAGACGGGATACGTGTGTCGGTAGCGCTGGCGAGCTCGGCGATAACTCGCTCAAAGGCCTCCACCTTAGCGAGCTCGCCAGCGCGCAACGCTGCACGTCCTCCCGCAGTGAGCTTACCGAGAGTTACTTTACCGATGCCGCGCGGCGGCGCGGCGGCGGCGCGCAGCTTGTCGCTCTCGCGCGAGGGGTCCATCGCGAGCCGCATCCACGCGAGAGCATCCTTCACCTCCTTACGCGCGAAAAAATGCGTCCCGAGCAGCTTATAGGGCACGCCAGCACGAAGCAGCCCCTCCTCGAGGGCGCGTGACTGGAAGTTGGTACGGAAGAGGATAGCGATATCTTCTGGCTTAGTACCCGCGCGCATCAGCTCTCTTATCTTCAGCGCGACCCAACGCGCCTCGTCCTCGGCACTCATCGCGATATGGAGCGTTATGCGCTCTCCTGCCTCACGCGTGGTCGTGGAGTACTTTTCCTTGCGGTTCTTATTTTTCTCAATGACTGCATTTGCCGCGTTGACCAAATTCTTCGTTGAACGATAGTTCTGCTTGAGAATAATCGTCTGCGACTGGGGATACGTCTTGTCGAACTCGAGCAGGTTCTCTATCGTCGCTCCGCGCCAGGTATAGATACAATTGTGCGTAACAATGCCATTCGCAATGAAGTTGTGCGTATTCTCGACATCCAGATCGTATACTCGTGTCTTCCCCGTACTCACGCGTTCGACTCGAACTACGACATCCCATTTTCCTTCTGCGTCGAACACGGCCATACCCCTTTGTACAGATCCAGCGGGAATAAATGGGAGTGAGTTACCATTTCTCGGATTTTTTTTATACCCGCCAAGTCGTGCAGTCCGCACGATAACACTGTCGGGGAAAATCTCTCTAAGTGCTCCTACTCGCGATAAGAGTGCGCCGAAGTCTCTATGTGCTGATTCAAATCTCCAGCCTTTAGAAGATTTTGCCGATCTCACAGAGAAACCGGCTTTTTTGAGCATCTGCTTCCCGATCACATCACTTCCCGCAACAGAAATGCGATGCATCGGTGTCTTTCCTCGGTGTTCACCACAAAGAGTTACAACAATATTGCGTCGACTACTTCGAGTGACTTGTGCACGATGATGCGGATACTCAACTGAAAGCCCCTGATTCTTCAGAAGCTTCCGAGCTCCTTCTCCTGTATCGAACGTTAAGAAAATGTTATCTAAGACCCCTTGGTCGTGCACATATCCGCCAACACTTCCTTTCCGCGCGATAAACGGTAATGTTGGGATTGCGTATTGAAGTGAGAGCTTATATTCGAGAATACGCGCCTCTTGCTGGGAATCGTGAACGCCAATCACCCATACCGAATCTCCGTGCTCTTGGTTGCATCGCTGTTGAAATCCGATTGTCGGCCGATATTGTCCTTTTGTATACGTCTGCGAAACGCCGATTCTCCACCCCTTTTCTCGTTTGTGCATGAGATAGGTGAAATGGAGTTGAGGCGTCTCGCCAAGGCGGTATCCCGCGAAGTGAATATGATCCGGGGTACTCGTGAGTATATTTCCTGTGCGCGTCGTCAGGCAAATCAATTCGCCTCGCACGCTTCGTGCGGTCGCTCTCGTTACTCGTGCAGGGCGCATATCGCCACTCCCATAATTCGATAGCACGAGATCCCCCTTCTTTAGATTCTCTATCGCCCGTGTCGATCCTTCAGGCAAGAGTACTTGCGTTCCTGCGACAAGACACTGATCGATATCTCCTACTACAAACACGTTGTGGTGTTTCTCCGCGAGAATGTTCGCGAGCCGCCCCTGGAGTGCGTTAGTGTCCTGATATTCATCGATATGGATGTACTTCCATCGATCTTGAGCGAGTGCGCGGATATCGGCGTGTTCTTCGAGCATCCTGAGCGGGAGAGCGATAAGGTCGTCAAAGTCGAGCGCCTTCTCTGCCGCAAGCGTCTTCTCGTAACGCAGCCACACCTCGGCGACAATCCGATTACCGAATCCGCTCCGCGCATACTTCTCATAAAACTCACTTGCACGCATCCCCTCACCCTTGGCTCGCGAGATACGCCCAAGCACCGCGCGTGGCGAAAGCTCTTTGGCACCCACATCAAGCGCTTTGAGCGCCGCGCCAATCGCCTTCTCCGAGTCATCGCGGTCGTACACGCTGAAGAATCGCGGAACCCCAATCGCTTTGCCATAACTCTCCAGAAGTTCCCGGCCGAGACCGTGGAAGGTAGCGATAAGCGGCACTGTTTTATCATCCCCGAGCATTGCTCGGACGCGCTCGCGCATCTCCCGCGCCGCCTTGTTGGTGAAGGTGACCGCGAGAATCTCACGCGCCGGTACTCCTTCACGGATTAAATGATAAATACGCGTCGTGAGCACGCGCGTTTTCCCGCTTCCTGCACCAGCGAGAACGGAAACAGGGCCGTGCATCGCAAGAACGGAGCGTTTCTGATCTTCGTTCAGGCCTTCGAGATATGTCACTCTCGAAATATACCCCAAAAACCGCTCTCCACAGGTATAAAACTGCCCGATTGACTCTCAATCTCACTGGTCTATACTCGACATATAGTCTGATACGGAAGCACTCAAGGAATGGCTTATATACAGCGTATGTAAGCCATTCTTGTATTAAGAAAGCCCCACCGACCACCCCCGTTTACCTATCAAATTCGCCCCCCAATTCATCATACTTAGTATCGCGACCGCCCTTTCGGTCGTTGTGCTCACCCCAAGTCGCGCAAGCGCCTTTTGGCCTTTTTATACAAATGCAGGTGCCACAGCGGTAGCGAGCGTCCCCTACCAAACAGAATCCCCGACGTTTATCCGTGCAGCGACAAATATCGACCCCAATCCAAATAAAGGTCTCGGTGCTAGTCTCCAAACAAGCGGCGGGCGGGCACTCCTCGCGTATGCTGGCCCCTCAGGCACGATAGCGGATGTCGCGAGCTCGACACCGCCTGACCGAATCTCGATATATGTCGTACGAGCGGGCGACACGCTCTCCGAGATTGCTGATATGTTCGGAGTATCAGTGAACACAATCCTCTGGGCGAACAACCTGAAGGGTGCTCAAAGCGTACATCCAGGCGACACGCTCATTATCCTCCCAATCTCGGGTATCGAGCACACGGTTGTTAAGGGAGATACGCTTAAGTCGCTCGCCAAGAAGTATGGTGCCGATGCAGACGAAATCGCCCAGTACAACGGTCTCGACACCACCATACCGCTCATCGTCGGCTCGAGCTTGCTCATCCCTGGTGGTGAAATCGGGACTCCTGTCTCTTCTGCGCCAGCCTCGACAAAACGCCCGGCGAGCCGAGATCCGTACCGCGGCGGTGGCGGCGCGCTCTTCGCCGGTTATTTCAGTAATCCAGTCCCGGGCGGCACTCTTACTCAGGGTGTTCACGGATGGAATGCTGTCGACATCGGTGCTGCACGCGGCACGCCTATCTACGCTGCCGCCGATGGCATCGTTATCATCGCGCGTACAGGCGGCGGATGGAACGGCGGCTACGGCAATTACGTCGTAATCACACACAACAATGGCACCCAGACGCTCTACGCTCATATGCGCTCCGCTATCGTGAGCCCTGAGCAAGCCGTCTCTGCCGGACAGCTCATCGGCTACGTCGGTATGACTGGCCACACGACTGGTCCACATCTCCACTTCGAAGTCCGTGGTGCGCAGAACCCGTTTGCAGGATGCTCTGTCGGTTCTGTCTGTCAGCCGCAATAAAGCGTCGTTTTCTATTCAAACCCAAAGAGTCCACGCGGGCGATACTGTAGTGCTTCGTGAATACAGGCGGGCGTAACTGTTTCAGCCCCTGCGAGGTCGGCGATAGTGCGTGCTACTCGCATTGTGCGGTGGTAGCTCCTTGGTGAGAGATTGAGCCGCGCAGCGGCAGTGGTGAGCGCTTCCTTTGCCGAGCTGGTAAACCCACTTTTCTCGTCGAGCTCGCGCCCGGTAAGCGCGGCATTTGCGTATCCCCTCTTGCCGGTGCGCTTCTCAACGCGCGTGCGAGCAGCGACAACCCGCTTACGTACATCGCTCGAGAACTCGCCACTGCTTAGTTTCGCGAGCGTGTCGTGCGGCACAAGCGGTACTTCTATCCAGAGATCAAGACGGTCGACGATAGGGCGCGATATGCGCCGTGCTTGCTTTGCGGCCGCACGTGCCGCGGCACGTGCGTCATCAGAAAGTGTGTGCGCCGGATTCATCGCGGCAACAATCATACAGTCTGCGGGGAAGGTGACAGTCGCGCGTGCGCGCGAGACGGTAACTACCCTGTCTTCAAGCGGCTGACGGAGCGCTTCGAGTGTTCGTGAATCAAATTCTGGGAATTCATCAAGAAAAAGTACTCCCTTGTGCGCGAACGTCACCTCTCCTGCCTTGGGGAAAGTGCCGCCGCCCACTATCGCCACGTGCGATATCGAGTGATGCGGCGCACGGAAGGGCGGCCAGTACACTGCCTCTCCTTCGGAGAGAAGACCTGCTGTTGAGTGTATCGCGGTAACCTCGAGCATATCGTCGTCGGTAAGTGGCGGGAGGATACCCGCGAGCGCTCGCGCGAGCATCGTCTTACCGGTGCCTGGAGATCCATAGAAAACGATATTGTGCCGACCGGCCGCGGCTATCTCGAGCGCACGCTTCGCACTCTCCTGCCCCTTTATATCCGCCAGGTCGAGAGCGGGTGGTGGTGGTGCGATACGGCGATCGCGTACTAAACGTGGAAGTAGCTTCTCCCCTTTCAGGTGCTGGAGGAGTTCTGCGAGAGAGGCAGGTGAGAATATCTTCAAGCCGTCTGCCAGAAGCGCCTCGTGCGCATTCCCGGGCGGGACAAACACCGTCTTGGTGCCGTGACGTTTAGCAGCAAGCACTTGGGCGAGGACGCCGCGTACGGTCCGAATTGTTCCATCGAGTGCGAGTTCCCCAATAAAGAGCATTTCTTCTGACAAGGAGCTAATTTCTCCAGCAGCGATAAGATACGCGAGTGCAAGCGCGAGGTCGTAATGCGACCCTTCCTTCTTCAGATCTGCCGGCGAGAGTGAGAGCACAATGCGTTTGTTCTGCTGCTTGGGCGACTTGAATCCGGAATGACGTATCGCAGCACTCACCCGATCACGCGCCTCCTCTACTGCCTTATCTGCGAGCCCTACCACCGAGAACGCGTGGAGTCCACGCGTCAGATCAGCCTCGACCGTGACGAGCTCTGCTCCAGGCCCTACCGGCTGGGCGGCAAGCGTCTTTGCGTAGCCGTGTTTGGGGAGCTCTGCAGTTGTACGCACCGACACTGACTTCGGCTTACCTGCATCCATACGATTTTCTACAAATGCTCGACGCAGGTTGTTGCGGCAGGATCAGCGGTAAGACGCGCCTCTGAGATCTTCTCGCCACAGACCTCACATATGCCGTACGTATTCTTCTCTATCCGAACGAGCGCAGAGAGAACGGTGTCGTAGCGAGCCTCAAGATCAGCGAGGATAGCAGCGTTCCCCTCACGACTCATCACCACGTCGGCCTGATCAGCCAGATCTGCTTCCATCCCTATTTCTGATGGTATAGGTTCCCAGTCATCTGGCACGCTTGGGTTACGGCGTCCGACCGTCCCCATCTCTGACTCGAGTCGCGTTTTCTCCGCTTCGAGCTCCTTTTTAAAGGGTTCTGTTTTCATTCAGGAATAATACCAGACTACGGCGTCCGTGCGGTGGCGAGCCTCCCGAGAATCTCGGTAAACGTTGGGATATCACGAGCAATAACCATCGTTCGATTATTCCAATAGCCGTACACAAGGATGATGCGCCCTGCAGCGTCACGATAAGCGCGAGCATCGTGATTTGCGATCGTTATATCAAAGAATCGTGGTGGGACAGGAGCACTAGAAGCAGCGATTGAGGACGTGGCCACTTTGTTCACTGGGGCTGTTGATGTGGCAGTCGAAGAAGCAGTACCCACTTCCGTTGTCGCAGCCGTAGGAGGATAGAGGTCGGTCAAGTAGAGCGGCATCACTGGCTCCCACGAGAGCATACCCGAGAAGGTGTCACTGTAGGACACGACCGACAATACGAAAAAGGGGCTCTGGACGCTATTGATATGTATCACGCCCGCCATACTGCCGTTTGCGCTCACGTTTCGCACCAAGACGTCAGGCGCCGAAACCGCAGAGAGCGCCGCAAAGACATTGCCTGAACTCGTGGTGCTCGCTATCGTCAGAAGTCGGACTGTATCTGCGGTAAGCGGGCGGGCCACTGAAGCCTGTATTGCCTTGATGAGTTCTCCCCCTGTTCCTGAGACTTCCTCGCGTTCGTTGACAAAAATCGGCGTCGACACCACCGGAGCGACCACGGCCGGTGCTGCCACCGTCTGATAATGTGCATACGCTGCATAGATACCGCCGATTCCGGCAATAACCAGCACACCTCCCGCGATAAGATAGCTCAGGTTCATACGCGAAACGGTCTCAGGCTCCACCGAGACAGCCCGAGGCGATGCATCCTGCTCGGCGGCGAGCACGGTTGCTGTTGATGCGTGCGTCTCCTTCACCCGATCGGAAAAATCACCCGAGTATGTCTTAAGCGGATTCTCAGGTGGCGCCTTCGGCGCTGCTGTAGGCAACGAGATCGAATCAGCAATTGATATTTGCGGCGGAGTCGATACTGGTAGCGCTGCAGGCGCTGCATCAGAGGCGGCGTCAAGCGGAGTGAGGTCAGGCGTTCCTCCCTTCTTGAGGATTTCCATATCTCCCTCAAACGTGCGGATATACTTCTCCGGCTGATCGTCAGTCGGAGATACGTTTCCGTTCGTCGCTTGAGTCTCCATTACCCCTATAGTAACGCATCAGATGCGTGCTGCTCGATGTTATGCGCGTGAACTGATTGTGAACTTGTGCGGCTCGTCGCACATATCGGTGAAGGCGTGTGCTGCTTCCTTCAGCTTGCCCGAGGACGACTTCCCGAAGGAGATAACCTCTACCTGACATCCCTCGTTCATATCGAGATACTGGATGAGTGGAATAAAGTCACCATCGCCCGTCGCGAGAATGACCGTGTCGAGTTTGGGAGCGAGCTTTACCGCGTCAATAGCGAGCCCGACATCCCAGTCGGCCTTCTTAGCGCCATCGGCAAAGACCTGGAGGTCTTTAACCTTGGTCTCGATGCCGATCTTTGTAAGCGCTTCGAAGAAGTTCTTTTCTTCACCACTCTCGGTGGAGATAACATATGCAATCGCACGGACGAGGATACGCCCGCCGACCGCCTCTTCGAGCACTTTAGCGAAGTTTACCCGCGCCTTATAGAGATGCTTAGCGCTGTGATAGAGATTCTGTGTGTCAATGAATACGCCGACACGCTGGGCTGGATGTTTGATAACTGCCATATAAATAGCTTATGAAAAACAAGATAATAAAACGTAGCAGAACGCTACTTCTCCTATGATACCAGAAAAGACACGGTGCTATTTCTTCAAACCAAGCTTCTTGATAAGCGCGTTGTAGTGGCGCTTGTGATTAGTTTCGAGGTAGCGCAGGTGCGAGCGGCGATCAGCCACCATCTGGAGCAGACCGCGGCGAGAATGGAAGTCCTTCGGATTCTTCTTGAGGTGCTTGGCGAGCTCGTCAATCTGCTTGGAAAGGAGCGCGACCTGCACATCGGCCGAGCCGGTGTCAGTATCGTGTCGAGCAACGTTCTTAATGACCGTCGCCTTTTTCCTCGTCGTAAGCATAGGTAGCACCACACTACCACGCCTTGTGAAATTGTGCAAGTGTCGCGAAGTTTACTCCAAGTGCGCACAATATTGGGTGCTACACTACCCTCTATGGACGCAATAGCGGCAAAACGGCAATTCCTAGAGCATATCGAGATTGAGCGCGGTCGCGCGGTGAAGACGGTCGAGAATTATGACCACTACCTCTCCCGCTACTTCGAGCAGATGCAGGTAAAAAGCGTAAGCGACATCACCGAGCAGAATATCCGCGAGTTCCGCCTGTGGCTCAATCGCCAGCCCGGCACTAAAAACGACTCGATGAAGCGTCGGACACAGAACTACTATATGATCGCGCTCCGGGCTTTCCTTAAGTTCCTTCGGAAACGTGATGTCGAGGCTATCTCCCCCGAGAAGATAGAGCTCGCCAAGCTCCCCGAGCGCCAGATAGACCTGATTACCTCCGCCGAGCTCGAACGTCTGATGAAAGCGCCGGAAGAAGCGCTCGCGAAGGAGACCAACGAGCACAAGAAGCTCGCCTGCCTGCGCGACCGCGCTATTCTCGAACTCCTCTTCTCCACCGGACTGCGCGTCTCCGAGCTCTGCTCGCTCAACAGCGACCTCGATCTCACCCGCGACGAGCTCTCGGTGCGCGGCAAGGGAGAGAAGGTGCGAGTCGTCTTCCTCTCTGGTGCTGCTAAGGAGTCTGTGCGCGATTACCTGACGGCGCGTAAGGATATGGAGGAGGCACTCTTTGTCGACGGACGACCGGACAAGCTCCATCGGATTATCCCCCGCGACGTGCAGCGCCACCTGAAGCGCTACGTCGCCCTCGCTGGCATCACGAGCGTCGTCACGCCCCACACGCTCCGCCACGCCTTCGCCACCGATCTCCTCTCAAATGGCGCTGATATCCGCAGTGTCCAGCAGCTTCTCGGCCACGCTTCTATCAATACCACCCAGATCTATACGCACATCACCGACTCGCACCTGCGCGAGATTCATAAAAAGTTCCACTCGCACAGCCGCTAGAATTTGTGCAAAGCGGTACTTAGGATTAGCATCTCTTCTAGAGAGGAGAGTGCTATGGGAAAGAAAATCCAGAAGTATGTACCACCGCCCGTGCCTGACGTCTCGCCTGAAGAGGCGGTGGCACGCGAGGCAGAGCTGCGGAAACAGGCTGATTTATGGGGATACCTTCAAGGCGACCCTCCCGACACTGTATCTAAGAACAGATTCATCGACTGGCTCCTCCCGCCGCGCAAGCGTCAGAAGAGCCCCTGAGCCCGGAACATATCCCGGGCTTTCGTTTTGCATAGTAGAATACTGATATGAAAATCGTGTCGTGGAATGTGAACGGACTCCGCTCCTTGGCTAAGGATGATCTCTGGGGAGCGTTTATAAAGACGGCGAAGCCAGACATCTTCTGTCTTCAAGAGACCAAAGCTTCGCCCGACCAACTCTCTGAAACGTTCCTCTCCCCCGCTGACTACTCTGGCTTCTTCTCTTCCTGTCAGATTAAGAAGGGCTACAGCGGCGTCGCGCTCTACTCCAAGAGTGAACCACTGAAGGTCATCTACGGTATGGGGATTAAAGAATTTGACCAAGAAGGCCGCGTGATTGGTGCAGAATATGCCGACTTCTGGCTGGTGAACGCCTACTTCCCCAACGGCGGCCAAGGGCCCGAGCGGCTCGATTATAAACTCCGCTTCTATGATGCCTTCCTGCAGTTCGTAGAGAAGCTGCACGAAGAGAAGCCGATCATCTTCTGTGGGGATGTGAACACTGCCCACGAAGAAATAGATCTCGCCCGGCCGAAAGAGAACGAAGAGAACACTGGCTTCCTTCCCGAAGAGCGAGCGTGGATTGATGAAGTGGTGAACGTTGGCTACATCGACACCTTCCGCCACTTCTTCCCCCAGAAGTCGGGTGCCTATACCTATTGGGATATGAAGACGCGTGCACGCGACAGGAACGTCGGCTGGCGCCTCGACTACTTCTTTGCTGCACAAGAGTGTATGAATCGGATTACCAAGGCCGATATTCTCCCCGACATCTACGGCTCCGACCACTGCCCTATCTCGATTACGCTGTCATAAAAGACATTTCGACAGGCTCGGTGCGAGCAAGTTATCCACAGAGGTGTCCTTTACACTGTCCTTGACTGCGCTATCTTTAACAAAGGACGGGATGATCTTTCATAGCTCTGTCAGGTGTTGATGCGCCAAGAGAGGTTCCTGCCTCCGCTCCGCGGCGATCCGCGATACAAGCCCCACGGCACGTGTCCCAAACGGAAGCGCTGAGACACACAATCAGTACATACAAAAACCGCCCACATTTCTCTGGTCGAGGCCCCATGAATTACGCCCCTTTGCTCCTTTTTTGCCTCAACCGCCCTGGGCGGTTTTGTTATTGAGAATGGCCGCCTTTCATGGCCATTCGAAATATTGAGCGTCAGCGAATGTATGTTCCACGTGGAACACTTTTCACATCTAATCCCTCGACTTCCTCGGGACTTTCAGCACACGTGATGCTTCTCCATAATATGCTTTATTTCCTCATCTTCAGCCGCTTCTCTCCTCTTCTTCCCTGCTTCTCCGAGCTTCTGTAACTCTTCGTCCGTCAGCTTTAGCAGTTCTTCTGTCCGAATATCGAGGTATTCAGTAGTGTTTTTATCAGAATCATCAAGTATCTCCTCGAGGAGTGCGTTTAGCGCCCAGCCGATACGGGGACCTGGTTTCACCTGAAACTTATCCATAATCTGGCTCCCATTGATCTTAAGCATAGTGACCGAGATTGGGTCGCGGAGTGCTTGGTCTACCATCGCCTTATACTTACGGAAGCGGAATGGCTGTTCCTTAGGCCGGCCGGTGCCGACGCGGTCGCAGATACGGAGATTAAGGAGATTCTCGATATTTTCCTCTCCTACGTTCGTAATCATCCGGCGGACTGCTGAGAGGGTAATCTGGTCAGGATCAGAGAAGAACATATGCCAACGGACCAATTTAGCCACTTTCTCTATAGTCTCTCGAGGGAAGCGGAGGTCCTCGAGCGCCTTTTTTGTTACACGTGAACCAACGACATCGTGCCCGTGGAAGGTCCATTCCTTCTTTTCGTCCGACCAGCGTCGCGTCTCTGGCTTGGCGATATCGTGGAAGAGACCCGCGAGGCGGATATCAAAGTCCCAACCCTTATCAGCCCCGTGCTGCATCGTGCGTAGATTGTGTTCAAAGACGTCATAGCTGTGGGCCTGATTCTGTTCGACACCGATACCGCGAATAAGATCTGGGACGATGAACTTCAAGATGTCGAGCTGCTTAGCGAGGACAAGTGCATCCATCGGCTTCTTAGAGTTGAGTATCCTCACCAGCTCGTCCTTAACCCTTTCACGTGAAACGTGGCTTAAATGCTCACTATTTTTGCTTATTGCGACGGCCGTCTCACCATCGATGCCGAAGTTAAGCTCGGCGACAAACCGAACCGCGCGCAACATACGCAGTGCGTCTTCATTAAAACGATCAGCGGCAACACCCACTGCGCGCACCAGCTTGTCCTTAATGTCCTTTTGACCGTCATAGGGGTCTACTATCTGTCCTTTACTCTCGTCATAGGCGATTGCGTTAATCGTGAAGTCTCTCCGGGCAAGGTCTCCAGAGAGGGAAGTGCCGAACTCAACTTTGTCGGGGCGACGCTTATCAGAGTATTCTGACTCGGTGCGATAAGGAGTTACCTCGATAATAGCGAGCCGTGGGTCCTCTGATTCAGTCTTCACACCGACGGTTCCATATTCGTTCTCATAAAAGGAGTCGCTGAAGAGGGTCTGGATCTGCTCTGGGAGCGCATTGGTGGTGATGTCCCAATCCTTAGGTTCTAGGCCGACAATTAGATCGCGGACGCAGCCGCCTACTAGATACGCCTCAAATCCCGCCTCGCGGAGCTTGGAAGAGACTGTGATGACCTCTTTGGGGACTAAATGCTTCATAGCGAGATACTAGCATGTCTGCTAGGCTTATTCTTATCTTGCCTGTGGCAAGTGAGCCCCGATGGTGAAACGGATATCACAACAGTCTTCGGAACTGTCGGTCCAGGTTCGATTCCTGGTCGGGGCACCAATGAGTGAAAAAGTGCGGGTAGGGAGAATCGAACTCCCATCATCTGATTGGCAACCAGATGTTCTACCATTGAACCATACCCGCGCTGTACGTCATGATACCACGACACCTGTTTTCTTTTCCAGTATGAAAGTTAATTTGACGCTTTGTTGAAGCGTGCATACAAAAACGGCCCGTCTGGGCCGTTTTTGTATGTCTTTTGGTTCTGTGCTGTAAGTGGATAACCTAGGGGATAGTGGGGATAAAAGACAGCAGACATTTTGGCTAGTCCGTGAAATAGTAAGTATATGAGCCATATTTTAAAAAGCCGTGGACGTATCCACTAAGAGTCGCAAAGAGGTTGGCTCTCTGGGGGAGCGGGTAGCGGCTCTGTACCTCACCCGCCACGGATTCTCTATCCGCGACCGCAATGTCGCCCGCAAGACTGGCGAGCTCGATCTTGTCGCCGAGCGAGAAGATACCCTGCATTTTGTTGAAGTGAAGACGATTATTGTTGACGACTTTTCTAACGAAGAAACCGTGGGCGACGAGTACGATCCCTCGGCTAATCTGCATGAAGCGAAGATCAGGAAGGTCGCGCGCACGGGCGAGTGGTATGTCCTAGAGAAGAAGTGGGAAGGGGAGTGGCAGGTGGACGGCTGTCTCGTGTGGCTGCGCCGGCGCGATGGCGCAGCTCGCGTCCGCTACCTGCCACAAATCGTCTGAATCATCGGGCCGCCGGGAATTGAACCCGGTCTACATCCTCCCAAAGGACGCGTACTACCGGCATACTCCGGCCCGTTACGCACATCCTAACAGCTTTCTCTCTATTAGGGCAGGTTGGCGGTGATGATTGCCTCAAGCGTGGGGATCTTGGAGGAGAACTCGGAGACGGTCGCTGAAGACGGCTCTGCGAGGAGCGCGTCGAGCGGCCTGCCCATTTCGCTCTCGTATTCTCCGCGGATATAGGCGGCAGTGATGGCGCTCAGTCGGCGGGTGTCGGTCGCACCCTCGGTGGTGCTCGTGGTAATCGTGCCGACAAGCGCGCCCGAGGCGTCAGCGGCACCGCCACCTGAGGATCCTTCTTGTGCTGCAGCCGAGCCCCCAAGCGAGAGCACGTCAATGGTGTTGGTGTGGAAGGTGAAAACGTCCTTCACCGTACCAAAGACGACAGTGGGAAAGAGTCCGGACTGTATCTGACCCGCCTCGAGGAACTGGGCGCCGTAGGTCGCGATAACGATTGGTGTCTCGACGTTTGACGCTACTGTCGCGAGCGCTATCGAGGAGAACATCGTGGGCAATGTGCCACCTGCTACGCTCTTGGTTATTGCGAGAAGGGCGAAGTCGTATTCGCCAGTGCCCGTTGGTGCGATCTGGGTAATCGATGCTGCATTCGTTCGGAGCCATGAGGGTGATATATACACGAGCGTGGCGCCATATTTGGTCACCGCAGGGCTCCCAGAGCGGATAGAGCAAGTGACCCCTCGATCGGCGAGGAGGAAGTACTGTGCGATGTGTGCATTGGTGAGGACAATCCCTTTTGAATCGATAAAAACGCCACTCCCGCTGATAGAGTGGATACCGCTCGCAGGGGGCGCGTAGCAGATAATATTTACCAATGCATCGCGCAGCAGTGTGGCTGATGCGTCGAGGCCGATATTGCCCGAGGGAGCAAGCGCCGGGGGCGCTGATGACTTGATAATAATCGTCGCTGGCGATGTTGAGGCAACTGGAACTGTCGCGACCTTCTTTGTGGGCAAGACCACCTTCTTCGGAGCGACGGTCGCTACCGGACGCGTCCCAGTCGCAACAGAGGCGGAAGCATCTGGCTTCAACCCGAGGTCTGGTACAACCACTGACGGCAGCGTAAACGTCGGCACGACAGCGGGCGTCGAGGAGGCAGTGTGCGTTTGTGGCACGACGCGCTCCACTCGCCCCGTGGCAAAGTAGGAGATGAATAAGAAGCTGGCCACGAGGGCGACGACACCCCCCAGATAAGGCGCGAAGCGCTGCATATTCAAAGGCTAGCGCAAAAATGTCCTGAAAGACAGGGTGTTTGCAGATTTTTAAACTAGCACCTGGTGTGCATATCGAACTACCACATATGGTATACACAGATATATAATCTAATGATGCACACTCAATCCATCAGAGAAAGAGCTTTGGCTTTAAGAAAAAGTGGATTTTCTTACACCTATATTTCATCTAAAACTGGGCTGTCAAAAAGCACGTTAAGTGGATGGCTTACAGAAATCCCTTACAATCCAAACAAGGAAACAATAGCTTCATTTGGAAAGGCTCGGGCTGCAGCTAGTGCTCGTCGGGCTGAACTGCGTCAGCAATCAATTCAGGAAATACGAAAAATAGCAGTTAAAGAAATCGGCAAAATAAGCCGAAGGGATCTTTTTATATTCGGTCTTGGTCTCTATTTGGGAGAAGGATGCAAGACAAACAGTCAGATTCGTATGATAAATTCAGATTCGCACATTATCAAAGCGACTATTGCTTGGTTCAAAATGCTCGGAGTGAAGAAAGAACAATTTCGAATGCGTTTACATCTTTATCCAGACAGTGATGTAAATCAATGTTTGCAATTTTGGTCTCGTACCACTAGCATTCCAGTATCCCAATTCCAGAAACATCAGGTTGATAAGCGTACGGACAAGAAAGCCAAGATGCGACACAAGCTTCCTTTCGGCACAGCGCAACTGACTGTTCAAAGTGGAGGGAGAAAAGAATACGGAGTTCTCTTTTTTCGGAAAATAAAACTCTGGAACGAAGTGCTCTTATCAGGAATCAAAAATGCGGACGTGGTCTAATGGTATGACGGCTGCCTTCCAAGCAGTCAGCGCGGGTCCGATTCCCGCCGTCCGCACAATTTGAGTTTTGATGCAAATTAAGGTAGATTCATTGATGTTCCACTAAAAGCATTGAGTGCTGATTGGGGATTCAAAAATCGGATATAATAAATAGGGATTCCTACTGAGGTGAGCTGTGGACCGAGGGGGAATTGCACCCCGGACCCAGTTTTGGAGACGAGACCTTCGCTTGAACTCGGCCCACGGCTCACCCCGTTAGGGGTGGAACATAAGTCTTACGACTTTTGCTTGGGATGAACGCTCTTACTCTTGTAGGGTTGGGAGCGTTTTCCCTTTTTGGAACTCTTCTTTGCGACACCACGGATTGGGAAGCATTTGTATCCGTAATCGGATGCATAAATCGTGCGACCATTCCTGGTGATACTCGCAACGCAAATATCACTCATAAAGAACAGAACTAAGCTAATAATGCGCATCACGGTTGATTAACCGCCGGGGAATGACGCCTGATAAAAGCCCCCGAGACAATTGCCGATATCGGCCTCTGTCTCGGAGGCTCTTGCTTAGGCCTTTCCCTCCGTTAACGAGTCATTCTCCTTGGGGATTCCGTACTTCTCGGCAAAAGCCTTAACGGAGCGGACGAGTATGCGCATATCCGCATTCAGGTCATCATTATTCCAAGCCCGGTCTTGTATATCCTTCGAAATACGGAAAACGACTTCCGAGGTTCCCGTATCTATATGTATCAGATCATCCCTCTCGGAAGAACGGCCGCGCGAGGACTGTGATTCAGAGCCGGACTTTGTGTTAGTAGTTTGACCTGACTTATTGCTTCCTTCAGTGCGCTTGCGGCCAACAATGGAACCCTCCTCTTTGAGACCGGCGTACTCGCAAAGTTTTAGGAAAGCAAGGGTGGCTGGCTTCGAGACTCGTGCACTTAGCCCATATATACGAGCGAGATCATTTGTGAGTTCATTGATAGGAAGATCCTGGGGAGCTTCAACTGTCCCGAAGAGCTTCGCATAAGCAGGGCGAATGATTTCTTCGATGCCCTTCTTTCTACTCTCGCCCAGTACCTGAAACTTTCGGAATGTCTCTTGGATGACTTTACCATTCTCATCAGCTACACCGAGAAACTTAAGCATGTTAACTGCGAGAGAGGCATCTGATTGATTAAACTTATGTGCAACAAAGAACCCACTGCTCACATCAGTCAGTGATCGTTTCGATATGAGTTCGATTACCTGATCAAGTCTCGTGATTGGAAGGTATACTGGCAATGTTTCTTTTGAGGCCATGGTTTTGATATTAATGGGTAACAATGAGACACTAGCAGACGCACGGATTTTCGTCAAGACCCTAATCAAACATTTGGATGATTGCTCTGAATATGGTCTGTGCTCAGTGTATTGATGTGCCACATGATTGTTCATGTGTGTACTCAATTTTGTGCTACTTTTCTATTGTATAACTATCTCTCAAACATAGTTAGCACTAATCCATTAGGGCGCACAAAATTTCAGAGAGGAGTACCATAGTGATATGGAACCTCTCGCCGTACGAATCAGGCCACAGACGATTGACGAAGTCGTGGGACAGGAGCACCTGGTGGGGGAGGGGAAGCCGCTGCGGGTGGCGATAGAGAAGAAGCATAAGTTCTCCTTCATCCTCTGGGGCCCGCCGGGGACCGGCAAGACGACCATCGCGCGCATCTATGCGCGAGCGCTCGATGCCGAGCTCTATGAGCTCTCGGCGGTCTCAGCAGGGAAGGAGGATATACGGAAGATAGTGAGCAGTAAGCAGGAGCAGGTGACAGGGAAGGAGAAAATACTCTTCCTCGATGAGATACATCGTTTTAATAAAGCCCAGCAGGATTTCTTATTACCCTATGTGGAGAGCGGGGAGCTGACCCTCATCGGCGCGACGACCGAGAACCCCTCGTTTGAAGTCATCCCGGCGCTCCTCTCGCGCTCTCGCGTCTTCGTCCTCGAGCCGCTCTCTGAAGAAGCGTTAAAGGCGATCGTGAAGAAGACGAGGGTGAAAATAGGGAAGGGCGCCTTTGACTGGCTCATGGGCTATGCGAGCGGAGATGCGCGTAAAGTGCTCGGGATGATCGAGGGCGCACAGAGTCTCTATGGGGAAGTGACTGTCGAGACGCTCAACTCGGCGCTCGAGTCGCCGCATCTGCGTTATGACAAGAAGGGCGAGGAACACTACGACACTATCAGCGCCTTTATTAAAAGTATGCGCGCCTCACAGGCCGACGCCGCGCTCTACTACCTGGCGCGGATGGTCGAAGCAGGTGAGGATCCGCTCTTTATCGCGCGGCGGATGGTGATATTCGCCTCTGAAGATATCGGCCTCGCCCAGCCCACTGCGCTCGTGGTGGCCAACGCGGTCTTCCGCGCCTGCGAGACTATTGGTTACCCCGAGTGCGCGATTAACCTCGCGCATGGTGTCGCCTATCTCGCGAGCGCCAAGAAAGATCGCTCTGCCTATGACGCGCTCCGCGCAGCTCAGGCGGATGTGCGCACCTACAGCAACCTCCCGGTCCCCAAGAAGATCCGCAATGCGCCAACCAAGCTGATGAAAGAGCTCGATTATGGTAAAGGGTATGAAAAATATGATGATGAATCGTATCTCCCCGACAAACTCAAGAAAAAGAAGTATCTGAAATAAACAATCGCGGCGTCTCTCGGCGCCGCGATTGTTTTAACAAGGGAATCCCTTATTTTACTGCGTCCTTGAGTGCCTTGGCTGCACGGAACTTCGCGGTGCGAGTGGCATTGATGTGAATCGTCTCGCCCGTGCGCGGATTGCGGCCCTGACGTGCCGGGCGTGCCTTGGTCGCGAAGATGCCGAGGCCGGCAATCGAGACTTCATCACCGCCCTTGAGGCCGGAGACGATAGAGTCGATCATCGTCTCGACAGCGCGCTCAGCATCGGCCTTGGTCGAGCCGAGGACGCCGTGCACCTTGTCGACAATATCTGCTTTGTTCATGAGAATCTGCTAGTTGCTAATCCCCACGGCCGGGAGGGGGTGGGTATGAAGAAAGTATAGGAAATGCGCCATTTTGTGCAATGGGGCTTTACAACAGTGCGTGGATAGCGTGAAATCAGCGTGCAAACTCGACAACGCGATTCTCGCGAATGATATTCACTTTAATCTCGCCCGGATATTTGAGCTCTTCTTGGATACGCTTGGCGATATCGCGAGCGAGCTTGTGCATCGTGAGGTCGCTTACCTTGCCCGGATTCACAAAGACGCGAATCTCGCGGCCAGCGGCAATCGCGTACACCTTTTCAACCCCCGGGAAGGTAGCGGCAAGGCGCTCTAGGTCGCCCAAGCGCTCCAAGTAACGATCGACCGTGTCGCGACGTGCGCCCGGACGACCGCCCGAGATAGCGTCAGCGACCTGTACGATGACCGCTTCTGGCGTCTCGTAGGGATGCTCGTCGTGATGCGACTGCATCGCGAGAATGATCTCTCTGCTGACACCGAACTTTTCGAGGATGCGTCGCCCTATCTCCACGTGCGTGCCCTGGACCTCGTGATCGACCGCCTTGCCGATGTCGTGGAGGAGGGCAGCGGTGCGCGCAGTCTCGGCGCTCGCTCCGAGCTCTGTCGCGAGCATCCCCGCGATATGCGCCATCTCGATCGAGTGGGTGAGTACGTTCTGTCCGTAGCTGGTGCGGAAGTGGAGCCGGCCCAGGAGCGCGACGAGCTTAGGATCGAGCCCGATAACACCCGCCTCGTAGGCAGCAGCCTCGCCCTTCTGTTTGACAATATCGGCGACCTCGACACGTGTCTTCTCGACGGTCTCCTCTATCTTGGCGGGCTGGATGCGTCCGTCGGCAATCAGCTTCTCGAGCGCTATTTTCGCGATAGCGCGGCGGAGCGGATCGAAGGAGGAGAGTGTGATCCGGTCGGGAACATCGTCGATAAGCACATCCACACCCGTGGCGCGCTCAAACGCCTTGATATTGCGGCCTTCCTTACCGATAATCTTACCCTTCACCTCTTCAGAGGGGAGCGCCACCGAAAGCGAGAGTACGTCGGCATTTACCGCGTTGCCGAGACGATGGATGATGGTAGTCAAAATATTGCGTGCCTTGTCTTCAAGTCGCTCGCGGCCATTGGCGGCAAGTTTCTGGAGACGAAGCAGTATCGCCTCCTCGTGGGTGCGCTCTATCTCGGAGAAGAGTTGTTCACGCGCCTTCTCCTCGGAGAGATGCGCAACGTTCGCGAGCTCCTTGGAGCGCGCCGCAGTCAGCTTATCTGCTTCATTCTTAGCGTGGAGCGCCTGCTGCTCTCGAGAACGCACCTCCACCTCTTTATCATCAAGATCGCGCTGGCGTGAATCGAGGAACTCTTCGCGCGCGGCGAGACGCTCCTCGCGGAGCGTTATCTTCTCCTCGCGCTCCTCCACTGGGGCGAGGCGCTCGGTCTCGACAACCTCGCCCCGGAACTCGGCCTCGGCGATAATCTTAGCCGCCTTCTCTTGCGCTTGGAGCAGCTTCTGCTTGATATCGAGCTCTATCGAGCCGCGCTGAGCGAGGCCAATAAGCACGCGTAGCACGTAGCCGAGCACGACGCCGCCGACACCCGAGAGTGCCAACATAATCAATATAATGTTGAGTGACATAAGCCCGTTTGGTTATTCCTGTGCCCGCGAGGGCGCGAGGGGTAGTGTTCTAAAGAGGGGGAGGCGGGTATTCTTCCGAAGCGGTCAGTCAGCGAATCAGTGTGTGTCTTACGCTACCACATCTTAGAGGAATTGCCCCATCGTTCTGGGCGTGCTATAAGAATGAAGGAATTTTGTAAACCATCACTGGGAGCATACAGATGTTAAAAAAGATTGTTAAAAGATTTTTGCGACAGCGCCGGGAACGGAAAATTTCCGAACGGGAAGCACGTCGAAGAAACCTCATTGCCCAAGCTTGCGAGCACGGCTGCGTATGTGTGGTGCGGCCCCTTATTGAAAAAGGACATATGGACGCCGCCCAAGCGAAAATTAACCTCTGCGCCGAATTAATCCGCGAGGCTCGGGAGATCGATCGACACAGACATAATGATCGGAAGACGGAGATTCACGTGCGTCTGAGAATCGCCCGCGATGAAGTTCATTCTGCGAGAAAACTGCTCATCGAGGCGGCCCGCGCTTCTTGATTGAGCCCACTAATCACAAGGGCCGGTCGCATCAAGCGACCGGCCCTCATTCTTTATCTTCTCGTCTTGAACCTTATTTATAAACCTGATCGACAATGCCGTACTTCTTGGCCTCGTCGGAACTCATAAAGAAGTCTCGCTCGACATCCTTTTCAATCTTCTCGAGCTTCTGTCCGGTGTTCTTAGCGAGAATGCGATTAAGCCGTTCTCGAAGCTTTAGGATCTGCTTAGCGGTAATCTCGATATCGGTCGCCTGACCCTCGGCGCCGCCGTGGGGCTGATGAATCATCATCTCGGCGTTCGGGAGCGCGTAGCGCTTGCCCTTCTCGCCCGCAGAAAGGATGACTGCTGCGGCAGAAGCCGCCATCCCGACACAGACGGTGGAGACCGGAGGCTTCACGTGATTCATCGTGTCGACGATAGCGAGACCCGCGGTGACCACGCCGCCAGGAGAATTGATATAGAGGGAAATATCCTTCTTCGGGTCCTCGCTCTCGAGGAAGAGGAGCTGTGCGATGACGAGATTCGCGACGTCGTCGTCAATAGGTCCGCCGAGGAAAATAATCCGCTCCTTGAGGAGACGCGAGTAAATATCATAAGCACGCTCGCCGAACTGGCTCTTCTCGATAACCATCGGGATGAGCATCGACGCACGCGGTTGGGTGTTCTTCATAGAATAATTGTTATTGCTCCGCTGCGGGGACGGTGAGCGCCTCATTCTGTGCGATGCGCTCTCCCCACGCGTAGAACGCGCCGATAATAATCATCAACACGATGATGACAATCGAAATCACCACGCCCCATTGCTGTGCCTGCGGCGAGGGCAGACCGAGCTGTGGATCTGATTCGCCCGAAGGGAGAAGCTTCTCGTCGTTCATATTATTGTTTCTCGCTATAGAGCGTACGGGAACGCTCGAACGCAGCCTTCGCCGCCTCGGCACCCTCGTAGCCGTTTATCTCGACCGGGGCGGGCTTCCCCTTGAGCACTTTGTACGTCTCGAAGAAGTGTACGAACTCCTTCAGCTGGTGCTGATTGACATCACTAATATCTTGCACATCATCCCAGCGCTTGTCGTCGACCGGTACCGCGATAATCTTCTCATCAGCATCACCGCCATCAACCATATGAAGAATACCGACCGGGCGCGCCGCCACGAGGATGCCGACGTTAAGCGGGTAGGTGGTGAGCACGATGACATCGAGTGCGTCGCCATCATCCCAGAGCGTCTGCGGGACAAAGCCGTAGTCAAACGGGTAGGCAGCCGCCGAGTAGTTGGCGCGATCAAGCTTAATCAAGCCCGTCTTCTTGTCTATTTCGTACTTGTTGTGCGAATCCTTCGGGATCTCGATGATGACATTCATCGCGTCCTTTGTACCTGGGTCAATATCGTGAAGTAGGTTCATAGAGCTTCAGTATATTATTCATCCTTCGCTTTGTCGCGATCTTCTTCAGCTTCAGCGACTGTCTCGTCACTCGCGGGGAGCTCAGTGAGCTCCTCCTCGGCCGGCAGGGTGGTAACTTGTGGCGCTTCATCGGTGATGAGTTCGACGCTCTCAGTAGGCATCACACCCGCTGCTTCAGCAGGATCCTCTTCCGGTAGAGTGACCGCAACTGAGGTGCCGTCGCTCTCGGCGACTTCTGACCCGCCCGTGGAAATGATATCGATATTCCAGCCCGTGAGCTTCGCTGCCAACCGCACATTCTGACCACCGCGACCAATCGCGAGTGACTGTTCATCTTCGGCGACCGTCACCTTAGCGCGGTGCTCCTCTTCTTCGAGGATGACCTCAATGGGAGTAGCGGGGGAGAGTGCTTCTTTCACAAATTCCTTCGCGTCGTCATTCCATTCGATGATATCGATACGCTCGCCACCGAGCTCGCTCATCACGGTGGAGACACGTACGCCGCGCTGACCCACCAGGGAGCCAACCGGGTCGACATGTGGATCGAGTGAAGAGAGCGCGATTTTGGTGCGGCTGCCTGGCTCGCGTGCAAGTGCCTTGACCTCGATAGCACCGCTGGCGAGTTCTGGTGCCTCCATTTCGAAGAGCTTCACGACGAACTTCGGATGCGCGCGAGAGAGGCGTAGATAGACGCCGCGGAACCCTTCATCGACCGCGTAGAGGTAAGCGCGAATGCGCTCGCCCATGCGGTAACGCTCTCCCGGAATCTGCTCCTCGTAGGGGATGATGCCGGTCGTGCGTCCGAGATCGACGAATATAGCGCCCCGCTCCATGCGCTGGACGATGCCGCCCACAATCTGTCCCTTCTTCTCGCCGAACTCCTCCATCATCGAGAGCTTCTCGGCCTCACGCACCTTCTGAATCACCACCTGCTTGGCCGTCTGCGCCGCGATGCGTCCGAAGTCGTCCTGTGGCTCGAGCGGGAAGATAATCTCCTCGCCGAGCGTGGCACCGCGCTTCATCAGCTTGGCGTTCTCGAGCAGGATATGCTTCTCGGTGTCGAAGCGGGGGAGCTCGCCCTCGGCAAGCTGTTCCTCTTCAGCATGGAAGGCGTGCGCGTGCAGATGCTCCTCAGGGAGCTCTTCGCCCTCAAGCGGGAAGCGCACCGTCGTCTCGTCGACCACTGTCTTTACTTGTTCAAAGGAGATAGTGCCGGAATTGAGGTCGAGCTTGGCGTGGATAACTTGTCCGCGCTTACCGTATTCACGCTTGTAGGCGGTGGCCATCGCGTTCTCGATGGCATCAATCATCGTCGCGCGGCTGATACCGCGATCCTCAAACTCTCCGAGCACTGCATTGATGGTTTTCAGGTCAATCATATGGGTTGTGTATGTCGCACTTTTTATAAAGAAAGCCCCGGAAGGGGCAATCAGGTGTTGGTAAGTATACCAGACGCCTCCCCCTCGTCAACTTTATGTACGTCAGGTGTGTACTGCACACGTTAGTGGAGCCGGCGCACGCTATACTTTACTCTATATGCACGTTTCGGAGGGAGAGCTGAAAGAATTCATCATCGACTCAGGGCTCGTCGCGAAGAAGGATATCGATGCGGCGGCTGAAGAGGCGAAGACGCGTGGCCAGTCGCTCGGCGATATCCTCGTCTCGCGTGGCTCGCTGACCGAAGACGCACTTCGGCGCATTCAAGCCTACGTGCTCGGTATCCCGTTTGTAAATATGAAGGAGCACCGCATCCCCACCGACGTGCTCGCTCTCATCCCCGAGCCTATTGCCCGGACGCATAACATCATCGCCTATAAGAAAGAGGGGGGCTCACTTGAGGTCGCGATGCTCGACGTCGACGATCTCGCCTCAATAGACTCGGTGCGCAAGAAGACCGGCCTTAAGATCTTGCCGCGTCTCACCGACACCGACAGCATCAAATCGTCGCTCCTCCAGTATCAGAAGTCGCTTAAGGACGAGTTCGGCGATATTATCTCGGCCGAAGCGGGGAAGATCCGTGTCATCGCAGAAGGGAATAAGGATCTCTCAGGAGATGATCTCAAGAAAATGGCGGAGGACTTGCCGATTGTGCGCATCGTCGACACTCTGCTCCGACACGCTATTGTCCAAGGTGCTTCTGACATCCATATCGAGCCGATGGAGACTGAAGTGCTGGTCCGCTATCGCATCGACGGCATCCTCCACGATGCGATGACGCTCCCTTCTTCTGCGGCCGCAGGTATCGTCGCGCGCATCAAGGTGCTTTCCAACTTGAAGCTCGACGAGAAGCGCCTTCCGCAGGACGGACGCTTCAAGATGGAGACCGAGGCCGAGAAGGTGTCTTTCCGTGTGTCTATCCTCCCCACCTTCTTCGGCGAGAAGACCGTGATGCGTCTCTTGCGCGAGACAGGGGAGGGCTTCACACTCGACGCGCTCGGCCTCCACGGCGAGAATATGGAGCGCATCCACCACGCGCTCTCGCAGACCACCGGCATCATCCTCATCAGCGGACCAACGGGGAGCGGTAAGACCACTACGCTCTACACAATGCTCGATATCCTCAACCAGCCGGACGTAAATATTTCGACCGTTGAAGATCCAATCGAATATCAGATGAAGCGAGTGAACCAGACCCAGGTGAACCCGCAGATAGGATTCACCTTTGCAAACGGACTGCGCTCGTTGGTGCGCCAGGACCCGGACATCATTATGGTCGGCGAGATCCGCGACAGCGAGACCGCCTCACTCGCTATTAACGCCGCGCTCACTGGCCATCTCGTTCTCTCAACCATACACACCAACAGCGCTGCCGGCGCTATCCCACGCTTAATCGATATGGGAGTGGAGCCCTTCCTTCTCGTCTCTACAATCCGCGTTATCGTCGGCCAGCGCCTCGTCCGCCGCCTCTGCGAGCCGAAGGAGGAGTATGCACTCACCAAGGCCACTCGTGCAAAGGTCGCGGGAGATGAGGATTTCAATATCGCGTTCAAAGCACTCAAAGATGAGAAGTTAGTGAAGGAAAGCTCTTCTCTCGACGATCTCGCGTTCTATCGACCAACGCCTTCAGCCGCCTGCGAAGACGGCTACAAGAGCCGTATTGGTATCCACGAAGTGCTCGCTATATCGCCCGCTATCCGCGAGGTTATGCTCTCTTCGAGCACGAGCGACGCGATAGAGGGTCAGGCGAAGAAGGAGGGGATGCTCACGATGTTCCAAGACGGGCTCTATAAAGCAGCGCGCGGTATCACGAGCCTCGAGGAGGTGCTTCGTGCTATCACTGAGTAACTACTATGAAATATCGCGTCACCATTCAGAAAGAAGGACTTCCCGATGAAAAGCGTGTCATCGAGGCCATCTCACACTTCGCTGTCTACGACCAAGTGCAGAAAGAAGGAGGTGTCGTCACTGAACTCCAAGAAGGAACGAGTTCTTTCGCCCTTCCTACATGGCTCAATGTAACCATTGGCACTGGCATCAAGCGTGTCGAGGTCATCCGTATGGCGCGGAATCTCTCCGCGATGCTTGGCGCTGGCCTCTCACTCTCCCACGCACTCTCGGTCATCGAACGTCAATCGGGTAACAAGTACCTTAAGAAGGTCGTGGGGAGTCTTTCCGGCTCGATTAAGCAAGGGTCGTCCTTCCACGAGGCGCTTGCCGCGTATCCTGCTATATTTCCCGCGTTATTCATCGCGATGACCAAGGCCGGCGAAGAATCGGGGTCTCTCACCGAAGCGCTTAATACTGTCGGCGTCCAGATGGAGCGCTCAGAAGAACTCACCCGTAAGGTAAAAGGTGCGATGATCTACCCGTCGATTGTCGTGATAGCGATTTTCATCGTCGGCATCCTGATGCTCATCTATGTGGTGCCGACACTCACCAACACCTTCAAAGAACTCGGAGTGAAGCTGCCCCTCACCACTCAGATAATCGTCACTGTGTCCGACTTCATGGCGGCACACGCAATCTTGGTGCTCGGCCTGCTTGTCGCATTCATCGCGAGCGGCATCGCCTTCATCCGTTCGCGCGTGGGGAACCGCGTAGTGCTTGCCATCTCGCTCCGCCTCCCGGTAGTGGGCGAGCTTGTACGCGAAACCTACACCGCACGTGCTTCGCGCACACTCTCTTCGCTCCTCTCCTCGAGCGTGCCGGTGCTTGACGCGCTCGCGATTACCAAAGAGGTTGTGCAGGCCGACAAGTTTGCCCGCGTTGTCGAAGAAGCTGAAGACCATGTTCGGAAGGGCGAGCTGCTCTCGACGGCATTTTCTGAACACGCGAATCTCTATCCGCTCTTGATGAGCGATATGCTCGCAGTGGGGGAAGAGACCGGCAAGGTTGCCGAGATGCTGAAGCAGATTGCCGAGTTCTATGAGAGCGATGTTGCTGAAAAAACCAAAGACCTCTCGACGATTATCGAGCCCGTGCTGATGCTCTTCATTGGTACGGTCGTCGGCATCTTCGCCGTCTCGATGATTGGGCCTATTTATTCACTCTCATCAGCGTTCTAATCTCTACTTTACGATTGCGTATGTGCCTGGAATAACGGTCCAGGAACCGCCCGGCCCGTTAGAGAAACTCACGTTTTGCAGACCGCTCCTATACGAAATGCTTGAATTGTTGCTCAGCTCCAGATATTTCCCCGTCACTTGATTCGCGCTGGCGCCATTCTCGATTTGCACAGTGCCGTACGGCGCGTACAGAATGACGCTAGTAGCATTGTTAGAAAGCTCGATTGCGTGCGAGCCTGTATTTGTCGTTATTATCATCGGATAACTGTTCGTCGTCCCGTTGCCGCTGATTGTTACATTGTTTGAGAGATTCACGATTCCCTTAAGAGCCGTATTGCCTGTGGCGTCTGCAATGATAATCGCTCCGCTCGAACCGGTGCTCGGTGAGACACTAAGATATGCATTATTCGAAATCGTTACGTTTCCATTCACCCAAAGAGGACCGGACAAGATGAGCTTGGCTCCGTTCGTAACGCTCAAATCCCCGTCTATCTTCTTCGGACCAAGCGTTTTCGTCCCCGAAACAGAATAGGGTCCCGCAAGCGTCCCTCCCGCCGCCGCGATTGATTCCCAATCCGCAATTTGCGAATCTGAAATAGGGAGAGGCACCGGCGCCGCCGGTGCCGTTCCCGGGTGTTTCGTCCCTGAAACACTGCAATTTGAAATCGTCTGATAGGAGGCGTTGCCGCCAATACTGCAGCTTGAGAGAACACTTGCCCAGACATTCCCTTGCACCGTGACCCCGGAGAGCGAGGTCGCGATGCCGACTACATACAGCATAAAATCGAGATCGCCAGTAATACTGTTCCACGCCGGGTTTTGCTGATTCCAGTTGCTGCTATATTTCGCCGCTCCTCTCGTGTATCCACCATTGCTGTCCAAACCCCAGATGAAATAATTGGTTGCATTCGCCGGAATAGTTGCGATAACCCAGTATGTCTGATTTGCCGTAAGGGAAGGGGTGTTATCGAGCGTCGCGCTGGTGAGACCATATGCCGTTGTGATAAGTGAGGCAGGGATCGTACCGCTTGCGAGCACGGTGGTGGACGGCTTTCCGGCATTATCGCTCACGATCTTGATAGTCAAATCGCCCGGATTACCCGCCTTCTTCAGATTCAGGCTTATCCCTGCAAGGGAGGCGCTCACGGACGGCTTGAATGCTTGCGCGACAGCCGTATGAGAAGCGGTATCACCTATGTTGAATGCGCTATTCTGTGTCATCCATTGCTGGTCGGCAGTCGGGTCAACACCGACCGCGACTGTCGCGTCTCCGGTGATAGTGCCGCTCCCCGATATGTTGCCATTCGCAAATATATTCCCCTGGATGCTCGAACCGTTGCTCATCGTGACGCCGCCATTTCCGATTTGCACGCCATACCGAAACGATACGACGGAAGAATCGATGCTAGCGCTCGCCTGTACAATCTTCGTCGCAGTCGGATTCGTGCTATTCGGCACATTACCGGTCGCTGTAATGCGTTTCGTATTGCCGTCAATGCTCGCGACCGAAATGCTGTAGGTTCCCGCGCCGAGCGATACATTGCTCTCTCCGGAATATGAAGAGTTCTGATTCAGCTCATAAATTGCCTTGTCGATGCCCGCTTCCGCAAGTGCGCGTGCTTGACTAGAAGCGAGTGCAACTCGTTCTGCGTGCACAGCGCTTCCGAAATAATTGAAGAAGCCGGTTGTTACCGTCATAATAATGGAGCTTACGATGAGCGCGAATACGAGAACGGAGCCGCGGGTCGCGTGTGTGGAAAGTGGGGTCATAAATTTCGTAGGTAGATATGCTCTTGTAAATGCAGTCGTATCGTTTCCCCTTTCACGACGGCGCTTGTCGTAGCGTTGGCGATGACGCTTGCCGCCAAGGAGGGGCCGGCATTGTCGTACGTAAAAGTGAGGGCATCGAGATCATCTGTCAGAAGCTTCCGTCCGGAAGAACGCGTACTGCCCACCGCTGCATCAGTGATGTCGTACACACTCGTGCTGGAGGCGTAAATACCGATATAATCATACGTGTTCAGGATGACTGCGCCGGAAGAATCGATGGAGGGAATTTGGAAAATCGCCGTTGTCGTTCCCGAACTATAGCTGACACCAGAAAAAGTATGCGATGCAGCCACCTGATTAGCCTGGAGGCCTGCAGTTCGTATGGCATCCATAACGTTGCTCCCCCCGAGCGCGATGCCGATAGATGACTGCTGCAGAATAATCACCCGCCTGTACACGAGATATAGTTGCGTAACGGCGATTACGAGGACAACAAAAAGAGCAATGGTGATGATGACTTCGATGAGTGTAAATGCGTGCGGTGTGCGTCTCATAACTAAAGTATTAGAGGCCCCCTGATTGGGTAATGAGAGTGGTGAGCGAAACATATCGCGTTGAACCGTTTCCGCCGAGCCACGAAACGCCAACGGCGACCTGCTTCGTCTTTACATTCAAATTTGTCACGCTCGTGCTCGCTTGTCCTTGCGGCAAATTCGCAAGTTCTTGATTAGAAAACGAGCCTCCCGCCAGCAGTGCGGTGTATCCGTCAGCGCGGAGCTCGTCGAGCTTACTGTCGGCGATACGAAATGCCGCGTTCTCATACGCAGCATCGCGCGTTACCTTAATCGTTCCCGCAACAAATGTCGTGAAAAGTGCCGTCACGCTCATAATAAGAAGCGCGACCAGCATTTCAATCAGGGTAAACCCGCGTTTTTTATTCTTTGAGACCACTCTAGAAGTATAGCAAGTGCCAGCAATCGGATTTGCTATACTTTGCGCAATGCTTATCGTCGCGAATTGGAAAGCGTACGTCGATGACCTCGCAAAAGCGAAGAAGCTTGTCACGGTGAGTAAACGGCTCGCAAGAGAGCACCAGAGCATTATCGTTATCGCTCCACCAGCACCACTCCTCGGCGCACTGGCAGTTCGTCCCTCATCCGTCGCCTTTGCTGCACAGGATGTCTCACTCTCCAGCGGAGGCGCTCAGACCGGGGAGATAACTGTCGGAGCGTATAAAGCGGCGGGTGCTGCCTATGCCCTCATTGGCCACTCGGAGCGCCGAGCCCAGGGAGACACTGACGCAGTCGTCGCACAGAAGCTCGCTCATGCGCTCACCAACGGCCTCACGCCAATCCTCTGCGTCGGAGAACGCGAGCGCGACGGGGAGGGGCGCTATCTTACCTTTGTGCGGGAAGAGCTCACGAGCGCGCTCGCCCCCCTTACGCCGAAGGATCGCGCGCGAGTAATCGTGGCCTATGAGCCGCTCTGGGCGATAGGGAAGACGTCCGCTTTTGCTATCGATCCGCACGACCTCACCGAAATGGCGCTCTATATACGCAAAGTGCTCACTGAACTCCTCCCCGGGAAGAGCGCCGCATCTTCTCTAGTTCTCTACGGTGGCTCGGTCGACCCCGATGATGCACGTGTTCTCGCAGCGAGCTCCGGCATCGATGGACTTCTTGTGGGACACGCGTCAACCGATCCGCGACTATTCTCTCTCTTGGTAAAGCAGCTCGCCTAACCTTATGCGCACTGTCCGCGATATACAGTTCCTCAACAATATTCCTATACTCGTGCGCGCGGGATTGAACGTCCCCATCGAAAATGGGAAAGTTGCAAATGATTATCGCCTGCGTCGCGCGCTTCCGACGCTCCACCATCTCGCTGAGCGCGGCGCAAAAATAGTGATTGTGAGCCACATCGGCGAGCAGGGGACCGAGACCCTCGCGCCGGTGGCGGAAGCGCTCGGAAAGCTCATCGCGAATGTCTCGTTCTCTCCGGTCACCATCGGCGAGCAGACGCGTGCTGCTGTCCGTGCGCTCGCGCCCGGCCACATCCTCGTGCTGGAGAACTTGCGCCGCGATAGAGGTGAGCTGCGCAATGATGTAACCTTCGCGCGCGAGCTCGCCGCGCTCGGTGATATTTTCGTCCAAGACTCCTTCGACACCTGTCACCGCCCACATACCTCTATTATTGGCGTTCCGAAATTCCTCCCCTCCTACGCGGGACTCCTTCTTGAAGAGGAAGTGCGCGAACTCTCGCGTGCACTTACTCCCGTCCACCCGGCACTCGCTGTTATCGGCGGCGCGAAGTTCGCGACGAAAGAGGCCGTCGTCACCACACTCCTCAAGACCTACGACCATGTCTTCGTCGGCGGTGCACTCGCAAACGACTTCCTCAAGGTCTCTGGACACGGGGTAGGACAGTCACTTATCTCTGGTACCGACACCTCCACGATACGAGCACTTCTTTCAAATCAAAAACTCGCATTACCGGTAGACTCGCTCGTCGTTCCGGCGAGTATCGCGAATACGCCCAACGCACGTATGCACGCGCGTATCGCGGCGGTGGGGCAGGTGCGCGATGATGAAGTTATTCTCGATCACGGCCCCGGCACGATCGCTCTCCTCACACATCTTGTGGAAAGAGCAAAGACCGTCCTCTGGAACGGCCCGCTCGGCATCTATGAAAAAGGGTTCATCGACGCGACCGATGCGCTCGCGCGTACCATCGCCACCTCGGGCGCTTATTCTGTAGTCGGTGGTGGTGACACCGTCGCTTCTATCGAGAGTCTCGGTCTTATGTCGCACTTCTCCTTCGTCTCTACCGGCGGCGGCGCGATGCTCGATTTCCTCGCCAAGGGCACTCTCCCCGGCATCGAAGCACTCACTGCTCACCCAAGCGCCTGACGGATCTTTTGGGCATTGACAGCGAGATCGTCCTTATCGCCCGTAGCCTCTTTACTGGGGAAGACCCAGATATGCGCGTGCGGGACTTCATCGCCAATGATCTTAGAGAGAATCCACTCGGTCCCAAACGCCTTGCGCTGTGCGAGCGCAATCTTCTTTGCTACTTCAAAATAGGCTCCGGCATCTGGCACATCCCACACATAGCGGTGGTGCTGTTTGGGGATGACCTGCACGTGTCCGGGCGTCTGCGGGTGAATATCGAGGAAGGCGATGAATTGTTCGTCTTCATAGACCTTCTCTGCGGGAATCTCTCCCGAAACTATTTTACAGAAGATGCAGTCTTTCATCGTTAGACAGTATACAATAGCCCTCACATGTTTCCCCTCCACGATCCGCTCACCGACGCATTGCGTCAAGAACTCGCTTCCTATGACGACCTTACTGCCGCGCTCCTCGTCAGACGCGGCGTGATGACACGCGACGCGGCAGAACGATTCTTAAATCCCTCCTATGATCTACACCTGCATGATCCACTCCTGATGAATGATATGCCGAAGGCCGCGCGGCGACTCGCCGATGCTATTTTGAATAATGAAAAAATTGCAGTGTGGAGTGATTATGACTGCGACGGCATCCCGGGTGCCGTCGTGCTGCACGATTTCTTGAAGAAGGTTGGCGCCGACTTTGAGAACTATATTCCGCATCGCCATAACGAAGGGTACGGGATGAATGTCGTAGGTATCGAACAGCTCGCTGCAAGCGGCGTAACGCTCGTCGTCACGGTCGATTCCGGCATCACTGATAGTGAGCCCATTGAGCGCGCTCGCGCGCTCGGAATGGACGTTATCGTTACTGATCATCACTTGCCTGCCCTGAGCGAAGTCGAAGGGCCCGCACTCCCAAATGCGTTCGCGATAGTAAATCCCAACGCGCGTGCCGACGAAGCGTATCCCTTCCACGACCTCTGCGGTGCCGGTGTCGCATGGAAGCTCGTCTGCGCCACATTTGCTACTGAGCCGTCGCTCCGCGAGAAAGCTCCGCTCGGCTGGGAGAAATGGCTCCTCGATATGGTGGGTCTCGCGACCATCGCCGACATGGTAGGGCTCACTGGCGAGAATCGCGTACTTGCGACCTATGGTCTCTTGGTTATGCGTAAGTCGCCACGCATCGGTCTACAGAAACTTTGTCGCACGATGCGTGTCGAGCAGCGCGCCATTACTGAAGACGACGTCGGCTTTATGATCGCGCCGCGGGTGAATGCAGCGAGCCGGATGGGGGATGCCCGCGATGCGTTCCGTCTCTTCACCACCACCGACGAAGCCGAGGCCGACCTTCTCGCGAAGAAGCTCGAGAAGGCGAACCGCACTCGTAAGGCAGAGGCGGGAGCGATTACGCGCGCAGTGCATACACGTCTGAAGGAGCGCGAGCTGCGCAGTGTAATAGCGCTCGGGGACCCCGAGTGGCGGCCCGCACTCCTCGGCCTCGTCGCGGGGACCATTGCTGATGAATATGAGCGGCCTGTCTTCCTCTGGGGGAGAGAAGGGAATATGCGACTGAAAGGGTCGATGCGGAGCGGTGGTGACACGCACGCACTCGACCTGATGCGCGCGACAGTGGACACCTTTGAAGGCTTCGGCGGGCACGCGGCCGCGGGCGGTTTCACTGTTCTTGATGAAGCTGTTTTCTATCTTGAAGATCGTTTGGTGACAGCCCACGCACTACTTGAGACGCGAGAGAGCGACGACTTCTCCGAACACGCCGACGCAGTGATCACTCCCGAGGAGGCGACCGAGTCATTCTTGAAGAAGATAGAGAAGCTCTCTCCTTTTGGGATGCAGAACACCAAACCTGCGTTTCTACTACGCGAGGTGACGGTGCGTGGAGTTTCGCGCTTCGGAAAAGGGGAGGAGCATTTGAAGTTAAAAATTGATTCTTCTGCCGGGCGCGGGAGTATCGACGCGGTCACCTTCTTCGCCAAGGGCGCCGTCGCACGCGCTGCCTCGGAGCTATCAGCGGGGAGCCGCGCGCACCTGCTCGCGCATCTCGAACGCGACACCTTCAGTCGCGGCAATCCGGTGCGACTGCGATTGATTAATATCCGTTTGGTATAGTTACCGCTATGCAATTCACTATTCACGCCGATGGCGGATCGAGAGGGAACCCGGGGCCCGCGGGTGCGGGCGCGATGATCCGCGATGCGCTCGGCAACTCGGTCGCGAGCGTCTCCCAATTCCTCGGGACCCGCACCAACAACTTCGCCGAGTACGAGGCGGTCATCCTCGCTTTTACCGCGATAGCGAAGCTCGTCGGGGAAGGGGAGGTTGGCGCGACTGACGTGGCAGTAAAGATGGACAGTGAACTCGTAGTGAAACAGATGAAGGGTATCTATAAAGTGAAGCATCCGACGATGAAAGAGCAGTACGCGCGCTTAGTGCAGGCGACTGCTCCATTTAAGAGTGTCTCCTTCACCCACGTCCCGCGGGAAGAGAACTCTGACGCCGACGCCCTCGCGAACGAAGCGATGGATCGTGGGGCATAAATGATTTCGCCGTTAATAAAAAGGACCACTCGCGTGGTCCTTTTGATTCTTGAGGTGATGTCCGGTCAATCCTCCATTTCAGGATCGCTCACAATGAGCGCCGCCGAGTGGGCTATAACCAGATGAGTGTCATCGTATTCCTTCACGATTTTGCCATCGACAGAGCATACTGCGACGCGACCGGTCTTTTCTGGTGTTGATTTAACCACCATATAGAAACAATCGTCGTCTTTGCCCGCTAAAGCTTCAGAATATGAAGTACCTTGAAACCGAAACACCTTGCCGCTGCCAGGTTTCAAATCACCAAGCTTGGTAAGTTTTTCGGTCTTGTCTTGTTCAGCCATTCTGACTACTTTCATAATTCCCTCCAAAATGAGCATTTCGATTACCCTGTATATAGGGAGAGCTTGTACCGCGATTACCGTACCGCACATCTCGACAACTAGCAAGTTGCGCTGGCTTGCTACGATAGGGGTATGAACTACCTCCTCGCCATCGTTTCAGGATTTGCGAGCGGAGTGTTCCTCCGCTCGCTTTTTTATGTCTCGTGGACACTGCCGGTGTTCATACTTTTACTTGCTGCGATTCTTATCACGGCCCCGCGGCTGCTCGAGGGGCAGCCGCGTCCCGCTTACTTACTCGGCGCATTATTCTTTTTATTTGTTGCGCTTGGCATAGCGCGAGCTGCTATTGCTGACACGCCGCTCCCCGACACCTTCGCTCGCGATCTGCGCCATCGCGTGTCGTATCACGCCACTGTGGTGGGCGACCCCGATCTTCGCGACGCGAACCAGCGTGTCTTGTTACGTGTCGAGACCTCTGATGCGACAACGCTTATGCTCGCGGTGGCGCCGCGTTTCCCGAGTGTCTCAGTGGGCGACCAGGTATATGTGTCGGGTACACTCGCAGTGCCGCAGCCATTTGCGAGCGAGGGCGGACGTGTCTTCCGGTATGACAAATATCTGCAACGCGGAGGCGTGCGCTTCATTCTCAACTTCGCGTACCTGCGCGTGGAGTCATCAGCTCCGTGGTATTCAGTCTCCGCTGCGCTCGCGCGTATCAAACATCTCTTTCTCTCCGGTCTCCAAGCGACACTCCCCGAGCCCTACGCGTCACTCGCGAGCGGTGTCGTGATAGGAGGGAAGTCGGGGCTCGGTGCCGACCTACAACAAGCATTCGTCACGAGCGGCCTCGTGCAAATTATTGTTCTCTCCGGCTACAACGTGATGATCGTCGCCGAGTGGGTGATGGCTGGCCTCGCCCTCTTCGCGCTGTCACGCCGCTCACGCGCACTCGCTGGCGCACTCGCGCTTATCCTCTTCGTCGCAACTGCAGGATTCTCTTCGACCGCCGTACGCGCGATGATTATGGCGCTCATCGCGCTCTTTGCGCGCGCCACTGCGCGCACCTACGCCGCCAGCCGCGCGCTCCTTTTCGTGATACTTGTGATGCTGATCTGGAATCCGCTCTACCTCGTGTTCGATCCGGGCTTCGGCCTCTCAGTCGCGGCGACTGCCGGCCTTATTTGGCTTGCGCCGATCATTGAACGATGGTTAGGCGTGAGCTTCTGGAAGAACATTTTGGCGACAACACTCGCTGCACAAATCGCCGTGCTCCCACTATTGCTCTATGACACCGGCAATCTTTCGCTCGTCGCGATACCTGCAAACCTCATTACGATGCCGGTGGTCCCACTCACGATGGCACTCTCGGCGCTCGCCGGGCTTGCTGGCGTACTCTTCAGCTCCTTCGCCCCGATGCTCGGCACCCTCCTCTCATTCCCAGCGTACCTATTAAATGCGTATCTCATATTTATTGCACAAAATGCGGCAGCGTTACCGCTTGCCGCATTCATACTTCCCGCATTCCCGTTCTGGCTTGTCCTCGCTGCGTATGCGGGACTGATCTACTTCGCTTCTTCAAAACGCTTCTCGATGACCGACCAATTGAGCGCTGCGAGAAAAGCGTCGATATAGTTCTTCTTCTCGGCAGGCACATAGTCGACCATATACGCGTGCTCCCAGAGGTCGAGCGCGAGGATAATCGGGAGGCCCGCGAGTTGGCCAATTTCATGATCCCCGACAAACACTGTGTGAAGTGCCTTACCAATCGCATCATAATAGACAACGACCCAGCCGATACCGCGGCTACCAGCGACCTCTCTCACGTGCCCAATGAGCCCTCCATCTCCGTATTTCTCCTGTGCAGCTTGGCTTAATGCAGAGTGTTCGCGCTTGGCGGTCGGACCGCCAAGTAACTGCTCGAAGTAATATTCGTGCATACGCATCCCGTCGAATTCAAACGCGAAACGCCGGCGGAGCTCGGCGATTGCAAATTTGTCGCCATCACTCGCCTTATCGCCATACGCTGCATACCCCTTGAGTGTCTCCATAAGGAGATTCACATGCTTCACGTAGCCCTCATAGAGCGCGAGGTGCACCTTCACTTGTTTCTCTGAGATCCCTTCGAGCACAGGTAGATTGAATGTTTTTGCAGTGTATGTCATAGAGATAAAAGTACCATATACTTTATATATGTCTCGCACCGTGCCAACGAGTGTATATGCACTACTTCTTCTTATACTCCTTGGCGTAAATATTTATTTCTACCGGATTATCCTCACGCCGAGTGCTCCGATGGTGTCAGTACTCCCGGTGGGGAAGGAAAGCGTGGTTCTCATCCGCACACAAGGGAAAACGTTCCTTATCGACACTGGTCCCGATGCGAGCGTCCTCCGCGCGCTCGGCACGGTGTTGCCGCCCTGGGAGCGGCAGCTCGACGCGGTACTCCTCACCAGCACCAAGAAAGCTTCCATCGGCGGCCTTTCTGCCATCTTCGAGCGTTACACGGTCTCGCAGCAAATTCCTCTTACTGCGAGTCGTCGTCTCATTATTGCTCCTGATACCTTTATAGATATCGTACTAACACAAAACGCCCTTGCGGGCGTCTACTTCTCGAACTCGGCTACCACAACGCGGATTAGATAGCTCCCGCCTTCTTAAGCGCAGCAAAGGCGCCGTTCTTCTTAATCGTCTTCAATCCCTTCATCGAGACATCAACAACGACGGTCTTATTGAGTTCAGGGACAAAAATGCGACGCTTCTGGAGATTGGCCTTGCGGCGAACCTTGCCGGTGGGGTTAAACTGCGTTGCGCGAACGCGGTTAGAGTACCGCCCGCCAACTTGCGTGCTCTTGCCGGTGATTTCGCAGGCTCGTGCCATAGTCGTCGCATGGTACCATTAGGCCTGCAAACGAGCAATATGGTCACCTTCTTCTCCATCGCCGTCCTTATCCTCTCTATTATTGTGCACGAGGTCGCCCACGGCTACGCCGCCGACTCGCTCGGCGACCCTACCGCCCGCCTTGCCGGCCGTCTGACCCTCAATCCGCTCCCGCACATCGATCTGATGGGTTCGATTATCCTCCCCGCACTCCTTACTTTCACCAGCTCGCCAATTCTCTTCGGCTGGGCAAAACCGGTCCCGTATAATCCGTACAATCTGCAGGCACGCCGTTGGGGCGAGACCCTGGTCGCGCTCGCAGGCAGCGCGACCAATCTCTTCCTCGCGCTTATCTTCGGGCTACTGGTGCGCTACAGCCAAACACTCGGTCTTGATCAGACCGCACTCTCACTCGCCGTGACCATCGCCTTCGTCAATCTCTTCCTTGGACTCTTCAATCTCATCCCGTTTCCACCGCTCGACGGCTTCACCGCACTACGCTCTGCACTGCCGTGGCACCTCTCGTCTCATCTCACGCGCCTTGAGCACAGTGTTCGTGTGATGGGTCCTGTCTCACTCTTCCTGTTTCTTCTTATTTTCTCCTACCTATTCGCCGGACCGTTTTTCAAACTTGTTTTATACATCTTCAATCTACTCACTGGCGGAGCATGAGTTATACTTAGGCTGATGGAATACCAGGTGCCGCAGTTCATTGAGGCCGAAGACAAGATTGTTGGGCCTTTAACCTTGAAGCAATTCATCTACCTCGCTGGCGGATGTGGGCTCTGCGTCGTCTCTTTCCATTTCTTGCCGATTGTTTTTGCACTTCTTATCTCGGCACTCATCGTAGCCTTTGTTGCTGCGCTTGCATTCTACACAATAAATGGGAAGCCGTTTATTGAAATGGTCGAGGCCGGCTTTAGTTATTACACACGTGCAAAGCTCTTCCTCTGGCAACATCAGGACCCGAAAATTGCGAAGGAGCCGGTCGCTCCTGCTGCTGTTCACGCACTCCGCGGGACGCCGAAACTGACGAGAGGGAAGCTCTCCGAGCTCGCGTGGTCGCTCGATATTTCTTCCAAAGGCGGACAAAAATAATATGGCTATTACCTCGGCAAATGCGACCCAGCAATTCGTCCCGGTCAAAGAGATTCGGAATGGCGTCATCATCCTCAAAGACGGCAGTTATCGCGGCGTGCTCATCTGCTCCTCGGTCAACTTCGGATTGAAGTCGGCTGATGAGCAGCACGCTATTACACTTGGCTTCCAGAATTTTCTCAATACGCTCGATTTCTCGATACAAATCACCATCAATTCACGACGGATGGATTTGCGCCCTTATCTCGCGTTTCTTGCCGAGAAAGAGCCCGATCAAAAGAGCGAACTGATGCGCATCCAGCTCCGTGAGTATATCGAGTTCATCCGATCATTTACTGACCAGTTAAATATTATGACAAAGTCCTTTTATGTCATCGTCCCATACGCACCGCACTTCTCTGCCGCAAGCTCTATAGGCTTCCTCAAACACGATGCCGGTGCGACACATATTGCAGAAAGTTCCTTCGAAGAAGACCGTGCCCAACTTGAACAGCGTCTCTCGCTCGTCGGGGGCGGGCTTGAGAGCATCGGCGTGCGTGCGGTCCCGCTCGGCACCGAAGAGGTTATTGAGCTTCTGTACCGCTCTTTCAACCCCGGCGAGCTCGAGAATCCTATTCGTCTCGACAATTGATATGGCACTCCTCGATTTCCTCAACAAGAAGAAAGAAGAAGCTCCTTCCATCCTGCCGGTATTGCCGAAGGATATCTACAATAAGGGTGCACTTGACCTTATCGACACCATCGCCCCGACAGCACTCAAGGTGAGTCCGCGTGAGCTGGAGCTCGGCGAGAAGTTTGTTCGTGCCTTCTACACAATCTCCTATCCACGCTATCTTTCTGACAGCTGGTTCTCACCGGTCATCAATCTCGATAAAATGCTCGATGTTTCTATCTTCATCCACCCCATAGACACCGAGCAGGCGTTGCACACCTTTCAGAAGAAGGTCGCTGAATATCAGAGCCAAATTAACGAGCGCGAAGCAAAGGGGCTCGTGCGCGACCCTGCTCTCGACACCGGATATCAAGACCTCGAGAGTCTCCGCGACAGCTTGCAACAGGCCCAAGAAAAACTTTTTGACGTCGGGCTGTATCTCGCACTCTACGGCGACACTAAGGAGGAGATAGAGAAGACCGAAGGGAACATTCGTGGCCTTCTCGACTCGAAGCTGGTCTACACCAAGCCGGCACTCTTCCAACAAGAGCAAGGCTTCCGTTCTTGCCTCCCACTCGGCACTGACGAGCTCCTCGTCAACTCCAAGCTGAACTCCTCACCGCTTTCCTCCATCTTCCCCTTTGTTTCCTTCGACCTCACGAGCGACCGCGGCATTCTCTATGGGATAAACAGACATAATTCTTCGCTCATTCTCTTCGATCGTTTCTCCCTTGAGAACTACAACTCGGTCGTCTTCGCGAAGTCAGGCTCCGGCAAGAGCTATGCCACTAAGCTTGAGATTATCCGCTCGCTTATGTTCGGTACCGACGTCATCGTCATCGACCCTGAACGCGAATATGAGCAGCTCGCTGAAGCGACCGGCGGACGCTCGTTCCATATCTCACTCTCCTCCGAGCACCACATCAATCCATTTGACCTTCCGCCGGTGAAGGAAGACGAGGACCCGAAGGATATTCTGCGTTCTAATATCATCAATCTCGTTGGGCTCTTCCGCATTATGCTCTCCGGTCTCTCGCCAGAAGAAGACGCGATTATTGATCGTGCGGTGAGCGAGACATATGCGCTTAAGGATATTACTGGCGATACTGACTTTACCGGTGCCGAGCCGCCGCTTCTCTCTGACTTCGAGCAAGTGCTCTCGGGGATGGAGGGAAGTGCTTCACTCCTCGAACGCCTTTCCAAGTACACCCGCGGCACGTGGGCAGGATTCCTCAATCAACCGACCAATATCGATATCAAGCAACAGTTTGTGGTCTTCTCGGTGCGCGATATGGAGGATGAACTGAAGCCGATCGCGATGTATATCCTCACGCACTATATCTGGAACGCGGTCCGTCACGAGTTGAAAAAGCGTCTCCTGATTATCGACGAGGCGTGGTGGATGATGAAGAGTGACGACACCGCAAGCTTCCTCTACAGCCTCGCTAAGCGCGGCCGCAAGTACTATCTCGGCGTCTGCACGATTACTCAGGACGTCGAAGACTTCCTTAAGAGCCCGTATGGTCGCCCGATTCTTACCAACTCATCGCTCCAACTTCTCTTGAAGCAGTCGCCCACCACTATCGATGTTCTCCAGAAGACATTCAACCTTACCGACGAGGAGAAGTATCTCCTGCTCGAAGCGGGGGTGGGGGAAGGGCTCTTCTTTGCCGGACTGAAACACGTCGCTATAAAGGTCGTCGGAAGCTACACCGAGGATCAGATCATCACCTCTGACCCCTCACAGCTCCTCGCGATAAAGAAGGAAAAGGATCGCCATGCCGCTGAGAAGAGCTAAGGTCGAGCCTGAGCCGCCGGTGATGACCTGGAGGAAGGCCGCACCTGTCCTCGCAGTAGCGGGCATCTTCGACTTCCTGCGTCTCCTCTGTATCTTCTTCTGGTTCCTCGGGCCGGCGCTCGCAGCGATTTACTGCGTTAACAAAGTGAGTGGGTGGGTGGGGTCACTATGGGGATTAACCGCTACAGTGTGCGCCGCGACGTCTGGTGCCGCTGGCATTGCCGCCTCGGAAATAACCATACCGCTCGGTGCCATTCTCGCTGACGCGGCCGCCCTCATCGGCTTTCTCACGCTCGGGATGATTATTATTATGAGTAATAAGCGCATTCTGAAAACCGTCACTTCAGCCCCGCTCCAGTTCACCGCGGCCTTCGGCGTGAGTGCTATTCCTTTTATCGGCTCTGTCTTGCCTGCTTTCACCTTCATCCTCTGGCGACT
Organism: bacterium; assembly: GCA_023267755.1. Taxonomy (GTDB): domain Bacteria; phylum Patescibacteriota; class Minisyncoccia; order Phycocordibacterales; family Phycocordibacteraceae; genus C7867-001. Next base: position 48,030 of record JAHFMR010000002.1, read on the forward strand.
GTATCGAGGACAGATTCGTGTCGAAAAAGCGGCCCATAAAAAATGGGGGGAGGAGACGGCTGCTGCCAGAAAGGAGACACGGAATCAGCAACAAGCGCAACTACTTCAGCAGCAGGCAGTCATACAGGCACAGACAGCACAAGAGGCGGCCAATGATGAGGCTTTTGCTCAAACAGAAAATGAAGAAAACATATCCCCTGAAGAAGAGCCGTTGGCGGCCTAACCTCCTTGTGCAGGCTATATACTAGAAGTATGCGTCCGTATCTTCTGTCGGCACTTATTCTCTTGTCGCCCTTTGCCGCCCTCGCACAGCTCGGCGATACGCCGGGGAGTCTTGATCCTTTCACACTGTCAGTCAGCCCGCAGTATGTGGCCCCCTACAGCCGAGCGACCCTTTTTGTACAATCATCTTCCCTCAATCTCGCTAATGCGACGATGGTTGTTACCGTTGCTGGCAAAGACATCTACCAAGGTAGTGTGCAGTCTATCCCTATTCCCGCAGGGAAGGCGGGAGTTGCTATCGTAGTGAGAGTGAAAATTACGTCCGGCGGCACGCCGTATACACAGACGGTGTCTATCCAGCCCCAGGACGTCTCCATTGTCGTGGAGCCGGTCTCTTCGGCTCCGGTGCTCTACCCCGGGAAGCCCGCGATACCCGCGGGGGGCAGCTCGCGCATCGTCGCGGTGGCAAATATGCGCACTGCCCGCGGCGCGCCGGTCGACCCGACGACGCTCTCGTATGCTTGGGCAGTCGATGGAACCCAGATTGAGAACTCCTCCGGCATTGGCAGGTCATCTCTCTTGGTCGCCTCGCCCATTGCCTATCGTTCTCGCCCGGTCTCGGTCACGGTAACGAACTCAGACAGCACGCTCATCGGCGGTGATTCGACTACCCTCTATGCAAAGGATCCGTCCGTGCGCATCTACGCAAATGATCCACTCCTCGGTATCCGCTTTGACCACGCTCTCACGGAGACTTATGCTATCTCCGGTGCAGAAGCCACTCTCTACGCCGCCCCGTTTTCATTCCCGACCACCGGCGGCGCTCCGCTCCTCCAGTGGTTCCTTAATGGCGCTGTAGCACAAACAGGCGCTTCTATAACGCTCCGGCCGACTGGAAATGGGCAGGGAGACGCCTCACTCTCGCTCACTGCCTCTGCTGGGCAGTCTACGCCGGCGACCGCGAGTCTCTCGCTCATCTTCGGTACCGCAAGCTCTAACTTCCTTGGCCTATGAAACGTCTGACCCTCACTTCTTTTATCCTTTTCCTCCTCTTTACCTCTTTTGCTACGCTCGCACACGCAACAGGGTTCGTCCCGCTCGCTCCTATCTCTGGCCTCACGACAGTCCAGCCGACAGATGCCGGATTGTCTACCTTCTTCAACAATCTCTACAAATATCTCATCGGCCTTTCCGCGGCACTCGCGGTCATTATGATTGTCTGGGGCGGGCTCGAGATCTCTACCCAGGACTCGGTCAGTAAACAGGGGGAGGGGAAAGAGAAGATACGCGGAGCGCTCTTCGGCCTCGCGCTCGTCCTCTCACCCGTGCTTGTCTTCACCATCATCAACCCCAAGATTTTGAACCTGTCGGTTGGTCTCGAAAAACTTAATGTGAATGCTCCGACGTCAATTTTTGGGTCCTTTGGATCTTCCCCTTCATCTAGTCTTATTCCTAGCACCGCAACAAGTGGCCCCTCCTTCCCGCAATCTGAATTCCAGACAAGCTGTTCATCATACTCAAATTCAACCAATGAAGTGATAATTGCATCTCTTCCAAAGACTTGCTCCGATTTCAATGGAACATCTATCGCTATGCTTTGTTGTTTCCCGAATGGCGGTGTGAATACAACTAATTTCTCATGTTGCGTACACCCGAAATAATTTCTATGCGCCGAACACTTATTATTACCGGAATAGTCGTTGTCATCATCGGAGTCGGGGTCGCTATTTATTTCCTCTTCTTCGCGAAGCCGGCGATTACTGTCCCCGACACGACTCTTCCTTCTGCGGGGCAGGGGACCCTCCCTTCGGGGAGCGCTTCGGACGCTACAGCCCCCCAGAGCGGCCCCAAGGCCGTTACTGCGCGCTTGGTTAAGATTAGTGCTGGCCCGGTCGTCCCGGGCGAGGCGGTCGTTGATAAACGCGGATCCACTGCGAGCTCATCGCCTGAGGTTGTGGTCAATTACATCGAGCGCCAGAGTGGTAATGTCTTTATCTACTCTGAGACTACCCGGACACTCACTCGCGTCTCCAACAAAACACTCCCGGGTATCCAGTCCGCCGCGTGGCTCTCCGATGGCTCGGCGGCGCTGGTGCGGTATCTCTCGGGCGCGGACTCCTCCACGATAAACACTTACGCACTCTTCGCGACAAGCTCAGACGGGTTTTTCTTATCCCAAAACCTTACCGATGTCGCTGTCTCTTCGACAAACATCCTGACGCTCGCCTCTGGTGTGAACGGTTCTGTCGCCTCACTCTCGAACAAAGACGGTTCCCATTCGGTCTCCATCTTCACTTCGCCGCTCTCTGCCCTCCGGCTCTCGTATGCGGGGAAGGATCATTATCTCGCTTTCACCAAGCCTTCAAATGCTCTTGCCGGTGGCGCATTTCTTGTTGATACCGCTGGGAATTTTTCCCGTGTCGGTGGCGCCCACAACGGTCTTGTCGCGCTTGCGAGTCCGAGCGGCAAATGGGTTCTTATCAGCTCGGCCCGCGGAGGCACGATGCAGCTGGAACTGGTAGACACTACTACCAGTGAGAGTATTGCTCTCCCGGTCGCCACTATCGCGGATAAATGCGTGTGGGCTACTGATGATTCGGCCATCTACTGTGGTGTTCCGACAACGTCTCCCGCTGGCGCTGTGTATCCTGATGACTGGTATCAGGGTGCGGTGCACTTCTCTGATCGTATCTGGAAGATTCAGGTCGCCGGCCGCTATGCACAGCTCGTGCTCGATTTTCCAAAGGAGGCCAAGGATGTGTTGGATGCCTGGGCACTTGCGCTCGACCCATCAGAGACGACGCTCGTCTTTGTTAATAAGAATGATGGCTCTCTCTGGAGCTATTCTCTATAGGCCGTCCGTGACAAGCCGGCGGCGGACATAGAGCTCTTGCAGTGAACCGGCAAGGTTCGTGGTGATAAAGTAGAGCGCGATAGCACTCGAGGTGGTGTAGGAAATAGTTCCGATGAGGAAGGGAAATACATATTTCAGCTGCATTCCCATCACTTTCTGAAAATCGTTCTGAACTCCTTTTGTGTCCGAAGGCTTCATCGTACCTGAGAGCGAGAGGTGTGCCTGGAGGAATTGGGTGAGGCCCGCAATAACCGCAAGAATAAGGCTCTTTCCGGCGACCGAGAGAATCCCGAGGAATTCGAGCGACACGAGATGTGGAAGGGGTGTGGCTGTATAGAGCCGGGCGGTATTGATAGTCGAGAATGGCTCGTAGAGGAAGACAAAATAGAGCGCGAGGAGGACGGGGATCTGGATAAATGCCGAGAGAATACTGACAAACGGGTTCACCTGCGCTTCGCGGTAGAGATCGAGTGTCTCGAGCGCTTCTTTTTCCTTATCACCCTTATGCTTCTCTTTCAGTTCTTTTATCTTGGGCTCCAGTATCTTTATCGCTCGTTGAGTGCGTGCTGCAGAGAGTGAGAAAGGGAGCAGAATGAGCCTGATGATTATCGTGAGGATGATAACCGCGACTCCCACATCGCCCCCGGGGACGAGCGCGACGAGCGCGACGAGCGTGTTATAGATCGGGTTATAAAAAAAGGAGTTGAAGAGAGAAGAGATCACAAGGGTATTGTACGTTATTAACGAATTTTAGAAAGAATATCGGCGAGTTCTGCTTGTATATCCTGATAAGACATCCGTGCAACGGTCGCGCGCGGGAAGAGGATAAGGGCGGCAGGGAGAAGTGGAGTAGCACGGAGTACTGAGAGAATCTGGCGTTTTATCCTGTGCCGTGTCACCGAAAGCCGCGCAATCTTCTTGGGCACCACTACCGCGTACCCCGTAGCTGCTGCGGGGATGATGGCCGTAAAATTGGCTGAGGAGAGTCGCTTCCCCGCAGAGAGCGCCGCAGGGAAGGATGCTCGAGAAAATCTTCTCCGACGAGGAAACACAGTACCCTAGACGGACGTTGTAAGACTCTTTCGTCCGACACGCCGACGGCCCTGGACAATCTTGCGGCCAGAGGCTGTTTTGCTCCGAGTAAGGAAGCCGTGCGTCTTAGCACGCTTCCTTTTCTTCGGCTGATAGGTCATTTTCGCCATACTGAATGCAAATTAGGTTATACCCATGATACTAACAGGTTCTCCCCGAAACACCACCCTGTCTTGTTTTAGTGTAAAAGCGTATACTCCAGAATATTATGGACAAAGGGAATCCGAAGGAATTGTGGGAATACATTCTTACTCAGGTTGAACTCTCTGTTTCTCCAGCAAACTTCAATACATGGTTCCGAAACAGCTTCATCGTAAAGATTGAAGATGGAGTTATCTATGTCGGCGTGCCGAGTCAATTCTTCAAAGACTGGTACCTTAAGAAGTTCCACACACTCCTTCTAAAGATTGTCCGTGATATTTCTTATGAGTTCCGCAATATTGAGTATCTCATTGTGAAGGATGAACGCCGTAAGGTGCAGAAGGAGGTAAAAAACACTCGTGGCGTACTCGAACTTCCGCTTGATGAGTTTTATATCAACAAAAGCGATAGTCTAAACCCACGTTACACCTTCGACACGTTCGTCATTGGTTCCTTTAATAATCTCGCTTATGCAGCAGCGCAGGCGGTGCTTACGCGTCCTGGTATCACCTATAACCCTCTCTTTATTTACGGTGACACGGGGCGCGGCAAGACCCATTTAATTCAAGCTATTGGTAATCAGTATAAGAAACAATATCCAGGGCGTAAGGCGTTTTATCTGACTTCAGAGAAGTTTACAATCGACTACACTGACTCGGTTCAGGCCGGTACGGCAAACCGTTTTAAAGATAAATATCGTCAGTATGATCTGCTTATTATGGATGATGTGCAGTTCCTATCGAAGAAACTAAAGACTGAGGAGGAGCTCTTCCATCTCTTTAACACACTTCACGACACTAATAAGCAGATTATTTTCTCCTCTGATCGTGCGCCTGCGGCTATTCCTGATATAGCCGACCGCCTGAAGGGGCGCCTCGCGAGTGGTATGACCATAGATATCGGCGAACCCGATCCTGAATCCCGTATGGCGATAGTGAAGAGGAAAGCTGCTTCTCACGGGGTGATGCTCTCTGATGAAGTGGTTGAGTATGTCGCCACTACTATGAGTGGTTCTATTCGTGAACTTGAGGGTATGGTGAATAATCTTATCTGTCACGCACAAGTAAAAGGTTTTGCGCCGGATATTCTTGAAGTTCGTCAGTCACTCCGATCATTTACCCGCCCCCAGAAGACTATTTCTGTAAAAAATGTCGTTGATAAGGTTGCTTCTTTTTATGGTATTGATGAAGAGAGTATTTATGAGAAGACTCGTAGAAGGGAGGTGGTGCGCCCGCGCCAAGTAATTATGTACATCCTTCGAGAAGATTTTAATATTTCATATCCCACTATTGGAACAAAACTTGGTGGTCGTGATCACACGACTGTTATCCACTCCTGTGAAAAAATAAAACGTGAAGTAGTTGTTGATACTGATCTCGCAAAAGAAATTCAGAATATTCGCACTCTTCTTGTATGACTTCTTTCAACGTATTGTACACAGGTTATCTTTTTGAAAAGAGTAAAAATAATCAATATATACAAGCATTTTTTGACCTATCCCCACTATCCACTATACTAATAAGCATCGTATGATTATTTCTTTAGATAAAAAAATATTCTCTGAAGCAGTGCATACTGTTGCTCGTTTTGCAGAGCGGAAGAGTGGAACACTTCCTGTACTCTCATCCATCCTTATTCTTGCTGGAGATGAAGGAATTAAATTACGTGCAACAAATCTTGAAACAGGTATTGATTTAAAACTCGAAGGAACCTGTACTACAAAAGGAGTAGTTGCTGTCCCCGCAGTAGTCTTACAACAAATTGCTGGATCACTCACAAATGAGGGGAGTATTACTCTTGAACACACTGGAGATATTCTTTCACTCTCAAGCGGCACAGGGAAAAGTTCAATAAAAACAATTCCTTACGATGATTTCCCCTCAATTCCATTCCCAGAAAATCCAAAAAATAGAATCATCCTCCCGGGAATCATTTTAAAAAACCTCTTCACCACTATCGCCTCCTGCGCTTCCTCCTCAACTATCCGCCCAGAACTCTCAAGTATCTATCTTTCTATTGAAGGAGGAGTATTAACAGCTGTTGCAACAGACTCATTCAGGCTCGCAGAAAAGAAAGTTCCCCTCACTAATAAAGGGACACAAGGAAAATTCCTTATTCCCGCGAAGAATGCACTCGATATAGCGCAAGCACTTCCAGATGACGATATTATTATTTCATTTGATGAGCACCAATGCGCTTTTGTGAGTCAGGGTGGTATGCTCGTTTCGCGTCTTACGAACGCAACCTACCCCGACTACCGGCAAATAATTCCAAAAGAGTCTGTTGTTGAAGCGGTAATACTTAGGAAAGATTTTGAGACCGCACTAAAACGAACAACTATCTTCTCAGATGCATTCCAGAAAATACGTATCAGCTTCGATCAGAAGAAGAATAAATTTATATTATTCGCGCGAAATACTGATATTGGAGAATCCACCGAGACAATCTCTGCAAACATATCTGGAACTGCACTCGACCTCTCGTTTAATCACCGGTATCTCTCAGCGGTGCTCGCACTTACTAATGCCGAGAGTCTCTCGCTTCTTGCTGCGGGTATCGGCCGCCCACTTATCATCAAGGGTGTTGGAGACACCTCACTCCTCTACCTCGTTTCACCGATGAATCAGTAGAGTTACGGTGCTGTAGTTGAAACAGAAGAGAGCGGTACGGGGAGTAATGGGCCACCAATAAAGAGTTCAGGATGAGTGGTATACCAAAACTGCACACCATATTCCCAGTACGCATACTGGGGATCTTGTGCGGGATTTGTCGGCGGGGCCCCTTGGGGGTTATTTTTATCCGTCCAGTAGAGGAGATCGTGTGGGGCGATAGTTCCTATTGCGTCTGGAATACGCCATTCACCACGAAGCATTGGGGGTACCCCAGAAGAGATAGAATCAGGCTCTCCGAAATAAGCTTCTGGATATTTTGAAAGTGCGTAGGCCATTACCTCGTGCCACATCGGCACGGCTATGAAACCAGCAATCGTCTTCACCATTGGTGTATTGTCGTTATTACCAACCCAGACGCCTATGGCGATAGAAGGGGTATAGCCGACCGTCCAAGCATCACGAGTATCGTTGGTCGTACCCGTCTTAACCGCGACATCATAGCCAGGGAAGGACATTGGTGAGTTGAGTGCATACTCTGGAACACGCGCAGGAGCGTCGGAGAGCATTGCTGACATATCGCGCGCAATGTTGCTTGGCAACACTTGGGAAGGATTTGCCGCATATGACTGGAGGGTGGCACCCGCAGCACCCTTCACTTCAAGGATACCTGTCGGGGTGTTGAGAACACCGTCATTTGCGAATACTGAGTAGGCCCCTGTGAGATCAAGGAGGCGCACTTCGCCGCCGCCGAGCACGAGTGTGAGGCCATATTGGTTCGGATCGCCAAGAGTTGAAAGGCCGAACGACTTAGCAAGATTGATGGCTTGTTGGATGCCGACGAGGTAGAGCACTTTCACTGCGGGGACGTTGATTGATTGGGCGAGTGCGGTCTCAAAGGTCATTGGGCCGCGGTAGGTGTTATCAAAGTTCCCAGGAGAGTAGCAGGGCGGTGTGGTCCCCACTTTATTATTAATGTCAGAAGGTTTGCAGGCGGTCGAGAATTGCGTTGGAGTGTCAAAGACAATGGTGTCGCGTGTGTAGCCCTTCATAAGAGCGAGGGAGTAGATGAAGGGTTTCATCGTCGAGCCCGGCTGGCGAGACGCGAGAGTTGCATTGTACTGGCCGTCAATATCTTTATCAAAGAAGTTGCGTGATCCGACCATCGCGAGAATCTGGCCAGTCGCAGGATCAAGCGCGATCAGCGAGGCGTTGGTCGCGTTGAAATTCTTCACATTCTGGAGGGCGTAGGTATTTAAGATTGATTCTGCCTTCACCTCAAGATCAGCGTCGAGTGTGGTGATTACACGAAGGCCCGACGTCAGTGCCTGGGAGCCATACGCGTTCTCAAGTTGACCAAGAATATAGAACACGAAATGTGGTGCGATGATAGAGTTCTGGCCCGCAGGAGCAAACGAGACTTGCTCTGTCTTCGCACTCGCAAAGGCGGCGTCATCGATAAAACCGAGCTTATGCATACGCTCAATAACAAGATCCTTACGGGTGTCGAGTGCAGCACGGTTCGCGCCGTATGGGGAGTAGAAGGAGGGGGCTTGGATCATCGCGGCGAGGTAGGAAGCTTGTGCAATCGAGAGATCCTTGGCCGGTCGTCCGAAATAAGATTCAGCTGCCGCTTCAATCCCATAGAGCGTCCCACCGTAAGGGATATTGTTTAAATAAGATTCTAGAATCTGCTCCTTTGAGTACATCTGCTCGAGTTTAATCGCCAAGACCCATTCATTAATTTTACGAACGAAACTCTTCTGATTGGTGAGGAGCTCATTCTTCACCACCTGCTGGGTAATCGTCGAGCCACCCTGCGAGAGGGAACCAGCAAGGATATTAATGAAGATAGAACGGAAGATAGAGGTAAGACGGATACCGCCGTGTTCATAAAAACTCGAATCCTCGATAGCGATAGTGGCGTTAATCGTATTTGGAGAGATGTCTGAGATAGGAACGATACTCCGCTTCGTGTCGCGATTATAGTCATAAAGCAGGACTTGCCCGGTGCGGTCGTAAATCTTGGTCGATTGATCGACCTGGCGAGCAGCAAAGGAATGAATATCTGGAACGGGGGTGAGTGCGACAGCAATAAGGAGGCTTCCCGCCGCGAGGAAACCTACTCCACACACAAGAAAAAACAGTATGAGGAGCTTATGTCTCCATAAGACCGTCTGACGAGAAGTCATACGGCTATGGTACCATTTTAATGAGTTTCTTCTTCGAAATTATCTTCAGAAAATCGATCGTGCCCATCGTTTTCACTATGAGCATCGAGGCCGTCTTCCTCGAGGAGATCGTCCTCGAGATTTTCATCAAGAATTTCATCCGGGTCATCCAACATATGAATATATGTACCAAAAAAAATACCGCACGCAAGGGGGCGTTTTGCGGGGTGTGGATTAGTGAGCAGGAAGACCGAACGCAAGCGCTGTGATGCCCACCGCAATCGCGTCGAGTTCGTCATCAAGGCGTTTCTTCGGGGGGAGAGGTAGGAGGCGCGGAATCATCAGCGCAATAGCGGCTTTATCAGAGCCGCCGTGGCCGGTGACCGCGAGTTTTATCTGTTGTGGAGAGCACTCGATGATGGGTAGGGAAGCGAGACCAGCAGCTGCGAGGATAGCGCCGCGTGCCTCAGCGACACCGATGGCCGTCTTCTTGTTGATACTGAAGAAGAGCGTCTCGAGAGCAACAGCATCAGGGGTATACGTTGCTATCGCACCAGTGACGGCACGAGATACGTGAGCAAGGCGCACCTCACGAGCGCCTTTCTCCGGCTGGACACAATCACTCATCAGAAGTGTCGGGCGCGAGGGGTCTCCCTCGATGACTGCGATACCGAGTCTGTCGTAGCCCGGGTCAATCGCCAGTATTCTCATCGTCGGTGCTCTCATAGCCACGCGCATTGGTGAACACCTGTTGGACGTCTTCGTGTTCGTCGAGCATCTCGAGGAGCGCGCCAAGCTTCTCCTCATCAGCACCCGAGACGTCGGTGAGCGGCTCGTTCGGGATATATCTCGCACCGACCTTAGTGAAGGCCCAGGTAGCAGAACCAGGAGCGGCAACCTCGAGACCTTGTTTAGCAAACAAGTGTTTAATCTCGGGAGTCGTACGGTTCTTGTTGTCAGTCAGAGCATCGATGATAACAGCGACACCCGCGGGGCCGTAGGCTTCATAGACGATTTGCTCGAGATTACCAGAATCTTTTGACGCCCCTTTGGCGATGGCACGCTCGATGTTCTCCTTGGGCATATTAGCGGCCTTAGCACGCGCAATAGCGGCAGTAAGACCAGGGGCCGTAAGAATACCGTTTGCCTTCTTCGACTCGAGAGCGACGAGTCGCGCGAAACGTGAGAAGACACGGCTGCGTGCCGCGTCAGTGACGCCCTTCTGTCGCTTAATCTGTGACCATTTACTGTGACCGGACATATGGGAACTATAGCAAAACCTGATTACAAACTGAAATAACTACTGTATCAGTAAGAGTGGGGTACAATAGAGATGCGTTATGCAAAGAAACAAGCTCGTCATCGCGCTCGCCCTCACCACTGCCGTCTCAGCGTCTATTATGATGATCTCTGTCGCCTGGCGAGCTGGCTATGCTGATGGTTTCGTAAAGGGTGCTTCAGCGAAGCAACCACAAGGTCAGACACCAGCAGAAGTGAAAACTATCGTGGGGAAGATCAGTGGTATTACTGGTACGACAGTCACGATACAAACATATATCACCGGATCAGCGAAACCTGTTACCTACCAGATTGGTACCAATTCTAGTACCACGTTTGAGCGGATGATACAAAAAGACCAGAAGACATACCAAGCCGAACAAGTCACCTTTAGTGCGAAACTGAAAACAGCAAGGGCAAATGGTACTGTGACTCCTCTTGGTCCGATTCCTCCCGCCCCATTTACTTTGCAAAAGAGTTCTCTAATCAATCTTCGTATAGGGGATGTTATTTTAACGATAATGCCTAGAAATACTCCAGCATCAGAGACACCTGTTGCGACAAGGATACTTTTTGAGACTTTTCCTCAAACAGCGTCCTCATCACCACTACAATAGACATGCTGGAAAGCTTTGTATGAAAAAGCGAAACATCCTCCTGATTTCAATTTTCGCGGGAGTTGGGATGTTCTCTCCGATACCAGTCGATGCCCAGGCAGGGAATTGTTCTACCCTATATCTCACTCTCACTACCAATACTCAGAACTATAGCGTCTATACTGCCGCTGTAGCGGCGGGTTGGAATTACGGCATGCAGGTCGTGCTCACAATAAACAGCGGCGTGTATGTATGGTCTGACAGTACGTATCTCCCAGCGCTTGATACTTGGGGATTCCCAGAGAACACCGGCCTGACTATCATCAACAATGGGTACATCATTGGTAAGGGTGGAGATGGCGGGGGTTACTTCTATATAGTCCCGCTTATTTATGGCCAGAATGGAGGGGACGCTATGTTCGTTACTATTCCAGTGACTATAGACAGTTCGCAAGGGTATATTGCAGGCGGGGGCGGTGGTGGTGGCTCTGGCGGTGGTGGTGGCGGTGGCGGCGCTGGTGGCGGTACTGGGGGTACTGCCGGGGGAGCGTATTATTTGGTTAGTGGTGGTATTGGGGGTAGTGTTGGAAATATAGGAAATGATGGAATAGGAGACAGAGAATTAATACCATCGGGTTTAGGCGGCGGTGCCGGAGGAGGAGGAGGAGCATTTGGCGGTGGTTTTGGTAGTGCAAGTGGCGGTGGTGGCGGGAGAATACTCCCGGGAGTCGGTGGTAGCGGAGGTCGTGGTAATGCTGGCGGTTCTGGAGGTAATCCAGGTCTCCAAACTACTAGTGGTTATGGTGGTGATGGTGGTGGCGGTGGTGGCGGTTGGGGAGCTGTGGGGGGTGCAGGATACGCTAGCACAATTGCGGGTGGGCAAGGGGGTAGGGCAATTAATACAAACGGCAATTTAATTACTTGGATCGGCGGACTCCCGGCCGGGCACGTGTTCGGTGATATCTTGCCGGCCCCAACTCAAACACAATCCGTGATCTGTTGCGCTCCAAACTCAGGCACGTTCTGCTCCGTCTCAAATGCGTGTGGTCAGGCTAATTACGGCATTACTCAATGTGACGGCTCCTGTTCCGCTTTCACTCTCCCAAATCCTTATGGGTATGGCACCTCCTGCACCTCCTCTCCCAACATCTGTGGACAGGCCAATACAGGAATCATTGATTGTGGTGGGACGTGTACCGCAACCGTGCCCGCTCTACCATCTAACTATGGCAATCTCTGCACTTCCGCTACGAATGCTTGTGGGAATAATGTCGGAACAGTCAGTTGTGACGGAACGTGCTCGGCAACTGCACCATTCGTACCATCTAACTACAACACCCCCTGCACCCTTACTTCAGCAGCTAACGGCTGCGGTATGACCAACACGGCAACAGGCACCTACAACTGCTCTGGTGTCTGTGGTGTTGCCGCTCCCGCTACTCCCGCCAACTCCCTCTGCACCCCTCCTCCCGCTCCCACTATCTCCGGTCCTTATCAGAACGGACCATCCCTCATCAACCCCGCTTATGCCTATGATCCTCTCGGCTACCAAGTCTTCGCTCAGGCCACGAGCCCCTATGCCACTAATCCCGCAGTGGATTCGCATCTCACCTACTACTTCGAGTATTCTACCGATGGAGTGAACTGGACGAGAGGGGAGTGGGCGTCGCGAGTGAAGTAGTAGATGGCTGGCTAATGCTGCAGATACCCACGCCGTGTTAAGATTTTTCCATGCAAAAGCCTCTCACGAATCACGCATATATAGATGGTGCGAATCTCCACAACGCGATGAGCGATCTCGGTTGGCGTCTTGATTACCAGAGACTGCACATCCTGCTCAAAGAAAAATACGGTGTTAAACAAGCGTACCTCTTCATCGGGCTCATACCGAAATACAAAGGATTATATGCGTATCTGCAGGAATGTGGCTTTATCCTTGTCTTCAAAGAAGTTACTTATGACGGAACAGGGAAGCCGAAAGGAAATTGCGATGCCGACCTGGTGTTGTATGCGATGCGGGATGCGTATGAAAAGAAGATGGAACGTGCGGTTCTCGTATCGAGCGATGGAGATTATGCAGAGCTCGTGAAGTTCCTCTGTGACCGCGGTCAATTCGCGACTATCTTATCGCCGAGTAAAAAGGAGAAATGCTCTCTGTTATTGAAGAGGACGAATGCACCTATAGCTTATATCGCTGATAAACGGACAGTTCTCGAGCTGAAATGAAAAAGCCCCCGGTAGAGACGGAACTCTACAGGGGTCTTCTTCGTGGTGATTAGTTTCAGTATAGCAAGATTGACTCAGGGCGCAACAATTGTGCAAGAATTATCCTTGCAGATACTCGCGACCTTTAGCAGTGAGGACACGACCAGAGGAGGTGCGCTCGATAAGGCCGAGGCGGAGAAGAAACGGCTCATAGACGTGCTCGATAGTGTCGGGGTCTTCGTGGAGCGCGGCGGCGAGGGCATTAATACCAGCTGGGCCGCCGCGGAAGCTCGCGAGGAGCATCTCGAGATAGCGACGATCGTCCTTAGTGAGACCAAAAGCGTCGATACCGAAGAGCTCGCACGCTTCGTCGGCGAGCGCGACCGAGAGAGGGCGTTCGTGTACCTCGGAGAAGTCGCGAACGCGCTTTAGAAGCGCATTCGCGACACGCGGGGTCGCGCGGCTGCGCACGGCGATGTGCTCGATAACGTCCGCGGGGGCCTCGAGCCCGAGGAGCTTCGCCGACCGGGCGATGATGTCACGCAGGTCTTCGTCGCTGTAAAAATCGAGCTGGTAGGTGCCACCGCCAAAGCGTGAGCGCAGCGGTCCCGAGATCTCTGCAGCGCGCGTGGTAGCCCCCACAAGGGTGAAAGGGGGAAGCGCAAGCTCCACGGTGCGCGCTGAAGGACCCTTGCCGAGGATAATATCGAGGTGTCCCGACTCGAGTGCGGGGTAGAGGAGCTCTTCTATCTTGTGGGAGAGACGATGAATCTCATCGATAAAGAGGACCGTGCTCGGTTCGAGGTTGGTGAGAATAGCAGCGAGGTCGCTCGCGCGCTCTATCGCGACACCCGAGGTGCTCTTCAGCGGTGATCCGAGCGTCGTCGCGACGAGGTGAGCGAGAGTCGTCTTACCGACCCCTGGTGGCCCATAGAAGAGGATGTGTTCGGGCATCCCCCCGCGCTTCTTAGCCGCGTCTATAGAGATGCGGACGTTCGCCTTAATCTGTTTCTGGCCGACATAGTCGTCCCACTCACTGGGCCGCAGCGCAGCATCGAGCACATGGTTACCCGGTTCGGCGGGGAAGTTCACTTGGGAGGGTCCCCGCCCTGAGCTTGGTCGAAGGGTTGACATAAAAAAGCGCTATGCTAACATTCTAGCACAGATTGTTGATCCTGTTCATACTCCTCTAGGCAAGGCTTGACGGCTTCGGGCGTTTCCCCAAGGACTTCCTGGTTCTCGTACTTCGGTGCGATTGCTGGGAGACTCCTCAGGTGTCTCGTCCACCCCGCATTTATGCGGGTTTTGCCTTGAGGAATATGGACGGGATTTTTGTATTTAGTACGGGAGGTCGACAGCACCAGCGACTTCAGCGAGAGAGCTGATGCCTGCAAGCGCCTTGATGACACCATCTTGAGCCATCGTGAGGTAGCCCTGCTTGCTCGCCATTTTTGCAATCTGATTTTCAGCAGGATTATCGCGGAGGAAGTCGGCGAGCTCATCGTCCATAAAAATCGCTTCATAAAGACCGACGCGGCCGTGATAGCTATCAACATCTATCGGATCCCACACCGTCTCTATCTTTTCAGGAATAAGCGACTTGTCCGCGAGCGGCTCAAACACTTTAGCAATCATCGTCTTCTCCTCTGCAGTGAGCGGACGTTCTTTCCGCTTGTCCGGATTGAGCTTGCGGATGAGGCGCTGTGCCATCGAGACAGTGACCGCCGAACCAAACGATTTCGGGTCTGCACCGAGGTCGACAAGGCGCGGGAAAGTTCCTGCCGCATCATTGGTGTGGAGTGTCGAGAAGACGAAGTGCCCGGTGAGTGCTGCCTGGATAGCGATATCTGCTGTCTCGGCGTCGCGGATTTCACCGACCATAATGATGTCCGGATCCTGACGCACGATTGACTTCAACCCTTCGGCGAAGGTGTACTTGGTTCCCTCCACCTGCGTCTGCACGATGCCGTCGAGATGATACTCGATTGGGTCTTCTATCGTAATAATCTTTGTTTCGGGTGAATGGATCTCGCGGAGGAAGGAGTAAAGCGTGGTGGTCTTACCAGAGCCGGTGGGGCCGGTGGTGAGCAGCATACCGTTGGGCCGACGAATTTCTCGTTCGAGACGTTCAAGGAGCTTGGGGTGGATACCGAGTTCCTTATAGGAGACCTTGGTCGCTTCGGGGTCGAGAATACGCATCACAATAGACTCACCATAATTGCCGGGGATGAAGGAGATACGCGTCTCGATCTGACTCTCGCCGCGCACGATACTAAAGCGCCCATCTTGAGCCTGGTTTGTGACATTCAGCTTCACTCCCGAGAGCAGCTTGATGCGTGAATTAAGTTGGTGATACGTTGCTGGATCAAAGAAGAAAGCGTCAGAGAGGAGACCATCGATGCGCAGGCGCAGGAGCGTCTTCTCCTCGCCCGGCTCAAAGTGGACGTCAGAGGCGCGCAGAGAAAAGGCTCCGGCAAAGATTGTCTCGAGGACGCGCGAAACACGATCAAGCGACTTCTCGGTCACCGCCACTTCAAGCTCATCCTGAAGCTTCCCCGAGGAGAGCTTCGTGAGCGTTTCTTCGGTAACCGTAAAGACGCCCGACTTCGATTCGGTCGCGAAGGAGAGCTCGCTATAGCGTTCAAAAGCCTTATCAAGGCTCTTCCGCGAAACGAGGAACGTCTTCATCGAGTAACCGCGCTCGGCGAGATCGGCGGCGAGCTTATTGAGCGCTTGGCTATTTGGCGTATGTATCGCGACCGAGAGCACCTTCGCCGCCTTCGCGAAGGCGGCAGCCTCAGCGGCACGCGCGTCTGCCTCGGGGATGATGCGAAGCGCGTCCGTGTCAATCTGCTTCAGCGAGAGGTCGACATAAGGTATGTCGTACTTCTCGGAGAGGATGCGCGCGACATCTTCTTCTTCGCGTTCGCGCACTTCAGCAAGCTCGGCATCAACGTGCGTGGTGTCGAAAGGGAGGTCCATATACGTCATATTACCATCCGCACACGCTCCAAAGCAGGGGGCTTGACAAAGTACCATTTGGGGGTATATAATAGCCCTAGGCCGTTGAAGGTAGACGGTACCCCACAAACTTAGGAGGTGCGCCATGAAAAACCTTTCCGCTGTTCTTTTTATTGTCCTCACGACAGTCTTGGGCGGATGTGCGACCTACAACGTCAGCACGACGTCCACTCCAGAGCCGACGTCACGAGCGCCCCAGCAAACACCCGCGCAGCAGCAAGCAGCAGAATGCGCCGCACCTGGCGAATGGGTGCTGACGGGCGGCCGGTGGGTGTGCATCGCCAAGCCGGTAGTGATCGAGAGGCCGGTTGCGGTGTATCCGTACTACTATCCGCCGCTGATGTATTACTACCCGGCAATCCGACTGGACTTCCGGTTTGGTGGTGGGCACCATCGGTAAGCTCCACCCGTGCGCTCGTCTTCTAAGGAAGGCGGGCGCACTTTTGTTTTCAGCGGTACAATTACCCCTATGGAGCAGACAATACGGACCCTAGCAGAGCTCGAGACAGAGGCCACTCGGTTTTTGAATACGCTCGTCCCGGGAGAGCGAGCGACCCTGGTAACGCTCTCGGGCGACCTTGGAGCAGGGAAGACAGCGTTTACCAAGACGGTCGCCTGGGCGCTCGGTGTTGAGGAGTCGGTGACGAGTCCCACCTTCGTGCTCGAGAAGATTTATAAAATAGAGAAGCCCGATTTTCCTTTTAAACATCTCGTGCATATCGACGCGTATCGGCTCGAAGAAGGCGCCGAGCTCGCGGCACTCGGCTTCGATGAGCTAATGAAGGACAGTAGTAACCTTATCCTGCTCGAATGGCCTGAGAAGGTCGCTGACATACTTCCAGTCCCAACAGTAAAGATTTCAATAACCGTGAATATCGACGATTCAAGAACTATTTCATATGCGCGGTAAACTTGGCAAGAAGAGGATAGTGCTGCTCGATAGCCACGCGATTATTCATCGTGCGTATCACGCGCTTGCTGCGGCAGAGCTCACCAGCCCCACTGGCGCGCCCACTGGCGCGCTCTATGGTCTTGTCACGATGCTGCTTAAGATTGTCACCGACTTAAAGCCTGATTACATTGCTGCTTGCTACGACCTGCCGAAGCCGACCATCCGTCACGAGGCTTTCGCTGACTACAAAGGGACGCGCGCCAAGATTGATGACGCGCTCGCCGAGCAGCTGGGAGAATCAAGGAAAGTGTTTGAAGCGTTCTCTATCCCGCTCTACGAGAGAGAAGGGTTTGAGGCCGACGATCTGCTCGGGACCATTGCCCACGAGCTCAGGGAGAACAAAGACGTGGACGTTATCATCGCCTCGGGCGATATGGACACGCTGCAGTGTGTTGATGGTGCGCGCGTGCGCGTCTACACCCTGAAGAAGGGGTTGAACGATACGATCCTCTATGATGAAAAAGCAGTGGAGGAGCGATTCGGCTTCGCACCCGCACTCATCCCCGACTATAAAGGGCTCCGTGGCGACCCCTCGGACAACATTAAGGGCGTTAAGGGCATCGGCGAGAAGACCGCGACCGAACTTATCACCGGGTTCGGTTCAATTGAAAAAATCTATACCGCGCTCGCCAAGAGCGACAAGAAGTTCTTGGAGAAGGGGATTAAGGCGCGCATCATCGCGCTTCTGAAGGAACACGAGGAGGACGCGCGTTTCTCGAAGTCACTCGCGACTATTCGTACCGACGCGCCAATCGCCTTCGCGCTCCCGGAGCGTGTGTGGCACGATACGGTGGATTTTAAAAAAGTACTCGCGCTCTTTGAGGATCTTGGCTTCCGCTCTCTGCGTGAGCGGGCGCGCTCTGTCCTCGTAAAGACATCAGACGAAATCGGAGAGAGTGAAGGGGCACAGCAAGAGCTTGTTCCCGAAGAGGTTGTCGATCCACTACTCTTCGCCAAGGCGCAGGTGAAGCTCTGGCTCCTCGCCTCGGACTTCACCAGTCCCACACTTGATGACATCCTCGCGTACACCAAGCAGACGACCTTTGCCGAGGCAGACGCGGAGCTCACCAAGCTGGTGGGCGCTGCGGGGCGTCTGCGCGAGGTATACGAACAAATTGAGGAGCCGCTCATCCCTATCGCGCGTGAGATGGGCGTGCACGGCATCCTCGTCGACACAGGAGTGCTCGAGAAGCTCGCTAAGAAGTATCGAGCTGATCTTGAGGAGATTGAGAAAGAAATCTACGCGCTCGCGGGACGCGAGTTCAACGTCAGCTCGCCCAAGCAGCTCGGAGACGTCCTCTTTGACGAGCTCGGGATTACGCCGGAGCGGATGAAGAAGACGGCAGGCGGCCAGCGCTCCACGCGCGAGAGTGAACTCGAGAAGCTCCGCGATGCGCATCCGATTATCGGCAACATCCTCGAATATCGCGAACTGAAGAAGCTCCTTAGTACCTATATCGACAATCTCCCACCGATGCTCGACGCACAACACCGCCTACACGCAGAATTTGTCCAGACGGGTACCACCACGGGGCGCATGGCGAGTCAGAATCCGAATCTGCAGAATATCCCGCTCCACTCCGAGCGCGGCCGCGCTATTCGCGACGCCTTCATCGCACCTGCGGGGTGGCAGCTCCTCGCACTCGACTACTCGCAGATAGAACTGCGCCTAGCGGCTATTCTCTCGGGTGATGAAAAGCTCTGTGCAATCTTTAAAAGTGGACGCGACGTGCACAAAGAGGTGGCCGCACAAGTGTTCCACGTGGAGCCCGAGGCGGTTGACGCAGAGATGCGTCGACGAGCCAAGGTAATCAACTTCGGTATCCTCTACGGAATGGGTATCAACGCACTCCGGCAACAACTGGGCACCACGACCGCCGAGACGCACGCGTTCTACGAAGCATACTTCGGCCAATTCAAAACACTCTCGGAGTATCTCGAGAGCACCAAGGGCTTCGCGCGTAAAAACGGCTACACCGAGACGCTCTTCGGACGTCGACGCCAATTCCCCGAGATGAAGTCGACCCTCCCCTATGTGCGCGCACAGGCGGAGCGTATGGCGATTAACGCACCAATACAAGGGACGCAGGCAGATATCATCAAGCTCGCGATGGTGCGCGTAGACACGATGCTGGATGCGGAGAAAGCGCGTGAGGACGCACACCTCCTTCTCCAGGTGCATGACGAACTGGTGTACGAGATACGTGAATCAAGGGTGAAAGAGCTCGCGGAGCGGGTACAGAACATTATGGAGAGCGTGTTGGGAGAAGAGGAGACACGCGGAGTGCCGCTCATCGCGATGCCGAAGGTGGGTCCGAACTGGGGGCAGATGAAGCCGCTCTAATATGTTGTACCTCTTTTACGGCAGTGATAGCGAGAAGGCGCGACGGAAGGCATTTGAGTGGGTCACGAAGGCACGCGAGAAGGAACCAAATCTCGCATATGTGCGTCTCGCGCGCGAGGAGCTTAGCGAGGGTGCGCTGCTCGAAGCGGCGACAGCGAACAGTCTCTTCGCGAAGCGCACCCTCACCCTCATCGACGATCCCTATCAAGAGAGTGAAGAGGAAACAAAGGCAGTGCTCGATGACTACATCGACATACTCGCCGAATCTGAAAATGTCATCGTCATCCTCGCACCAAAATTGCTCGCCGCAAAGGCAAAGAAGATTGGAGTGAAGGCGAAGCTCGAATACAAATTCGACAAAGCGCTCGCGCGTGAAGACGCGCGCGGGTTTAACTCAAATCTCGTAAACGCGCTCGCGAGCCGCTCGCGCGAGAAGCTCTGGCTCGAGGTCACACGCGCACTGCACGCGGGCGACGCTCCCGAGATGCTCCACGGGCTCCTCCACTGGAAGGCACGTGATTTGATGGAAAAGGGAAGCCGAGTATGGACTGTGCAAGAATCACGACAACTATCGCTCGCTCTCATCTCTCTCCTTCAAGACGCCCGTCGTGGCGGCCTCTCGCTCTCCGAATCTCTCGAGCGCTTCGCGCTCAGCATCTAGCCCTGTACTTTCTTGCTAGGGAGTGGTATAGTGCTGGTTGGTTCATTGAGAGGAGAACGTCATGAAAGAAAGTTTGAAGCAACTGAAAAAGGCGCTTGAAGAGAAAAATTTGTCTCGAACACTTGCGTCCTTGAAGGACGCGGCGGCGCTGGGACACATCAGCCGAGAGACAGCACAACATCTTTTCGAGTTGGTTCGCGTGGAACAATACGAAGATGCGATCGATCTTCTCGACCGTCTCGACACGCCACACGATTTCCCAAATGCACCCTCGGCGGGGGTTTATTTCAACGGCACGGCGGCATAACTGCTGCACAGCGGCACTACGGGCGCTCGTTACGACGAGCGCCCGTTCTTTTTAATTATTGAAGAATGAAATAAGCAAAGCTTTCTTCCTGCGTTCGCCTCGAACAAATAAATGAAAACATTTATTTGTTACTCTGCTCACTTGGTAGTAGGGTGAGTCGATGGCAAAAGAAGAAAGCATTATACGGTTCGAGGGAGTCTCCTTCGGGTATGGGGTGAACAAGCCGATTCTCGAGGAGGTCGATTTTCCTATTCGCCGCGGGATGAAGATAGCGGTGATGGGTCAGAACGGCGCGGGGAAGTCGACCCTCTTCACGTTGATGACGGGAGCCAAGAAGCCCGAATCGGGAGAGATACACGTCTCGCGCGGGCTCACGGTGGCGACCGCGGCGCAGGTGATACCGCGCGGCGATCTCGATCTAACTGTGCAGGCATTTTTTGAAAAGTGCTTCAAGGAGAAGGTGTACGATATCGACCCCAAGATTGATGCGGTGCTCGAGACGGTGAACCTGAAGGCGCCCCACGACCGTGTGGTGAAGAGCTTCTCGGGCGGCCAGCAGGCGCGCCTTCTCCTCGCCTCGGCGCTCATCCAGAATCCGGATTTACTTCTCTTGGACGAACCAACAAATAATTTAGATAAAGCAGGCATCGAGCACCTCACACAGTTCCTCGTTGATTACGACAAGACGGTTATCGTCATCTCGCACGATGCCGAGTTCTTAAACGCGTTTACCACCGGCGTGCTCTATCTCGATGTGTACACGCGTAAGATCGAGCAGTATCAGGGCAACTACACTGATGTGCAGGCGGACATTCTCGCGCGTATTGACCGGGAGAATAGGAAGAACGCGCAGCTCGCGAAGAAGATCCAAGAGAATAAAGAGAAGGCAAACTTCTTCGCGCAGAAGGGCGGCAAGATGCGTCTTGTCGCTAAGAAGATGCGCACTGAGGTCGAGGAGATGGAAGAGGAGAAGGTGGATGTGCGCAAAGAGGATAAGACGATACGCCCCTTCATTATCCCTGCACAGCCGGGCTTAAGCGGGGTGGTACTCTCACTCACCTCGTATACTGTGCACAAGGATCACAAGCCAGTGACGAAGAAGGCAAACGTGAACCTGCGTAAGAACCAGCACCTCCTCTTGAAGGGGCCAAACGGTATCGGTAAGAGCACACTGCTAGAACGCATCGTGCTCGGCACCCCCGAGGGTTCGATGATTACGAAGGGGGTGAAGGTGGGTTATTATCGTCAAGACTTTTCCACACTCGACTTCGATGCCACCGTCTACGACGCACTACGAGCCGCTATGGGACAGCCCGACGACGAGAGAATGCGGTCGGTCGCGGCGAGCTTCTTGATTACGGGTGACACCATCTTCACCAAGATCGGCAACCTCTCAGAAGGGCAGAAGGGCTTGGTAGCCTTCTGCTCACTCGTGCTCGAGAAGCCGGGGCTGCTGATACTCGACGAGCCGACCAACCATATCAACTTCCGCCACCTGCCTATTATCGCGAAGGCGCTGGATCAGTATGAAGGTGCGATGATACTCGTCTCGCACGTACCTGAGTTCGTTTCTCAAATCCGCATCGACGATACGCTTGATCTCGGGGCAGGGGTTTAAGCGGAGAAGTATTTATTTTTGAGTGAAAGAGACAAATACCCAATTCCGATCATTGCGAGTCCGGCGATAACCAGAGCAAGCGGCCAACCGAGCCCACTTGAGAAATATTCGGAGGTAATCTTGAGAATATACATCATGAGGAAGATCGTACCCCATGTCAGGAATGATCTGCTCTTAACATAGACACTGAGGAATAACGTCCCAAAGATAAGTACTGGATAGATTAACTCCCAGAACACATTCTGGTTTGGCTTCCATCCGCCAAGAAACATCGCAGAACCAAGGAAACCAAGAACACCAAAACCATAAAGGAAGCCGGAGAGAGGCGCGTGCTCATTTTTCGAGAATGCGTAACCCAAGAACATATAAGAGATGCCGACAACGAGTGTGCGGTATTCAGAGAATTTCCATCCATCGAAGTACGGACCGCTTCCAATCATGAAGCTCGTCAAGTTGAAGAAGAATTCGGTACCGAAGAGAATACTGAATAACAGAAAGACGTTTTTTCGAGACAAAGCATATGACAAGAGGAACGCACCAAGGAGTATCCCCGATATGAGACTGTGCGTGCCGGAGCTGTTCATATCAAGACCCGCCTTGTCGAAGACGACATACAAACCGACGGGCATAACCAATGCGGATATGAGGAAGAATGCAGAGCCGACGGCCTCTGTGCGTACGTCCTTGTTAAACACGAGCCCTGCGAAATACGCGGCGATGCCAGTACCCAAGGTCGCCAATACTTTCGTGCTGAAGCTGAGCGTTGACCAGTTTTGTGCGAGCAGGATGGTGATGCCCAGGAACACAATTGCACCGCCTATGTAATAGAGAATCTCGGCAATATCGAGTTTTTTGATAAGAGTGTGATCAGCACGGACACCTTTCCCAGTATCAAATGCCGCAATAAGCTCCTCTTTGGTAACTACCTGGAGTTCTCCGAGCGTCTGGACGTACTGCAGAGTCTCTTCTTTTGTTGCCATAGTAGTTTATTGTTTTATCCATCCTAAGAAATGGAAGTCGTTGTAATAATAGGTTCCGCTTGAACGCACCCAATTAATTTTCTTACTAACATTATGACCTTGAACGTATCGAGCGTTGTAGTCAACTCCAGAGTTAAAGTCGAAAGGGAAGATGCCCCCACCTCTGCCGCCAGGGACCACCTCAAAGTCATCAGGAGATACTAGATTCGAATTCAGATTCATTCCTCGAGCTTCATCGAATGAAATCTCACGACTTTCATCCCGAGTGACGTCATACAGGAACAATCTTGATTCGGTTATTGTTCCAGTTGGGGGTTGATTTTTCTTTTCATTTTGTACCAACACACCATTCTGGACTACATATTGTTGACCGCCGTTATAGTAATAATTGTCACCGCCGGTTGCGTACAAGAAGTTGAATCTTGGTTGAATAAAGAGTCCTGGCAGATAGATGCTGCCGGCAACGAATATAATCATCAGCACAGGGATAGCCATTCCTAGAACCAGAGACACATTCTTCTTTATGTATTCCATACGTCCATATTACTACAATTTAGGCGGATTTTTTATGTGCGCCCGGATGGATTTGAACCATCGACCCACGGCTTAAAAGGCCGCTGCTCTACCAGACTGAGCTACGGGCGCGAGTGAGGAAAAGAGAATGAGTGGCCTCAGTCATTCTCTTTCTCCGAACGAGCGCACAGTATGGTAGTCCATACGGGCGCGCTCATTTTCGTAATCTACTCTTTTTGTACCGTTTTTCCTAGTAGCTGAACGCATCCACTGTGTTCCCTTGGGTATCGAGAAGCTTCACCAATTCATGTTTAGTGCGCCACATCGAGTTGGATCGGCCGAGATACACGCGCCACGTGGCGCTCTCAAAATCGGAATCGCTCCTGTGTGCCTCGACACACCCGTTGTAATTTAAGTACTTAATCAAAAAGCTCTGGCACACGCCTGAGATAGTAGGAGGCGGAGAGAGCACGACCTGACAGCGGGAGAGCTTGTCGACGTAGTCGATGCAAACCGCGTCACGGATATAGCCGGTGCCGTAGTCGGTCACGAGTTCACTTGCGGGGGTAGGGCAGTTCTGCGGGAGAGAGGGAGTAAATGTTTGGAATGTGCTGAAATAACCGATGCACTTATTCTCACGGAAGGATGCCCCGATGGGGGATTGGCCCGAGACAATAATCGCACGTTCGCCAGGAGTAAGTACGATGTCCTGGGCCGCGTTCACCACACCGCTCGTTGGTACCTCGGTTCCCTTCGGGATGACAACCGCATTGCCGGTTGCGTCACTTGAGAGCGTCCATCCGGAAATATCAACCGGTGCGCTTGCGCTTAAGGCGACAGAAATCTCCACGTATTCGTTCTTTGGGTTCAGAGAGCCCGCGCCCGCGACATAGTGGTTCATCGAGATGAGTCCGCGATACGGAGAAGGAGTCCCGAAAGTACTTCCTCCGACGAACGTGGGGAGGCTCGAGCCACTGCCGCTGTTCGATGAGCCTGATGAGATTGAGACACCAGAACCGCCAATACCAAAGGGCGCACGCGGGAAGTTAAGATACGTGCCGCCGCCAAGCACATCGGGAGCAGCGAGCCGTGGACCAGCAAAAGCGAGAGGATGGAGCGGGCCGCCCATCGCCGCCCAGACAAGAAAGATGAAAACGAAGATGCCTATGAAGAACCACGCATCGTGCATATCACTCATAGGGGAATAGTAGCAAATTTACACGGAGTGGTCAGTGATGAGACGAGAGGGAGGCCTTCAAGCGGGCATCCTTACCCTGAACACTGTCGGGGATAGCCTGGAGCGCCTTACGCGCCTCGCGCTCGGTGTAGCCGAGTGCGACGAGCGTGTCGAAGACTTCGCCATCGGCGTCGTCGTGTGCAGCAGGGCCAACTTTCTCAGATAATTCAACCAGCATCTTCTCAGCGCTCTTCTTTCCCAGTCCGACAATCTTGGTCAGATAATTCAGATCGCGCTTGCTGATGGCACCTTCAAGCGCGGCGCGCGGCGCGCGACGTAGCACCGAGAGAGCAGTCTTGGGCCCCACACCCGAGACCGAGAGCATAAGCTCGAAGAAGTCGCGATCGGCCACCTCGCTGAAGCCGTAGAGTTCCATCCCGTCCTGTTTGACCGCGAGATGCGTGGCGAGGGTCGCATTGGTGCCCATCGAGAGCGCTTGAGGCGCACTCATCCGTACCTCGATACCGAAGCCAGCAACCTCGATGACTGCCCCTACCGGAGTTATCGAGAGCACCTTTCCGCTAATCTGTCGGATCATGGCGCTATAGTACCATTTGCCACAGGACGGGAGATACGGTATATAGAGAAGACATATGGCAATCACCAGTTCCGCAAAGAAGGCTATCCGCGTAGCGCAGAAGAAGCGCGTGTTTAACTTGCGTCGCAAGGGAGCTCTCTCCACTACGACCAAGACGCTCACCAAGGCGCTCGCGGCGAAGGATGTGAAGGAAGCAGAAAAGCTCCTCCCGGCGGCCTATAAGGCAATCGACAAGGCGATGAAGCGCGGTGTGATCAAGAAGAACACAGCAGCACGCAAGAAGTCTCGTCTCGCTCTCTCCATCAAACGCGCTTCGGCGAAGTAATCTACTTGTGCTCCCACGAGGAATCGAACCTCGATCTCAGGCTTCGGAGGCCTACGCTCTATCCGTTGAGCTATGGGAGCAGTACAAAAACGATATCACCAATTTAATGCCTCTGCTCAATTCGCGACGCAATCTCATGTCCGAGGGCAATCATTTCCCGTTGGATGACATTGGAAGAGTAATGCAGATTGCAGATGCCGTAAAAGTTTTTGCGGTAGCTTTTTCTGCGCCCGCTACGAGGTTTCAGATAAATTTTCCAAAACTGCGAAGCAGGAACCTTAAGTTTTTCAGACCAATATTCGCGCACTTCTTCGGGATTGTGGTAGTAATGGATTTGTAAACCGACGCGGAAGCGTGTTTCATCGATAGAATAATGCTTGCGTAACAGGGCGATAAACAAGCAGACAAGTTTTGGGTCCGTGTTCGTGAATTTCATATTATTATCTGTTTTGCCACCTTCTCCCCAGTAGAGCATCGCGAGTAGAGATTTCCCGACATCTTCCCGGTGCACAGGGATGGAGTTAGCGAGCTTTTTTGCGGTACGGTTGGCTGTCTCGAAGCGCAATTCTTTATTACGCCGTATGACGATAAGAGCGGCCGCACGAGCTTTCTTTAAATGTGCGATTTGTCGAGAACGATCTGGCTTTCTTCCGGCCTGACTCGACCAGACGGAAAGAGTACTTTTCGGAATACCAAGAGCTTTCTTGATTTCAGCGTAAGTTTTTCCATTTTCAATTAACTTCAGTGCCTTCTTTTTAATCTCCTCGGAATATCGTGCTCCTGCCATAAATCCATTGTATAAGATTTATGTGCCGTGAGTATATAGCTACGTTCAATATTGTGGATATCAGTAGAATTACTGAACGATGAGAGCAGTGCTCTCTTTATACTACCTTGTGCCCCCGCGAGGAATCGAACCTCGATTACGAACTCCGCAAGCTCGCGTCCTATCCGTTGAACGACGGGGGCAATAGAGAATGTATATCAGAACCCGAGCCAAGCCGCCACCAGGTCAGAGAAGGAATGGTGGTGTTCGTCCTCGTCGACGTGCTGGAGGAAGTAGGTGTAGACCAAATCTTCATCGACATCGTTCAGTGGGATGATGAGATGTGGTGAGAGCCAACTCATCGTTTTAATAGAAATTATTGAAGGGAGTTCACCCTCAACATCTTCGAGTACTGAGAAGGACAGCATACGTTCAAAGGGGTGGAACTCGTCGCCGATAAGGATCCCAGTTTCTATGAGCCGGAAGCGGTGAACAGAAGGTTCTTTGGCGGCGTGGAGCGCGAGTGCCGCCGTTGCGACGACGATAAGGACAGCGAGGAGATAATTACCGAAGAGAATCGAAGCGATGATGCCCGCAATAGCGATGATGCCGAGTGCCCAATACCAATCACCGCTCTTCGGGTTGTAGTCGTATTCCTTTCCTTCCCACTCCGCGAGAGTGTTGTTAGCCATAGGTCAATAATAACAGAACGCACGCAGCACCTCTCTCATTACTTCGGCTCGTGTGTACAAGCGGATGGGGTGAGATTCGAACTCACGACACCTTGCGGTGTGGCGGTTTTCAAGACCGCTGCCTTAGACCACTCGGCCACCCATCCTCAATGTCCTATACCTGTGTTGATGAGCTTACCGCAGGTGCTTGAGGAGAGGAAGGGCGATACCAGATGAGGTACACGACTTCGAGGATGCCGAGTGTATTGACGGTGAGCAGGGTGATGAACCACCACTTCTGACTGTTGCGCGCCGCGTTCCAGAGCGCATAGCCTTTAACAACTACGACGAAGAGCACGAGGATAGCGATAAACGGAGCAAACGGAATAAGTTTATCGAGAAGGTCTGGAGCAAACGGGGAATAATAGGGTGCGGATGGTTGCATATGTCGTGATTATACCACACACTCTTTACTATGCGGTATCTCGGTATTGATTATGGCAGTTCGAAAATCGGTCTTGCGCTTTCTGATGAGGCGGGCTCGATGGGATTTCCGCACGCTATTGTGACGAATACGCCGCGGCTCGCGGGCGAGCTGTGTGCCCTTATCGCGAGAGAGGGTGTTGGCGCGATAGTTATCGGGGAATCGCGCGACCTTGCCGGCGGCGAAAATGCGATTGCAAAGGATGCTCGTGCGCTCGGCACCGAGCTCGCAGCGAGATCAGGAGCGCCAGTCTTCTATGAATCAGAAATATTTACGACTGCCGAGGCGCGTCGCGCCCCAGAGAAGGAAGGGAAGTCGAGATCTCCCAAGTCGCGTGCGCCGGTAGACGCCTCTGCCGCCGCACTCATTCTTACCAGCTATCTCTCACGCACGCACCATGGATAAGCTCCGCATCTCAATCGATGAGTTCAGTAAGATAGAAGTAAAGGTCGGCACGGTTAGAAGTGCCGAGCGCGTTCCTGACACCGACAAACTATTGAAGCTTATGGTCGATTTTGACGAGGAAGCTGGCCCGCGTCAGATTGTCTCCGGTATCGTTAAGTATGTGAGTGACCCCGACACTCTTGTCGGGCGCCAGCTCGCCTTCGTGACCAACCTTGAGCCACGCACTCTTCGCGGTCTTGAGAGCAATGGGATGCTTTTCGCGGTCGGATCAGATGAATCATTCGCTTTTCTTACTCCCGACAGAGTCGTTCCGCCTGGCACCAGTGCACATTAAGTCGAGCGACACGACGAAGCTTCGGCGAAGGGGAGGTATACTTGAAGTATGTCTTTCGGTTTTAGTGAAAAATTGCGCACTGCTTTTGCACCGCCTCGATACCTTGCACCACCGCTATCCGGCATTGATCTATCAGCCAGCGGCGTAAAGGCGGTACGTCTTGTCCAAAGCCCTGCGGGACTTACGCTTGGAAGCTATGTAGAAGAGCGACTCGCGCCAGGAGCCTTTGCTGAAGGAGAGATTGTCGATCGCACGGCGGTTGTCGCGGCGCTTTCTGCAGCCGCAAAGGCAGCAGATATTTCGGCCGCTAATGCGGCGCTGCCGGAGTCAAAGTCGTACCTTTTCGAGACGACGGTTCAGAATGCATCAAGGGTCGAGTGGCGCACCACAATCGAGCAGCAACTCGACGAGCTTATACCACTGCCACCGCCCGACGTCGCTTTCGATATCGTGAGGATAGGACAGAGCACAGACGGAGGCGTGCGAGTCGCGGGGGTTGGGTTCGCACACCGTATTATCGATGATACGCTTGCCGCATTTGACCAAGCGGGCGTTGAGATTCACGCGCTCGAGGGAGAGCCATTTGCGATGGCACGAGCGCTTATCCCCGCAGGAGATGCCGCGACCGTGCTCATCATCGACGTGGGTAAAACGACGACGAAAATCTCAATTGTCGCTGGACGCATCCCGCGCTTCGCGACGACCATCGGCATCGGCGGTCACGCGCTCACGCTCGCGGTGCAGAAGCACTTCGGCGTGACCGAAGCAGAAGCACGCAAGGTGAAGATTGAGCGAGGTATCGTCCCGGCTCCCGGCAACGAAGACTATCTCGCCGCGATGCTCTCGACAGTCTCTGCGATTCGCGACGAGATATTGCGGAGGCTCGAATATTGGCAAGAGAAGGCTTCCCTCACCGAGGCACACGAGCCAGTGTCGCGCGCGATTCTTGCCGGCGGAAATGCGTCGGTACGCGGGCTCCCCGAATATCTCGAGGGGGCGCTCGGAATCCCGGTCGCCGCCGGAGACGTGTTCACCAATCTTGCGTCAAGAGACACATGGATTCCGGAGCTCGACTACGCCGAGTCACTCGCGTACGCGACCGCAATCGGTCTCGCACTCCGGGACGATACACACCTCTATGCATAGCGAACTTACCAACTTACTTCCTTCCGATCGTCGACACATGCTCGCGCGAGGCTATCGTATGCGTCTTGGTGTTGTTGGGATTATTCTCGTCACCACCCTTATTATCATTGCGGCCGTGCTGCTCTTCCCGACCTATATGCTCCTCACAGGAAGTATGAGTGCGAAGCAGGCACGCCTCGCTTCGCTAGAGACGGCACTCACTTCGTCAAATGGGAAGGAATTAACGGCTCGTCTGACTGCCCTCACCAACAACACTGCGACACTCGTAACGCTCGCGAGGACTCCTTCAGTAAGCGCGATTATCCGCAGTGCGCTCGATATCGCCCGTCCGGGAGTCTCTCTCACGGGTTTTGTATACGCCCCAGCGACAGACAAAACGTCGAAAGGGCAGCTGACGATCTCAGGGACGGCGGTAACTCGCGATGCTCTTCGGAACTATCAGCTCGCGCTCCAGAGCGCGCCTATCACGCAATCCGCTGCACTACCAGTTTCTGCCTATGCGAAGGATAGCGATATCGCGTTTACCATCGTTATAACGCTCGCCCTATGAAGTCCTTAACATCTCAACTCGGGGCAGCTTTTCTCGTATGTGTAATCGCGATAATCGGGTACGGGTTCTGGTATGCCGCTATTGAAGCGAAGAGCACCGCAGTTGCGACTATTGAAAATCAGATTCTCACGAGGACTGAGACAGCGAGCCGCATCGCTTCCGTGCGGACATCCCTCGCTGAGATCTCAGGGGACGAAGCAAGCGTGCAGAATTATTTCCTCCCAGAAACAGGCGTTGTCTCTTTTATCAATAATCTTGAGGACCAAGGGAAGAAACAGGGTTCAAGCGTAAGCGTCCTCTCTGTCGCCACAAACACGATAGCCGGCCAATCAGTGCTCGCTTTCACACTCTCCATAAAAGGAACGTTCGATGCGGTTATGCGGACCATCGGGAACATTGAATATGCGCCATACGATCTCTCGATTTCGACGCTCGCGATCAGTCAGGATGGTAAAAACGGCTGGCATGCCGACCTCACCTTCCTCGTCGGATCATCTCCTACGGCCACCACAACACCATTATGAACATACTTACTCCCATCAAGGCATTCTTCAGTCATCTGCGAGATGGCGCGCATCAGGATCCGGCGCGCGATTGGCTAGCGCTGATAACACTCTCGTCCATAGCGCTCGCAGGTCTCATCGTATGGAATGCGCGGACGTTTGATACGGTCGCGAATGGAGGAGTTATCGGTGCACCGATGCCCCGGACGGCATCAATCTTTGATCAGGCTGCACTTAACACGGTGCACACGATTTTTGCGAATCGTGCGGCGGAGGAGGCGAAGTATCGGACCGGGACCTATCGGTTTACAGACCCATCGCAATAAAGGCGCGAATACGCTAGGGTAATAAGGTGCGAGCGCCTCGGTAGTTCAATGGATAGAACTGCGGACTTCTAAGCCGTCGATGTTGGTTCGATTCCAACCCGGGGCACAGCTGGCGAGAGCGAGCGGCAGGGCATGTGGTGCAACTGGTAGACACGTACGTCTCAGAAGCGTATCCCGCAAGGGTTGAGGGTTCGAGTCCCTCCATGCCCACCAGGGCGATTAGCTCAGTTGGTAGAGCAACCCCTTTACACGGGGAAGGTCAGAGGTTCGAGTCCTCTATCGCCCACTAGAAACAAAAAGCATGGTATACCGGTTTACATATCTATGAACACTTCTACAGAGAGCGTAGTACCCGTGTGTGTCGGCATCATCCTCGACGGCAATCGTCGCTGGGCAAAGGAGCGTGGGCTGCCGAAGCTCGAGGGACACCGTGCGGGTATGGAAAAAGTAAAAGAAGCGACACGTTTCGTGCGTGCGAGCGGTGTTGCGCATCTCGTGGTGTATGCGTTCTCCACGGAGAATTGGAATCGTACTGAGGAAGAAGTCGGATATCTGATGGATATATTCGGTAATGCGCTCCAAAAAGAGCTTGGAGAATTAGGGAAGGAAGGAGTGCGTGTGTGCTTTGTGGGGCAGCGTGAGCGATTTACGCCGGAGCTCCAGAAGGCGATGATTGCCACCGAAGAACAGACTAAGAAGAACGAAACATTCACACTGTGGGTATGTCTCTCATATGGAGGTCGAGCAGAAATCGTTGCCGCAACGCGTGCTCTTGTTGCGATAGGGAAAGAGATAACGGAAGAAAATATCTCGAATCATCTGTGGACAGGAGGAATGCCTGATCCCGACATCATCATCCGCACAAGCGGCGAACAGCGTCTCTCGGGATTCCTCACCTGGCAGTCGGTGTACAGCGAGCTTTTCTTCACCGACACCAAGTGGCCGGCCTTCTCTGAAGAAGAGTTCAAGACAATCCTCGCCGAATATGCTGATCGAGAACGCCGACATGGGAAATAAGCTTCAAATTCTCTACGAAGATGCAGATATTGTCGCGGTCGCGAAGCCGGCTGGGTTGATTACACACAGCGATGGACGCACTGAAGAAGAAACTGCGGAGGACTGGTTTAAGAAAACATATGGCGCTGAAACCGGAGGTGGCTATGTGCACCGTCTCGATCGAGACACCTCGGGCGTGCTCGTCTTCGCGAAGAATCTCCCAGCATATGAGTTCCTGCGGAAAGCTTTCCACGATCGAGAGGTGAAGAAGACGTATCTCGCCTTCACCTATGGTGCACCGAAAGAGAAGAAGGGCGTTATCGACTTTGATATTGGACGTTCACGCCAAGACTTCCGTCTCCGCTCGGCGCAGCCCAAGGCGAAGGGGCGGCTCCGTGAGGCGCTCACGCGCTACGAGGTGGTGGGGGAGTATGGTGAGTATGCGCTGATGAAGCTTATGCCCGAGACGGGTCGCACACACCAGATCCGCGTCCACCTGAAGGCGATTCACCATCCAATAGTGAGTGACCCGCTCTATGCGCCTGGCCGCGAGCCAGCGATCGGCATCACGCGCCTCGGTCTCCACGCAGCACAGCTTGATCTCCCGCTTCCTTCTGGCGGGCGAGTAACGATTACGGCACCTGCTCCGGAAGACCTCACTGCTGCCTTTGCGCTCTTCCCGGACATGGCCGAGACATTTGCTCTCTCTCAAAGCGCGTGATAGAGTGCGCGACACATGAAGAAGGTTATTACTCCAGTCAATATTGAAGGGCGCGCGAAGCTTGGGATTCGCGCGGGGGACACGATTCGCGTTGTGCAGAATATCGTCGACCTCAAGAAGGGAAAGGGCGCAGACAAGAAGGAGAAAATAATCAAGAATGTCCGCAAGCAGGTCTTTGAGGGCCTGGTCATCTCGACGAAGCACGGCACAGAGGCGGGCGGGATGTTCACCGTCCGCACGACGCTCTCGGGCGTGGGTGTCGAGAAGACCTTCCCACTCTACTCCCCGGTCATCGACTCTATCGAAATAGTGAAGCGCTCCAAGGTCCGTCGCGCCAAGCTCTACTTCATCCGCGAGAAGGCGGCTAAGGCGGTCCGCCGCCAGCTCCGCAACGCGCGTATGATGCACCTGAAGAGCGACGAGACGGTCGTGCCGGAAGAGGTGGTGGTAGAGGCCGATGTGAGCGAGATGGCTGCTCCGGCAGCGGAGCAAGTCACAGAAGCTGTAGTATAGTAATCTCACCTGCCCAGGTGGTGTAATTGGTAAACACGTATGCTTGAGGTGCATATGCCGCAAGGCGTGGAGGTTCAAGTCCTCTCCTGGGCACCAAAAAAATAAAACGCCGCGAGGCGTTTTCTTTTGTATACTGACATTCTATGCTCTATACCGGTAAAGGAGACGGTGGGACGACCAAGGTGTTCGGCTGTGACCAGCAGCGAATCTCGAAGTCCTCCGAGCTACCCGAAGCGCTTGGCGCGCTCGACGAACTGAATGCGTTCCTTGGATTCGTGAAGATGCGTGTGAAGGAATCAGCGCGAATCGCGGGAGCGATTCGCGCTGCACAAGAATCACTCTTCATCATCCAAGCAGAAGTCGCGGGAGCTGATAAGCGAGTGGGGAAGGAGCGCGTGGAAGAGGTTGAAGCGCTCGTGAACACGATAGAGAAAGAGATCCCACCTATCACTAGCTTCTCGATAGCGGGCGGCACCGAGCTCTCGGCACTGCTCGATGTCGCCCGCACGCTCTCGCGTCGCGCCGAGCGCCGTGTGGTCGCAGTAGGAGAGCTCGGTCTGCGCACTCTCTCCCCCGAGACACTGGCCTATCTGAACCGGCTCTCCTCGCTCCTCTTCGCGCTCGCGCGCCTCGCGAACCACGAAGCGGGCGTTGCCGACGAGCATCCGCGGTATTAGGGCGCAATCTCGGAATTTGTGTTATAAAAAATCTGCGCGGCTTATCTGCGCGTGTATGGCGACTATGGTGTAACGGTTAACACTGGAGCTTGTGGAGCTCTCGATCAGGGTTCGATTCCCTGTAGTCGCCCAAAATGAATTCAGGGGGTGCGTGATAGTATGGGCGATATGAAAGAACTTTTTCTGGGTATTCTGTTGATTACCATCATCGGTTTTGGAGGGTTTGTATACAGAAACGCGGTCGAACACCCGCTCCAGCAGGTCGCGTGTCCGATGGACGCAAAAGTGTGTCCAGACGGCACCTCGGTGGCGCGCACAGGCCTCTCCTGCGCCTTTGCGACGTGCCCGTCGCCGAACGTGACGATCTCAAGTATTAGCCTCTCCTTCGCGCTCCCGAGCGGATTTACAGAAGCGGTTCTCCCCGACGCGACGAGCATTGCCGCATACGAATCATCAGCAGTCGTTTCCTCATCAACAAGTGATGCTTTAATCATCGTCCGTCAGTATGCGGTCGATGCTTCTTCGACGCCGCTCGCGACTATTCAGAAGACCGCCATCGGCACGCCCTCCGATCTTCCGGTTAGCGCGACCTCCTTTACCTCTACGATGCTGGGGAATCACCGGTTCACGGTTGTCTCGATAGAGCGTTTTGAGGGAACAGTTGATACCGCGTATTATCTTGCACGCACCACGGATGTGCTCCGTTTCGATGCTATCGACATGAATGTCGCACGGTGGACCGATGCCAATCTCGATATGCAGACACTTCCAGCACACAGCGCACTTACGAAACTTCTCACCACCCTTCAAGGACAGTAGTTAGGTGGTACACTATAGGGAGTTATTCCTTATGTATTCATCTATGAATGATCACCCTTTCCTCAATATCTTCGGCGACAACGGTGTGCGCATTGCGCTTACCGGAGCACTCGCTATCCTCGCGCTTTTCCTGCTTGCACAAACGATTACGACAACAGCAAATTTCGGCCGCTCAGGTGTGCCGGCGACCGATACGGTCACGGTGCAGGGAAGCGGACAGGCGACGATGGCTCCAGATGTCGCACGCATCTCCTTCACTGTGCAGAACACGGCAGCAACGGTTGCCGATGCGCAGGTCGCTACCACGAAGCAGGCCAACACCGCGACTGATTTTGTGAAAGGGCAGGGTATTGCCGACAAAGACATAAAGACGCTCTCGTACACTATCTCGCCGCAGTATTCATATCCGAATCCGTGCCGGATTGGGGAAGTCTGTCCAGCATATAGCGGCGCACCGAAGATTACTGGGTACCAGGTTTCCGAATCAATTCAGGTGACGATGCACGACCTCACTGCGGTCGGCACGCTACTTGGCGGTATCGGGGGGCTCGGCGTGCAGAATGTGAATGGTCCTGATTTCGGTCTGGACGATTCAACTGCCGGCTACGCCGCTGCGCGTGCGGACGCGATCACCAAGGCGCGTGTGCAGGCGGAAGTACTCGCGAGACAGCTAGGTGTTCATCTTGGTAAAATAGTGAACTTCAGCGAATCTGCCAGCGGGGGGACATATCCGATGATGTACGCGATGTGGGTAGGCGCCTCTGATGCGAAGGCAGCCCCGACGCCGTCGGTCCCGGCAGGGGAGAACACCTATAACGCGTCGGTCTCGATTACTTACGAGATTCGCTAGGGCAGGTATAAAAAATGGGCCCCGTTCATCACGGGGCCCACACGGGGTGTACTCATCACGATTTGCCGATGAGGGCATTTCGGAAATCGTTGATCTTCTGAGCAGCGCTCCGTTCGTCGGGGTTATCCCCGCTTCCCGTAGTGCTCACGTCGATGTCAACAGTCTTTCCATCCTGGCTCAGAGTCATGGTGACCCGGGTGTAGGAGAAGTTTCTCCTGCTACCAAAGAGCCCTCCCGCGCTCATGACTTGCTTCGT
Source organism: bacterium (assembly GCA_023267755.1). Lineage (GTDB taxonomy): Bacteria > Patescibacteriota > Minisyncoccia > Phycocordibacterales > Phycocordibacteraceae > C7867-001. The sequence goes on from JAHFMR010000002.1 coordinate 83,711, forward strand.
TGCGATAACCATCACACCGGTTCCCACCGGAGTGAGGCTGTTCCTCTGGTATCCCAGACTGGCGATCGCGGCCTTTGCCTTGCTGACGAAGACCTCCGGCGACATCGGTTCGGCGAGCACGATTTTTGACAAATCGGCATCGGACGTGGGAGTGACGGCGTTTTTCTCTCCCATCTGCGACGCCATCACACTTGGCGCGAGAGCCACCATCTGATTCGCGAGGATTATTCCTTCCGCTCCGCCGCATCCGCCAAGAACGGGGATGACACAGAAAACAATCAACAATATCCTTTTCATGGTGCAATACCCTCCTAATAGTGTTGCAAGGATTGCTGCTAGGGAAGCCAGCTTCAGGTGCGTCTATTCCAGTTAATATTATACACTTGCTGGATATCTTGTCAACCGTGCTTGACTCAAGTGACACGCCGTACTATGCTTGTGTTATTGAAGGCCCGCGGGGCTTTTTTATTTACCAAAATATACGCTTGTTATGATTTCACCCCTCGTCTATCTGAAGCATGTGCGCGAAGAGTTCGCACATATCGTCTGGCCGAGCAATCGGACCGCGGTGGCACACACACTCGTGGTTATTCTTATCGCGCTCGCAATCGCGGTGCTCGTCGGCATCGCCGACTACGCCTTCGGACTCTTGGTGAGTCACGTTGCTGGCGTTTAACGCTCCATATATTATATGGACGACAATCAAAACCTGCAGATGAGCGAGATGGACACTGTTGAGGAGGTTGGGATGGCGGATATCGCACCGGCCGTGCGTAAGGAGGTACGTGATGAGGTTACCCCGAAGCCCGAAGACGCGCGTTGGTACACTATCCACACCTACGCTGGTTACGAGAACGCGGTCGAGCGCAACTTGAAGCAGCGCATCGAATCGCTCGGGATGGAAGGGAAGATCTTCGACGTTATCGTCCCGACCGAGAAGAAGATTCGCGTGAAGAGCGGCAAGCGCATTGTCGAGGAGGAGAAGATTTATCCCGGGTATATCCTCGTGCGTATGATTGTCGACGACGACTCGTGGTTTGTGGTGCGTAACACCCCACGGGTGACCGGCTTCGTCGGCAGCGGCAACACGCCGGTCCCGATGGAGGAGTCTGAAGTGGCGACACTGATGAAGCGGATGACGGCAGAGGCGCCCAAGCACCGCATCGATCTCGTGAAGGACGATCCAATCGTCATCGCGGATGGTCCATTTAAGGATCTCGAGGGTAAGGTTGGCGAGATAGACGAGGATCGCGGCAAGGTGAAGGTGATGGTCTCAATGTTCGGCCGCGAGACGCCCGTCGAACTCGACTTTTTGCAAATTCGCAAGTTATAACGTAAAGTCCTTCTATCATGGCTACCGTTACAAAAAAGATTAAATTGCAGATTCCGGGCGGGAAGGCGACGCCAGCACCGCCAGTAGGTACGGCGCTCGGCCCTGCCGGCGTGAACATCGGTCAATTCGTGACTCAGTTCAACGAGGCGACCAAGGACAAGCAGGGCACGATTATCCCAATAGAGCTCTCGGTCTACGACGATCGCACCTTCACCTTCATTATGAAGAATCCGCCGGCCTCCCGGCTTATCTTGAAGGCGGTCGGGCTCGAAAAGGGATCAAGCAAAGCGAAGAGCTCCAAGGCAGGAACTATCACCAAGGAACAAATTGCGACTATTGTCGCCGAGAAGATGCCCGACTTAAACGCGAACTCTCCCGAGGCGGCCGCACGCATCATCGCGGGTACCGCACGCTCGATGGGTATCGAGGTGAAGTAGGGAACAGGGGAAATGAAAAAAGCGCTCGCGAGAGCGCCTTTTTTGTTACTGCAACCCCGGACTAGGGGAGCATGATGCGCTCGCGCATCTGGAAAGAGGTGACGTGCGTATCGCGCGGGTCCCAGTGTTTCGAGGGTTCGATACTCCGTATCGCCCACGACTCTGGCGGTACTGTCGGGAAGAACGTGTCGCCTGAAATCTGGGCATGAACGAGCGTGAGGTATATCCGCTGCGCGAGAAGCATCGCTTCTCGGTAGATCTCGCCGCCGCCGATGATGAAGACCTCTTCAGCGCCGTGCGTACCCATAGCGGCGATACAAGCGTCTGCAAACGAAGGGACAACTATCGCACCCTCGGCTTGGTAGCCTGCTTGTCGTGTGAGGACGATATTGGTCCTTTCGGGGAGTGGCTGGAAGGCTTCGGGAAGAGACTCCCAGGTTGCCCGTCCCATAACGACCGGGTGTCCGGTCGTAATCCGTTTGAACCGCGCCAGATCGCTCGGGAGATGCCACGGCAGCTTGCCGCCCTGGCCGATAGTCCCGTTTGTCGCCCTCGCGACGATGATAGAAAGAACAGTCTTTGTATTGCACATAATGCACTCCCTTTTTCGATATGAACCCCTGCATAGTCTCGCGATATGCCTCTGGCGTCAACTCCGACGCTACTGGTCGGAGCCCCGACTCTGACGTCGGGGCTGCTTGCGCCATGCCCCCTTCGAGCGTAGAGTGCGCACAGATTTACCCTGTTCCAAATCATCCCACACAAACTCAGGAGGCCATATGGCTGCAGCATTCAATGAAATCACCGTCCGCGTTCTCGCACGTACCGTCGTCGATCGACAAGCGGTGCGGGAATGGCTCGACGAAATGGGGGCGAATGAATTCGAGATCCCTTCCGAAGAAACTGTATCCGATCCGGCTCTTCTCGTGGCGCTTGCAGCAAAGCAGTGCTACATGGCATTCCAGCCGGGGCTGAACCCGAACGTCAACAAGGTCCGCAAGGATATGGTCGAATACCTCGACAATGTCCTGAAGCAACGCCACGGTTCTGTTCTCGAACATGCGGTGTTCAGTTTCGGCGTCAACGGATGTTCGAGGGTCTTTACAGGCGAAATGAATCGGCATCGGGCCGGTGTCGGTATTTCCGAGCGAAGCATGCGATACATCCGGTATACCAACATCAAGTTCTGGATGCCGGAGTGCTTCCGTGATGAGGAGGGTGATACCTCCGCCATTCTTGAGAAGAAACGACTCTCTCGGGAACGGCTTACAGCCCAATTCGCAAGTCAAGAGGACATGATGGCATTCTTTGCTGAAGTCTGGAAGGAAGAACTCGCTCCCGAGAGCACCTTCCATGCGAAGAAGGTCCTGACCTCGGCATTTCGGCGCGGCATCGGTATGGGCGTTGCGACCGGCGGTGTCTGGTCGCTCAACTTGCGGGCGCTTCGTCACGTGATTGCGCTGCGTACCGATGAAGGCGCCGAGGAAGAGATTGCTCACGTCTTCAAGAAGGTCGGCAAGATCATGCTTGCGCAAGTGCCGGAACTCTTCGGGGACTTCAAGGAAGTGAATGGAGTCCTCGTTCCTGAGTACTGGAAGGTGTAATCGGCTGGCCCTCCACGGCTCACTCAACGGCGACTACGGTCGCCGTTTCTTTTTATACAAAATTGCTTTTTACGCCTCCGGCGCGTACAGTTTGCCCGGGTTGCACACATTGTCATCAATCAGAAACCAAACGCTATAGGCGGAAGGAGTGCCATCATGTTGGATAACGAAAAACCAGTCGTCCTTGCTGACCGGGACTTGCACGCGATCATCACGGGCGAGGCGCCCTTCATCACCAAGCAAGACAGCTTTACACTCGATCAGATTCAGGCTTCATCGCTCGATCTCACTCTCGGGTCGCAGGTGTTCGGTATGGGTGTCGCATCTCTGCCGCGCAGTGGCGGGAGTGTCGCCGATCTACTCAAAGGGAATCAGTACGCCTTTGATCTCAATATCGGCCAGCCAGGCTTCCTGCATCGCGGCTACACCTACATCGTGCCGCTTAATGAAGGACTTCTGCTCCCCGAAGGGTTTTCGGCGAAGTTCTCACCCAAGAGCTCGACGGGTCGCACCGATACGTTCGTGCGCATTCTGGCCGACGGCGTACCGCGTTTCGACTACGTACCAGAAGGGTATCAGGGAAGTTTGTACCTCGAGATTACGCCGCTGTCGTTCCCGATCCTCATCCGTCCAGGCCTCTCGCTCGTGCAGATGCGGATTCGCAATGGCGATGCTCGTCTGACCGGCAAAGAGGTCGCCATCATGCATTCCCATAAGGGCATCTTTATGGACAAGGGCGGCAAAGTAATCCTGACGCACGACTTGAAGCTGGCCGAGCACGGCGTGTATATGCACATCGATCTCGATCGCGATATTGTCGGATTTGCCTCGCGCACCAATGTGGCGAGCGCGCTTACGCTCTTCGACTCGGCAACGCACGACTGGAGTGAGTTCTGGGAGCCGATCAGGCGCCCCCGAAACGGTCTCACACTAAATCCCGACCGGTTCTACCTCCTTCCAACAAAAGAGCGGGCGCGTATCCCGAACGACGTGTGCGGCGATATCGCTCCCTACGACGCTTCAACCGGGGAGTTCCGTACACACTACGCGGGATTCTTCGATCCGGGCTTTGGTGGCGAGTTCGGCATCACGGGCGTCCTGGAAGTTCGCGGCAGAGAAGTGCCGCACCGCCTCTTCGATAACGATCCGATCTGCCTTATGAACTTCGAGCGAGTCAGTCCGGTCTCGAAGCCGTATGACGGGAACTACCAGAATCCCGGACCGTCGCTCTCGAAACACTTCAAGGAGCGATATGAAGCGTGGGGGACCTGATGGTGCCAAAATTTTGCCCGCGACGACGCCAGTCGTCGCGGGCTTCTCTTTTGGCCGGCTTTTGTATAGGATGATCTTGGACTAATTATACGGAGGGTTCTGTTATGAAAGCGAAATATGTGGTATTCGACGGTATGGACGGCTCAGGGAAGGGGACGCAGATCGAGCTCCTGAAGAGGGCACTCGGCGATTCGGTATTCTTCACACGCGAGCCGGGTGGTCCGCCGCTTGCCGAGGAGATACGGAAGATTGTCCGCGATAGCCCTCTCGCAGGGCAATCAACAGCGCTTTTCCACTTCCTCGGTTTCTGGATGGCGAGAGAAGAGACGATGCACAAGCTCGTTATACCCACGCTGCAGTCGGGCAAGCACGTCTTTTCTGACCGGGGAGAGTCGTCGACCGTCGCGTTTCAGCTCTGGGGCGAGGAACATCACGAGCTCCAACACGCATTCGATATCATGCACGCATTGGTGTTTGACGAGCGGCACGAGCCCGATCTCTACATCATCTTCGACCTGCCGGCCGAAGTCGCTCGCGAACGGGTGATGCGCGATGCAAATCGCGAGACGAACCATTTCGACGAACGTGATCTCGCGTACTACGAGCGCGTGCGCGAAGGGTTTCGCGAGTTCGCGAAACATCTGCCGGTCGAGTTCGTCGATGCAACGGGTTCGCCAGAAGAGATACACCGTTCTGTGCAGATGGTTCTTGCGCGACGAATGATTCTCCCCGAGCTGGCGTTCCTTGTGTGACAACCTCGTCCGTTCCCGGCGCGCTCTTGGCGCGCCGGTTTTTCATTTCTGGTACAGTAGCCAGATGAAATTCCCTTTCATAAAGAGAGAAGACCCAGAGATATACACCGCGCTCGTGGGTGAGGAGAAGCGGCAGGCCGAGGGACTGGAGCTCATCCCCAGCGAGAACTACGTCTCGCACGCAGTGAAGGAAGCGATGGCCTCTTCGCTTACCAATAAGTATGCCGAAGGGTATCCCGGCAAGCGTTACTACGGCGGACAGGAGTTCACCGACGCGGTCGAGACACTCGCGATAGAGCGCGCGAAGAAGCTCTTTGGTGCGAAATTTGCAAACGTGCAGCCGCTTGGCGGCGCCAATGCGAACATCGCGATGTACTTCGCCCTCCTCTCTCCCGGCGACACCGTGCTCGGGATGGATCTCTCACACGGCGGCCACCTGACTCACGGCCACCCGGTAACCTATCTCACCAAGATCTTCAACTTCGTCCATTATGGGATGAAGGATGTCGAGACGGGCGAGATTGACTACGACGAGATGCGTCGCGTCGCCAAGAAGACAAAGCCTAAGATTATCCTCGCGGGCTTCTCGGCGTATCCGCGCGAGCTCGACTATGCGAAGTTTGTAAAGATTGCGCGCGAGGTGGGCGCGCTTGCGGTGATGGACATCGCGCACATCGCGGGACTCATCGCGGGTAAGGCGGCCAAGAATCCGTTTGACTACGGCTTCGATATTATGACCACCACGACGCACAAGACGCTGCGCGGCCCGCGTGGCGGGATGATCCTCGTGCGCGAGAGCGAAGAGCTGGCAAAGAAGATCGACAAAGCAATTTTCCCAGGCTTCCAGGGCGGCCCGCATATGCACCAGATAGCCGCCAAGGCAGTCGCCTTCGGCGAAGCACTTCGACCCTCATTTAAGAAATACGCGAAGCAGATTATCAAGAATGCAAAGGCGATGGAAAAAGTCTTTAAGAAAAGTGGCGCGCGTATGCTCGCTGGCGGTACCGATAACCACCTTATCCTGCTCGACGTGTGGACCTCGTATGGCATCTCGGGTGGGGAAGCGGAGCGGCTGCTTGATAGGGCGGGCATCACGCTCAATAAGAACGCGATCGCTGACGACACAAGGAAGCCGATGGACCCGTCCGGCATCCGCTTTGGCACACCGGCGATCACGACGCGCGGACTCGGCTCTGCAGAATCCGCGCGCGTGGCCGAGCTGATGATCGAGGTACTCACTAAGCGCGACGACACGACAGTCGTGCGCGTGAGAAAAGAGATTAAGAAGCTCGCAAAGGCCTTCCCAATACCAGACTCATTTGAGAAGTAAATCTGGTACACTCGTCCCATGGAGGAGCGGATACGAGAAGTGTTAGGGAAGAACGATATCACGATACGACGGCCACTGCCGGCGTTTGGCGACTACGCGGTCTTCGGAGGTGCCGAGGCAGAAGCACTTGCTTCGCAACTGCGCGAGGGGCTGGGAGCTACGGTAGAGAAGGTAGAGGTGGTGCACGGCTTCGTGAATATCACCATCTCTCGTGAGGCGGTAACGCTCGCGGTCGCTGAAGCGGCTGCGCAGGGGAGCGAATGGGGAAAAAATGATAAAGAAGCGGGGAAGCGCGTGATGGTCGAATACAGCAACCCGAACGCGTTTAAGGAGATGCATATTGGGCATTTGGTCGGCTCCATTATCGGCGAGTCCCTCTCTCGGCTTATCGAGAGTGAGGGGGCGACCGTGATGCGCGACACATTTGGTGGGGATGTGGGGCCGAACGTCGCTAAGGCACTCTGGGGGCTGAAGGAAGCCGGTATCACCACGCCGACAAAGGCCGAAGAGCTCGGTGCCGCCTATGCTGCGGGCGCGAAGGCGTATGAGGAGAGCGAGGAGGCGAGAGCAGAGATAGACGCGCTCAATCAGGCTCTCTACGCCGGTACGGACTCGGCACTCATGGGGCTGTGGCGCACAGGCCGGGAGATCTCGATGGAAGAGTTCCGCCGAATATGGAGGATTCTCGGGACGCATTTTGATTTTGAATTCTTTGATAGTGATACGATCGAGAGCGGTCTGCGCCTCGTGCGTGATGGGCTCGAGAAGGGAGTCTTCGAGAAGAGTGATGGTGCGGTCATCTACAACGGTGAAGGGAAGGGAGTGCACACAATGGTCTTTATCACCTCGCACGACACCCCGACGTATGAGGCCAAGGATATTGGGCTCGCATTCTTGCGCGAGGAACGTTATTCGAGCGATCAGGTCATCATCATCACCGGCAACGAACAGACCGGACGCTTCAAGACCGTCCTCGCCGCGCTCGGAGAGCTCGCGCCGCTCCTCGCGAAGAAGACGGCACATATCGCCACCGGATTTTTGAAATTAAGTGAGGGGAAGATGTCCTCTCGCGAGGGGAATGTCATCACCGCATCAGAATTCATCAGGAGTGTTATCGAGAAGGCGAGCGAGAAAAACCCTGATCCGCTCATCGCTGAGCAGGTCGCTGTGGGGGCGATTAAATATATGGTGCTCCGTCAATCACCCGGATCAGATATCATCTTCGACCCCGAGAAGTCGCTCTCGCTCGAAGGCGACTCGGGGCCGTATCTCCAATACGCGCTCGTGCGTGCCAAGAAGATTCTCACGTACGCTGGCGGAGAAGCGGGAACTGGAGAGCCGGACACACCTTACGCGGTCGAGCGAGTCATCCTCCACTACCCAGAAGTGGTTGCGCGCGCGATTGCCGAGCGCGCACCAAGCGTGCTCGTGACCTACCTTATCGAACTCGCGAGCGAGTGGAACTCTTTTTATGCAACGGAACAGGTGCTCGGCTCTCCTGAAGAGGTATATAAACAACGTGTCGCACGCGCCTTCGCCACCACAATGACAAATGGCCTCACGCTCCTGAGAATCCCCACGCCAGAGCGGATGTAAACAAGGGCGTATTGAATGAGGGAATATTTGTGGTAGAGTCCTAAGCGGACTGCACCCGTTGTGCAGATTTTGGGAAAAGGATACGACGTGAAGAAACCATTCGGAGTGAGTGATGCCCACGTGCGGGCAAAGATTGATGTGGTCACCTCCAGCCAGAAAATTTCACTCGGCAAGCTTTTCGAGGCGGCGGCCGCAAAACATGCCCCGCACTTGAGACCGAGAGAGATCGAGCGCAAATTGGGGCGGTATCTGGGAGGCTCCGCCCCGCCGGCCTTCGTGGCGGCACACGTACATGAACTGGTCGCTTAGCGCGACTCCACAACTTCGACACAGCCGCCACCAGCGGCTGTTCCATTTTTACCCTGTAAACGCTACGATAGTCAGATATGGCCGATATGCCGGAGAAGTCAGACGCCGCTAAGAGAGAGGAAGCGATACTCGCGTTCTGGCAGAAGGAGCGCATCTTCGAGAAATCGCTCGAGAAGGAAGCTCCGGGGGGCGACTTTGTATTTTATGATGGTCCGCCGTTTGCAACCGGCACGCCGCATTATGGGCACATCGTCGCGAGCGTGATCAAAGACGTTGTACCGCGCTACTGGACTATGCGCGGTTACCATGTCCCGCGCGTTTGGGGCTGGGATTGTCACGGTCTGCCGATTGAAAATATTGTCGAGAAAGAGCTCGGCTTCAAACACAAGAAAGATATCAAGGAATACGGCATCGCGAATTTTAATGAGCGTTGTCGCGAACGCGTGCTCACCTATGTCGACTACTGGAAGACGTTCATCCCACGCATTGGTCGCTGGGCTGATATGGAGAACGCCTACAGCACAATGGACAAATCTTTTATGGAGAGCGTCTGGTGGGTCTTCAAGACAATCTACGACAAAGGGCTTGTCTACGAGGATTATCGCGTGATGCATATCTGTCCGCGCTGTGAGACGACGCTCTCGCAACAGGAAGTTTCAGAAGGATACAAAGACGTGAAAGATATCGCGGTGACGGTGAAGTTCAAAGTAAAAAATCCGGAGCAGCTAGGAGTGCCGCATGATAATCAAGTCTGTATTCTTGCGTGGACTACAACACCTTGGACGCTTCCGGGTAACGTGGCGCTCGCGATTGGCGAGAAGATTCAGTATGTGATGTGGACTGACGCTGAGGAGGGCAGGGGCGCAGTTAGTTATATTGCATCAGCTGCTTGGTTCAATAAGAATCAAGTTCAGTCTGTTACCGTACCAGTTTCTACAGAAGTTCTTAAATCTCTCGAATACGAACCACTCTTTGATTACTACAGCAAAGATACATCACTCAAGAATCATGAGAATGGTTGGAAGGTGTGTGCCGCAGATTTTATAACTACTGATACTGGCACTGGCATCGCGCACGAAGCGCCGGCTTTCGGTGCGGACGATTGGGAACTCTCGAAGCAATACAATCTGCCATTCGTGCAGCACGTAAACTACGACGGCACGATGAAGAGTGAAGTGACGGCTTTTGCCGGCATGGAGGTGAAGCCGCGTTCAGATGATGACTCAGTGCGGCTTGGTACCGACATCGCGGTGCTCAAATATCTACAGGAGCACAGCACGCTCTTCACGAAAGAGAACATAACGCACTCCTACCCGCATTGCTGGCGCTGTGATACACCGCTCCTCAACTACGCGACGAGCTCATGGTTTGTTTCCGTTATGAAGATCAAAGAGAATATGCTCGAAAATGCCAAGAGCATCTCGTGGTCGCCAGTGCACATTAAGGATGGCCGCTGGGGTAAGTGGCTCGAGGGCGCACGCGATTGGTCTATCTCACGTCAGCGCTTCTGGGCGAGCGCGATACCGATGTGGCGCTGTGACTCATGCAAGGGGGTACGTGTCTTCGGAGGGGCGGCCGAGCTTGAGGAGGCGAGTGGGAAGAAGATCGATGATTTGCATAAACATATTGTCGACGAGATCACCGTGCCCTGCGCCTGCGGCGGCGTGATGCACCGTATCCCGGACGTGCTCGACACCTGGTTCGACTCCGGCTCGATGCCCTATGGAGAGAAGCACTATCCCTTCGAAGGGAAAGAAAGTTTTGATGCACAGTTCCCGGCACAATTTATCGCCGAGGGCATCGACCAGACACGCGCTTGGTTCTACTACCTGCACGTGCTCGCGGGCGCACTCTTTGAGAAGAATGCATTTCAAAATGTGATTGTAAACGGTATCGTGCTCGCCGAAGACGGCAAGAAGATGTCGAAGCGCCTGCAGAATTACCCCGATCCGATGGATGTTGTAAATAAGTACGGCGCCGACGCACTCCGGCTCTATCTACTCGCTTCGCCTGTTATGCAGGCCGAGAATCTCGCGTTCTCCGAGAGCGGCGTTGACGAAATTGCTAAGAAGAATATTGGGCGCTTGAGTAATGTGCTCGCGTTCTACAAGCTCTTTGCAGGTGGCACTGCCGCCGCTACAAGCAAGAATATCCTCGATGTGTGGATCCTGGCACGACTCGGCGAGCTCCTACAAGAATCCACCGAGGGATATGAACAATACCGGCTCGACAGTGCGACGAGGGCACTCGCACCGTTCATCGACGATCTCTCGGCGTGGTATGTGCGTCGCTCGCGCGATCGGTTCAAGGAAGGGAGTAATGAAAGGGGAGAAGCCGTCTCGACCCTGCGCTATGTGCTCCACGAACTCGCTATCATCATGGCACCAGCGATGCCCTTCATCGCCGAGGAGATATTCCAGGAAGTACGCGAGAAAACGGATCCAGAAAGTGTGCATCTAGCTGGTTGGCCCTACTTCGCTGAAGCTACGAAGGGCGCGCCCGAAGTGAATGGAAAGCTGATTGAAGAGATGGCGCACGTGCGCTCCCTCGCTTCGGAGACGCTCCAATTGCGTCAGAAAGCAAACATAAAAGTGCGTCAGCCGCTCGCCAAGCTCACCGTGCCTGAAGCCCTCTCGAGCGAGCTCGCGCAGATTCTCGCGGATGAAGTAAATGTGAAAGAAATCGTTATGGGAGGGGAGCTCGCACTCGACACCGAGCTCACCCCCGAGCTCATCAAGGAGGGCGATGAACGTGAAATGGCGAGCGCTGTCGCGCAAGCACGCAAGGCGGAGAGGCTCTCGCCGGCCGATGTGGCGCATGCCACGATAAATGAAGGAGGGAAGTATAGTGCGGCGCTCTCGACAGGCGAAGTACGTTTCGACCTGATTAAAGATGCGGCATAAGTATGAGACGCGGGGCGTCGTTCTTTCGCGAGCGCCGCTCGGAGAAGCGAGTGCGTTTATCACGCTCATCACACCAGAACTCGGGACGGTACGCGCGCACACACAGAGCGTACGTCGGTCGGGCGCTAAGCTTGCCCATGCACTAACGACGTTTGCCGAGAGTGAGGTAGTACTTGTCCGCGGGAAGGAGGGGTGGCGGCTCTCGGGAGCGGTATTGCAGACGAATTGGTTCGCGCGGCTCTCGCCGCTCTCGCGCGAGCGAGCAGTGCGAATCTCTGGTTTGCTGCAACGTCTTGTTACCGGCGAAGCACCTGAGCCAGCACTCTTCCCGATTATGACCGGCTTCTTCGAATCACTCTCGAACGTTCCTCACGATCTGCACGAGGCCGCAGAGATACTCGCGGCACTCCGTATACTCTCGACACTCGGATTTGATGCAGAACAGATCCCGCAGGAGAGCGACTTCACACTACTGTCGCTAGAGACAGTGCGCGCGGAGCGTACGGCCTACATCGCGCGCATTAATCAAGGCATTGCCGCCTCGGGGCTTTAAATTCTTGTATACTAAGAGGGATGCAACCACTTCCCGAAGATGATGAGAGCGCGCTTGAACATGCACGCGAGTATTTGTATAAGCCAGGAGAGGATGTCCCGCACGCACACCCACTCCTTGACGGACTCGAAGCACACGTCTTGCCACATCAGTGGGAGGAGCAGGCTCCACTTGAACAGGTTGTCGCCACCGGGACGCACCATATGAAGCGTGCGTGGAAGTTTTTCATCGGCGCACTCATCTTCTTCCTCGTCGCAACAAGTGTTGCCAGCTACGTCTTCTACTTCGGAGGAAACGCAGTTTCGGTGGATAAGATTGCAATAGATGTGCAGGGTCCGACAACGCTCGCAGGAGGCGACACTATTCCGCTTTCAGTCACCATCACGAATAAGAACGCGGTCCCGATTCAAAATGGGACCATCGCTATCGACTTCCCGAGTGGCACGCGCGACGCCACTGACGTTTTGAAGCCCTACCCGCACTATATTGAGAATCTCGGCACACTTGAAAGCGGAGCTTCGATAACGCGCTCGATAAAGGCAGTGGTATTCGGTGGGGCAGGCGAGAAGCTCTCACTCCCAATTGCCTTTTCTTATGGCACAGGAGGTTCGAACGCTCGGTTTGTGAAGAATGCGGCATATGACTTCCTTATTTCGTCGACGCCGCTCTCGATAGTTGTCGATACGCTTGCCGAGACCACCTCGGGACAGCCGCTCACACTTACGCTCACGGTGAACTCGAATGCGCCGGTGCCGATTGATAATGTCGTCCTCACCAGCGCGCTCCCCTTTGGTTTCGTCGTCACCTCGTCATCACTCCCAATGAACAATGCGAGCTTCCTTGTTGGGACGCTCCTACCAGGAGCGCACAAGACGATTACACTCACCGGGACGCTCATCGGCCAAGACAGCGAGCAGCGCGTATTCCACTTTACTGTCGGAACTGCGCAGACGGCGCACGATCAGAATCTCGCGGTCACTTATATGACACAGGACGCGAATGTGAAGATTGCCGCGCCCTTCATCAATACGACGTTGGCGCTAAACGGAAATACGTCGGCAAACGTTGTGGTGGCCCCGGGCGCTGCTCAGACAGTCACGCTCTCCTACACCAACACGCTCCCGACAAGCATCACAGACGCCATCATTTCGGTAGGCCTTTCAGGCGGAGCCGTTGACTACAACAGTATCCGGACTTCAGGAGGATTCTATAACTCGGCGACCCATTCGATACTCTTCAGTAAGGACACCGACCCCACCCTCGCGGTGCTTGCGCCGGGCGCCTCCGGTATCGGCACCTTCACGTTCCAGACGCTTCCGACAAATGCAGCACTCTCTGCACCGACTATCACCTTCACCACCTCGGTGTCGGGCACACGCGTCGGGCAGGCCAACGTTTCTGGACAGGTGAGCTCAGTAGCGATCAAGACGGCGAAGGTGACGACGGCTATCGTGCTCGCGGTTTCGACGCTCCACAGCTCGGGGCCGCTCGGCAATAGCGGCCCGATCCCGCCACGCGCCAATCAGGCGACGACCTATACCGTGGCGTGGAGCACGCAGAACTCAGGAAGCACGGTTGCTGGAGGAACGATGACGGCTACACTACCAACCTACGTCACCTACACCAGTAAGACGAGCGGCGACGGATCGTTCTCATACAACAGCGAATCGCGTATGGTCACCTGGAATGTCGGCAATCTCGCGCAGGGCACGAAGGCGCAGGGGTATTTCCAAGTGTCACTTACACCCTCGACTTCACAGAAGAACACTTCGCCGATGCTGGTCAAAACAGCTTTGTTCTCCGGGTATGACCGCTTTGCGGGCGTGCAGGTATCTTCAACAGCTGACTCGGTGACAACCGAGACACTGGGAGATCCTGGCTATAGCTCAGTCAACGGCACTGTGCAATAATCCACCTCTATGGCTGATATGACTCTGATGGAGAAGATAGTCTCGCTCGCCAAGCGACGAGGCTTCATATTCCCAGGCTCCGAGATCTACGGCGGACTCGCCGGCACTTTCGACTATGGCCCCCTCGGGGTCGTCTTGAAGGAGAATATCGAGCGTCTCTGGCTCCAGATGTTCCGCGATGACCGAGACGATATGCAGGGCATCGATGCGGCGATACTGATGAACCCGAAGATTTGGGAGGCGTCCGGACACGTCGCGGGATTCTCCGACCCTCTGGTCGAGTGTGGTAAGTGCAAACGGCGCTTCCGCGCGGATCATCTCGAAGATACAACAAAATGTCCGGAGTGTGGCGGCGCGCTCGGGGAGGCACGCCAGTTTAATATGATGTTCAAGACGCACGCCGGTGCGGCCGAGGATGATTCGGCGACCGTGTACCTGCGGCCTGAGACAGCCGGCGGCATCTTTGCTAACTACAAGAACGTGGTGGACTCGATCCACCCGAAACTACCGTTTGGTATCGCGCAAATAGGGAAGGCCTTTCGCAATGAGATCGCGCCGCGCGATTTTATCTTCCGTCTCCGCGAGCTCTCGCAGATGGAGGTCGAATATTTCATACATCCATCAGAGTGGGAACAAGCCTTTGAGGAGTGGCGTAAGATGATGCATCTCTTCGCCAAAGCAATCGGACTGCCAGATACGATGGTGCACGAGCTCGAGGTCGCTGATGGCGACCGAGCACACTACTCCAAGCGCACTATCGACTTCGAATTCGATTATCCCTTTGGCCGCAAGGAACTCTGGGGTCTCGCATACCGCACCGACTTCGACCTCTCGGCACACGAGAAGGGCTCGGGCGTCTCGCAGGGATATCTCGACGAAGAGACGAAGGAGAAGTTCACACCGCACGTTATCGAGCCGTCGCTCGGCGTCGATCGCACTATCCTCGCGGTGCTCGCGAGCGCCTATCGCGAAGACGAACTCGGAGACGAGACGCGCACCTACCTCGCGCTCGCACCGAAGATAGCGCCGGTCAAGGCGATGGTCTCGCCGCTTCTTAAGAATAAACCCGAGCTCGTGGAGAAGGCGCGCGCGGTGCGTGCGCAGCTGAAGAAGGTTCACCCGGCTATCGCCTGGGATGATAATGGGAACATCGGCAAGCGCTATCGCCGCCAAGACGAAATAGGCACTCCCTTCTGCATCACAATCGATTTCGATACGCTCGGCGAAAATCCGGAGCTTAAGGACACTATCACCCTTCGCCATCGCGACACTGGCGAACAGGAGCGCCTCACCATCTCCGAAGCCGCCACCCGCATCCGCGACGCCATACAATAAGCGAATCATTACAAGGTTGAACCTTGTTCTGTTCTAGGGCGTAGGTACGGGTTGTTTTGGGCTCTTCCCAAAGGGGCTTGCATTTTTACAAAGACTGTGGTATGGTGAACAGGACTAATGAATGCGGGAATCCCTGCGTTTAGGATAGTCACAGTCCTTTTTAAGGAGATGACGCCATGGGTAATACCATGATCCCATCTGATGAAAAGATCAGCAACCTGGTTATCCGTCAGGTGGTCATCAACCGCAGTCGCACTTTACAGCAGGCGCTCAACGCTACCGGCCGCAAACAGTACATCAACAAGTCGGTCGTCGCCACGATGCCGCAAGGCAAGGGCGACGAAGCAGACGTAGTCTTCTTCAATCTCGGCCGCTACATCCGCGACGCCGACCTGGACAAGGAATACGAGTTGCGCGGCCTCAAGCCCGTCGACCCGTTCACACTCGCCACAGTGAATGAAGCCGATTCGGCTTTTGCCGATGATCATCCAAACGGTACTCACTGGAAGGATGTGAACGGCAAGTGGTGTTTCTTCACGTTCAGCAGGTGGAACGACGAGCGCATCATGGGTTGCGACCGCTACGAAAACGGTTGGGACGTCTATTGGTGGTTCGCCGGTCTCCGCAAGTAACATTTGGGGCTTTGACCCTTTCCGATCCGCATCTGGCTTTTATAGCAGATGCGGGTTTTGTTTTATGTTAGGATGCCCGTATGGGTAAGGAAGTCCACGTTTCTATCACGCCGGGGACGGTTTTTACCGCGCTGTTTATCGTTGCGGGGGCATACGTCTTCTGGCTCTTGCGTGATCTCGCGCTCCTGGTGCTGACCGCTATTGTCATCGCCTCGGCTATCGAGCCGGGGGTCGCGTTCTTTATCCGCCATCGTCTCCCGCGTTTTGTGAGCGCACTGCTGGTCTACATACTCGTCTTCGGCTTCACTTTCGGGCTTCTGTATTATCTTCTCCCGCCGATTATCGCGGATGCCGCCGGATTCCTCTCCGCGATGCCGAAATATCTCGACACGATTAATTCGGCGGCTTCTTTTCCAAACGCAGCCGGTCTTGCAAGTGGCGGATCGTCATCGTTCGTACAGACGCTCCTCTCGCTTCAGGCGCTCTTTACAGCCAGTTCGGGAGGCGTGCTGCAGCTCCTCGTAACCTTCTTTGGCGGCATCTTTTCCCTCTCTCTTGTTATCGTCCTCTCTTTCTACTTCGCTCTCCAGGACACGGGTGTGGACGACTTCCTCCGTATGGTGATGCCAGTTGCCTACGAGGAGTATTCGGTGGATCTCTGGAAGCGCTCACAGAAAAAGATTGGGCTCTGGATGCAGGGACAGATACTTCTCTCGGTTATTGTCGGCATCCTCGTCTACCTTGGCCTGCTTATTATCGGCATCCCGTATGCGCTCTTGCTCGCCGTCTTCACCGCTGTCGCGGAGATTATTCCCGTATTCGGCTCGCTCATCGCGGGTACGGCCGCGGCTATCGTCGCGTACTCTGACGGCGGCGTGTCACTCGGCCTTATCGTCGCCGGGCTCTACGTCGTGGTGAATCAGTTCGAGTCTAATCTCATCTATCCTCTTATCGTGAAGAAGATTGTCGGCCTCCCGCCGCTTCTGGTTATTGTCGCACTCATCGCGGGATATACGCTCGCCGGCTTCCTCGGCGTTTTGCTCTCGGTGCCGGTGGCGGCGGCAGTGCTCGAGCTCATTACCGACTTCGACAAGCGCAAGCGCCGTGGGGCGCACACACACTAGGAAGCTATGCGTGCGCGCTATATCACCACGACGCTGCCTTACGTAAACGCGGATCCGCATATCGGGTTCGCGCTTGAGATTATAAAAGCTGATGTGCTCACGCGTTGGTACGCCCTTGCGGGCGATGAGGTTTTTTTCAATACCGGTACTGATGAACACGGACAGAAGTTGTGGCAAGAGGCGGTGAAGCGTGATATGGAGCCGCAGGCTTATGTCGACGAATACGCAGCGAAGTTCAGGTTGCTTAAGGAGAAGCTCGATTTATATCCCGATCTCCATTTTATCCGAACCACCGACCCGCATCACATAAAGGCTGCACAGGAATTCTGGAAGCGCTGTGTGGCGAAAGGGGATATTTATAAGAAGAATTATCAGATCAAATACTGTGTTGGTTGTGAGCTTGGAAAGACCGATTCAGAACTTGTTGATGGGCGCTGCCCATTGCACCCCAAAGTTGAACTCGAGATTATCGATGAGGAGAATTACTTCTTCCGCCTCTCGAGCTATCAGCAACAACTTCTTGATTTGTATACAGCGCACCCTGACTTTGTCGTCCCCGCTTTTCGTCAAAGCGAGATACGATCGTTCGTTGAGCGTGGGTTGCAGGACTTCAGTGTCTCGCGGCTGAAGCATAAAATGCCATGGGGCATTACTGTTCCTGATGATGACGAGCATGTCATGTATGTATGGTTTGATGCACTCGTTAATTACGTTTCAACGCTCGGTTGGCCAGAGGACACGATTTCTTTTGAGAAGTTCTGGGGAAGTTTCGATAAGCCAAACGCCCTCCAGATTGCAGGCAAGGATAACCTGCGCCAACAGACCGTCATGTGGCAAGCGATGCTTATGTCAGCAGGACTTCCGAACTCGAAGCAGGTCGTCATCCAAGGGTTTGTGACAAGTGCAGGACAGAAGATGAGTAAGTCGCTCGGAAACGTGATTAGTCCGTTCGATCTCGTCGAGACCTATGGCACCGATGCTGTACGCTATATCCTCCTCCGGCACACGAGCTCTTTTGAAGATTCTGATATCACCCTCGAAGCTATCCGCGATCACTACACCGCGCACCTCACCAACGGTCTCGGCAACTTGGTCGCGCGCATTATGCAACTAGCCGAGACGCATCTGTCGGAGCCGGTAATCCCTCTCAATACCATCGCGCTTGAGTGTGCGAGTATGATCTCCGCATTTCAATTCAACGCCGCACTCGACTCTGTCTGGAGTGGAATACAGACGCTCGATGAGCGCATCACTCGTGAGAAGCCATTCGTGCTGGTGAAGGAGCGTCCGGAACAGGGAAGAGCGCTCATTGCAGAGCTGGCACAGAAGCTCGGTGATATTGGCATCGCGCTCGCACCCTTTATGCCGAGCACGAGCGAGCTGATACAGAAGGCAGTTCGCGAGAACAAGAAGCCTGAGAATCTCTTCCCACGACTTTGACAACTACGCTTCGTTGAAGCATAATACAGAGCAGAGTTCATGCAGGGGCGCGGGCTCGTTAATAAAGGAGAATAAGATGTTCGAGGCTCTTTACGGGTGGAATAAGCAGCTCACCGCGCTGGTGGGTCTGTCGGTGGTGTTTGGCGGGGTGTGCTTCGCGGACGTGAGTGTTGCACTGGGCTTTGTCAGTGCCATCACGATGATCTTCGTCCTGGTGACTATCGTCGTTCAGAGAGACGGCGACTCGCCAGAGGGGCGAGATGTGAAGACCGTGCGTGTTGCGATGGTGACCATCACAACGCTCGCGCTGTTCACACTGGCTATCGCGTTAGCAGGAGTGCCGTCGTTTGCACTCAGCATCTTGAGCGTGATTACCGGGGCGTTTGCCTACTTGATTGCGCGCGTCGCGCGCAACAGGGACGATCGCTTCTCGGCAGGGATATTCTTCGTCCTCCTTTTCCCGTTCGGGTTCATCGTCGGGAAGGTAGCGATGGGGGCGCTTCTGACAAGGGAATGATGCAGACCCTCGGGCGGCTTGGAGATTCTCCAAGCCGCCCAATTTGTTTGTGTGCTACGCTCGATAGATGGAAACGAGATACGTAGACGCGCACTGTCACCTGCAGTTCGAACAGTATGTGCAGGACGACGTTGAGATTATCGAGCGGATGCGCGAAGAGGGCATCGCGGGTGTCGTCGTGGGCTGCGATCTCGCTTCATCAGAGAAGGCGGTAGCGCTCGCTGATACATATGACCATCTCTTTGCCTCAATCGGCCTGCATCCGAACAATGTAGCCGACGAATCTTTTGATACTGAAGCGTTTCGAGCACTCGCCACACACAAGAAGGTAGTCGCGATAGGGGAATGTGGCTTGGACTATTTCAGACCGAACGAGGTGAATGAAGAAGTGAAGCGGCAGCAGAAAGAAGTCCTCCAGAAACACGTCACCCTCGCTGCACAAGCAGACAAGCCGCTCATCATCCACTGTAGACCAAGTAAGGGTACGTACGATGCGTATCATGATTTGATCGTTTTGCTGAAAGAAGCGAAGACAGAATATCCGAAATTGCGCGGCGATATGCACTTTTTCGTCGGGAGCGTCGCCGAGGCTGAGGCGTTTGTCGCGCTCGACTTCACTCTTTCCTTCACCGCGGTTATCACCTTCGCGCGCGACTATGACGAGGTCATACGCGCTGTGCCGCTCGCTTCTATCCTCTCCGAAACCGACGCTCCTTATGTCGCTCCCGCTTCTCGTCGTGGGGAGCGGAACGATCCGCTCGCAGTTAAGGAAGTTGTTGCAGCGATAGCCAAGATCCGTGGGGAAGACGCGGAAACAGTCCGGCAGGCGCTCCTCGAGAATGCGCGGCTTGTATTCAAGCTCGCGGCGTGATAAGATGCCGGAATTATGGCTAAGAATCGAGATATAGAGGTGGATGCAGTGGAGCCCGAGGATATGGGTGCGGAGCCGCGCGTCTACGAGCTCGGCTTCCATCTCGACCCGGAACTCCCGACTGAAGAGGTGAAGAAGGCCTATCAAACGATTCACGACCTTATCTCGGGGAAGGGCACCCTCGTTGCCGAGGGTGAGCCGGAGAAGATCCAGCTCGCGTACACTATCTCTCGTCAGGAGACGACTGGTCGTCGTGATTTCAGCACCGCTTACTTCGCCTGGATCGCATACGAGATGCTCGCCACCGAGCACGCAGACATCCTTACCGCGATGAATGCCAACAAGAGCATTGTCCGCTTCATCGACCTCATCACGACAAAAGACGCTGCACGACACGCGGTCGAGATGCACGAGCTCGCGATGAAGGCTCCAGAACAGGAAGGAGAGGCTGATGCAATGGTCGGCACCGAGCTCGACGCGGTGCTCGAGAACGTGGTTGTATAATACTGACATGTACCTCAACAAAGTATTCCTCTACGGCAATCTCACTCGCGACCCAGAGCTGAAGGCGCTCCCGTCGGGGAGTCAGGTGGCGAACTTCGGTCTCGCGACGAATCGCACCCTCAAGGATAAGAACGGCCAGAAGCAGGAGACAACCGAGTTCCACAACATCGTTGCCTTCGGCCGCACTGCGGAGGTTATCGCACAGTATGTGAAGAAGGGTCGCCCCATTTTCGTCGAGGGACGTCTCCAGACACGCGCCTGGGACGACAAAGAGACTGGCAAGAAGAATTACCGCACTGAGATTATCATCGACAACTTCCAGTTCGGCGCTGATGCTAAGGGCTCCCCGACGGGTTCGGAGCAGGTCTCGCACGGCGAACAACCGGCGCCAAAGGGCGATGAGATCCAGTATCCCGATGAAGAGATTAATCCCGAAGACATTCCCTTTTAGGGCGTAACCAACTTTTTATGGCATACCAAGCTGAACGTGAAGAGATAGAGATTAAGAAGTTTATCGACTACAAGGACGTCGCGTACCTGAAGCAATTCACCAGTCCGCACGCCAAGATGCTCGCCAAGAAGCGCACCGGCGTCCCAGCAGGCAAGCAGCGCGATATTATGCAGGCAGTTAAGCGCGCGCGCTTTATGGCGCTCCTCCCCTACGTCGCTGCGTAACGCATAACTAATTTCACAATCAAAAACCGCCGTAAGGCGGTTTTTGATTGTTCACGACAGAAAAGTTTTACGATTTGCTCACACGTTCGGCGTAGTCGCCGCTATCGGTGTTGATGCGGACAATGTCTCCTTCGTTGATGAAGAGCGGGACATTTACCTTAGCCCCAGTGGAGAGCGTGGCGAGCTTGGTGCCGCCCGAGACGGTGTTGCCCTTGACCGCCGGGGGGGCTTCCTTAACAGCGAGATCCACCTTGATAGGAATCTTAATCGTCATCGGCTTTTCCTCATAGGTGAGCACCTCGACGACCGAGTTGGGCGCGAGCCATTGCACTTGGTCGTGTACCGCGTCAGCAGGGAAGGAGAAGCGATTTTTCGGGGCGCCTTCCTCGGCAAACCAGCTCTCCTTGCCGTTGCTGTAGAGATAGACCGCGTCCATACGAGCCGTCTCGGCCTCCTCGACGGTCTCGTTCGAATGGAAGGAAATCTCAAGGACCTGTCCGGTGACGACATTGCGCAGCTTGGTCTGATTGACCGGCTTACGCTTCTGCATACGGAAGATATGGGCGGAGAGCACCTCGTAGGGGGCGCCACTGTAGTCGATAATGCACTTCGGGAGGATTTCGTTATAGCTTAGTACGGCCATATGGGGAAACTATGCGCGGATAAGATTCGTTATAAAAAGAGTCCCGTCAAGACGGGAACTAGTGTATGCTAGCAGACATTATGAGTTTTTCAAATACAGAGCTCTCCTTGCTCACGGACGCTGAGATCCTCGCGCGCTCCCAGAAGGAGCCAGACCTCTTTGCCCTCCTGGTGCGCCGCTACGAGGCGGCACTGCTGCGTCGTGCCCGGACTATCCTGAAGAGCCCTGAAGACGCCGAGGAGGTCGTGCAGGACGCCTTCACCAAGATGTACCTCTATGCCGATCGGTATCATGCACAGGAGGGGGCGAGCTTCTCCTCCTGGATGTATACGATACTCAATCGCGTTGCGTACACCAAGTATGTCGCACGGCGTAAGGATTGGGACAAGACGGTCGAACTCGAGCCCGAGCACTATGAGTCGCTTCCCGATGCGCATGCGGAATTCCTCGAAGATCTCTCGATACGCGACGAAGTCATCGCCGCACTCGCCAAACTCCCCGAAGCGGCAGCGAAGATACTACGACTGCAGTTTATCGAGGGGAAGACACAGGAGGAGATAGCACAGACAGAAGATCTCTCTATCCCGGCGGTGAAGACGCGCGTGCATCGCGCCAAGAAACTTTTTAAACAGGCATATGATGAACAACACTATGATTGAACAGACAAACATCGAGAAGATTGTGATGCAGCGCGTACGACGTATGCGTATCCTGCTTCTCATCATCTCGACTCTCACACTCGCCGCGCTCACCACTGTCGCTGCACTCTGGGGCATCGGCAAAGAAGTATGGGTTGCGCGCGTATTCGAGAATGCCCCGCACGACTTCTTCGGGCGTGCGCAGTATCTCTGGTATGCCTTTACACACACCCACGTCATCGTTCAATCCCTCTCTATCCTGACTCTCGGCTCGCTCATTCTCCTCGCGCGCGAGCTCGCGCGCACCGTCCTTACGCATCTCTCTTCTACACACGATTAGCTCCTCTATTCAGCCAATTTTGCTTTGATCTGTTTCAGAAGGTCTTTTGAGATGTCTTTGTTCTCGGCGAGGAACTTGCGCGTGGCGTCATAGCCCACCGCGAGCTTAACCTCTCCCATCTTGTAGGTGGCGCCACTCTTGGCAACGATACCAAACTTCTCGCCGAGCGCGATAAGCTCACCTTCTTTTGAGATGCCTTCGTTGTAGAGCAGGTCAAACTCGGTCGTCCTGAAAGGGGCAGCCACCTTGTTCTTGACCACCTTCACGCGCACGCGGCCGCCCACGACCTCCTCACCCTTCTTGATTGAGGCGATGCGACGGATATCAAGACGCACTGAAGTGTAGAACTTGAGTGCCTTGCCGCCAGGCGTCGTCTCTGGGTTACCGAACATCACTCCTATCTGCATACGGATTTGATTGATGAAAATAACGATGGTTTTGCTGCGCGAGACGATGGCGGTGAGCTTGCGAAGTGCCTGACTCATCAAACGCGCCTGCTTACCCACGTGCTGTTGGCCCATTTCACCCTCTATTTCATCCTTCGGAGTGAGTGCGGCGACCGAGTCGATGACGATGACGTCGACGTTTCCGCTCCTGACCAGACTCTCGACAATATCGAGCGCTTGTTCGCCGGTGTCTGGTTGGCTGATGAGGAGCTCGGTGAGCTTGACCCCGATGCGTCGTGCGTACTCCGGATCGAGCGCGTGCTCCGCATCAACAAAAGCCGCGACGCCGCCGGCCTTCTGCGCTTCGGCAATGGTGTGGAGCGCAAGGGTCGTCTTACCCGAAGATTCGGGACCGAAGATCTCAATGATGCGCCCGCAGGGAAGTCCGCCCACGCCGAGCGCGGCATCGAGTCCGATAGAGCCGGTCGATATAGCGGGAATCTTCTGCGGGGTGCCGGCGCCGAAGACAGTGATTGCTTCGTCGCCAAATTTGGTGCGGATATCCTTGAGTGCCTGATCAATCGACTTCTGCTTTTCCGATTTATCGGAGCTCGCGGCGGTAATGGTCTTGAGCACTTTTTCTTTTGCAGGTTTCTTAAATGCCATAAGTGACGAATAGTAGGGGATAGTAATCAGGGGACGAAGATTGCTCGTGTTTCAGATACCGTCTTGCCGAAGCGGTCGGTAGCCTTAAAGGTAAGTATAGAGCCTCCGCGTGGGAAGGTAAGAGTTGACGAGAAGTTACCACTCTGGTCGCGTAGAAGCGGCGCGCCATCGAGCGTGAGCTCGGCGGCGTGCGCAGAGCGGCCCTGTACCGTGACAATTCCGTCGGGGAACGAGGCGTTATTGATTGGAGCGTCGATAGTAAGAGTGGGACCCACAAGGAGCGGCCACGCCTCGATAAGGCCGTACACGCCACCGACGAACAGGACGGCGCCGATAAGATATTTAATCATCAGCTAGAAGTCGACAGCCTCGTCCGAAGCGTCGGTGCCTGTCGAAGTCCCGCCGCGAGTGAGGACCTCACGCGGCTTGCTGCCGTCAGCAGCACCGATAACCCCCTTCGCCTCAAGGACGTCCATCAGTCGCGCTGCACGCGAATAGCCTATCTTCAGCTTGCGCTGCAGATACGAGGTGGAGGCACGTCCGGCCTCTTCTACTGCAGTACGTGCGTCTTCGTAGAGGTCATCATCGATATCATCGTCGAAAGATCCGTTCGCGAGACCGATAACGTCGTTAGCGTCTGTTGAGGAGGCAGTACCACTACCGCCGAAGTCGATACTCGAGAGATCGCCGGCATTGTGGCCCTTGATATAACTCACCACCTTCTTAACCTCATTTTCGCTGATGTAGGCGGTCTGGAGACGCACCGGCTTCTGCATATCACTTGAGAGGTAGAGCATATCGCCCGCGCCAAGAAGCGTCTCGGCACCAGAGCCGTCGAGAATAGTGCGTGAGTCGATTTGAGAGGCAACCTGGAGCGCCATACGTGTCGGAACGTTTGCCTTGATGAGGCCGGTGATGACATTGACTGAGGGGCGCTGTGTGGAGAGTACGAGGTGGATACCTACTGCGCGTGACATCTGGGCGAGCCGGACTATCGAGGCCTCGAGTTCGCGTGGATAGCTCTGCATAATATCGGCGAGCTCATCGATGACGATAACGATATAGGGCATCGCTTCAGGCATCTTCTCGGCGCCGTGCTTCTTGGCTGGTTCGAAGATGGTCTCGTGGTAGGAGCCGATATCGCGCACGTGCTCCGTCTCGAGGATGTTATAGCGGCGTTCCATCTCCTTAGCAGCCCATTTGAGCGAGAAGATAGTCTTCTTCGGGTCAGTGATAACCGGCGTGAGGAGGTGGGGGATACCGTTGTAGGCGGTGAGTTCGACGCGCTTTGGGTCGATCATAATGAAGCGCAGTTGGTTCGGGCCATTCCGGTAGAGGAGGGAGGTGATGAGGGCGTGGATGGCTACTGACTTACCTGAGCCGGTCGCTCCAGCGACAAGCCCGTGCGGCATCTTGGCGATATTGACGTAGTGCGGCGTCCCGCTGATGTCGCGACCGATTGCCGCGAGGAGCGGCTTGTCGCTATCGTTCCACTCGGGACTGTTCAGGAGGCCGCCGAGGCCGACCATCGCTTTCACCGTGTTCGGTACTTCGATACCAACCAGCGACTTGCCAGGTATCGGCGCCTCGATACGCACCGGATGTGCGGCGAGTGCGAGCTCGAGATTGTTCGCGAGCGAGACAATCTTGGAGAGACGCACACCCTCCGCGGGCTTCACTGCATAGCGAGTGACGGTAGGACCGACAGAGACCTCGTCCATCTCGAGATTGATGCCGAAGTTCTGGAAGGTGCGTTTGATAATATTTGCATTTGCTTTGATATCGCCCACACCCGGCTTGCCCTTGTCGGCGCCCAAGATGGAGAGTGGGGGAGGGTCGTATTCGGCATCGAAGTTTGCAATACCAGTACCGGCGCGCCCCGTGCCGCTTGGCTGATTGAACATCGTCACAACCGGATCGTGCTCAGGAGCAGGGGCTTCATCAACATCCTCCTCGTCTTCCTCATAGTCTTCATCATCGGTTTCTGGCACGCCGACCATCGCGAGTTCCTCCTCTTCAGAAAGGGTGTTGTCGCCGCGTTTCGATCGAAGTCGCTCCCAGAGCGAGGAAACGCTTTCTCCGAGGAGAGCGAGAAGCGCTTCAATGTCGGTTACGATAGCGATGCCAATAGCGATTGTCGCAAGCAAGAGCACGAGCGCTCCCCAGAAGCCGAAGAAGCCAGAGAGCAATTCGCCCTCCCAGGTGCCGAGCATTCCGCCTACGCTTGAGTTCGGGAAGAGTCCGGCAAAAGCGAGAGAAGAAGCCGAGAGAAGGACGATACCAGAGATAGTCAAAGGGACTAAGGCCGGCCGGCCGAAACCAGCATACGAACCGACAGCGAGAAGCGCGAGTGGGAGCAGGAACGCGCCGATACCGACGACCGCGTAGCTCGCTGCAAAGACGGTGGCACCGACGGGGCCTGCCGCACCAAAGATGGCGAGCGCGAGTAAAATCCCTGATGCCAAAAGGACAATGGCGGAGGCGTAGCGGATAAGCACATCATACTCGCGCACATCTTCGTCACGAGTTCTTCGAGATCGTCGAGGGCTGCTGGCTTTACGGCTCATATATAAGCATATTGTACCATCGTGTACTGGAGAAGCGTAAAACAGCGGGTGGAGATACTTGCGGGGCGCTTCCCGCAGAGTATACTGTCCTATACAATATGAGACACGATGCATCCTCTATCGGACATACTCTCGAAATAAGGCAAACACCTGCAAAAGGGAAGGAAATAGATTTAGAAGACTTTGTCTTAGAAAAAAGCATATTTGCTAATGTTTTTGAAAAGGACATACGGAAAGTATTTATCTACAAGAAGGCAGAACGTCTGGCCAAGGCTATCCACCTTATCACCCCTGCGTTTGCAGAATCGGTGTCGCTCCGGAACCGCATCGACACGATTGCTATCGGACTTGTTGACGCGGCCATCCTGCCGTCGGGGACCGCACGAACCGCACTCTCGCGCGAGTTGCTCGCGCTCTCGAGCGTGCTCTCCATCGCGCGCACGGGAGGGCTGCTCTCGACGATGAACGTCGAGCTGATCTCTCGAGAAACCTACGCACTGCTTCAGGAAGTAGCGGCTTACGAAGAACCGCGACTCTTTCTCGACGAGACGCCGACACTCTCGGGTATCGCGAAGAAGGCACTCTCGCAACAGACAGCTCCTCATACGCCAACGCACGAGCAGAAGATTATCAAGCGCGCAGCACCGGCACATCTAATTCATAAAGGTCCGTCACACCGAACAGAAACAAATGAAGGCGTAAAGGACAGAAGGGAGGCTATCATATCGGTCATAAAGGACAAGAAAAAGGCAAGTATAAAGGACATTTCGACCCGTATACGGGATATCTCCGAGAAGACTATCCAACGTGAATTGGCAACACTCATCTCTATGGGTCAGGTGACAAAGGAAGGGGAACGTCGATGGAGCATCTATTCTCTCGCGTAAGGTCAGGTAAAAGAGCTTTTACCCGCCCCGGGGAGGCTTTGACTTCGGACACATTATTTGCTAGGATGGTCCTGTGGTAGTAGCTGGGACATAAAGAAGAAAAACGCCGAAAAGCCGGAAACGGCCTCTTCGGCATTTCGCTTTTACCGGTTGTTATCCACAGAGAAGCTCCCTAAAAGGCTTGTCCTAGCTATATACTAGGGAGCAGTCCTCCGAAGGATTCTTTGGTCTCCTCGAAGGGCGTACTTTGATAACTGAATAGTCAGTCAGCAGACTGACATCAACCCTTGCCAACTAACCCATGGCGCACTGGTCGATACCGTGCGCTGTGGGGTAGTGTGAAAGTGAACGTGCGCATAGCGTGCTCTCACAATGTGCTCTTCTACTTGATTATTATGTGCGCTTAAATTCATTAATAATTGTTATGAAAACGGTAACTACAAACGCGGTCGCAAAGGTCGCAGCGGTAGCCACTGGACTCGCTATGGCGACGTCTATGCTCTCGCTCGCCCCGATCGCACACGCAGCTACGACCTGCGCCTTCTCGGGCGATCTCACGATCGGATCAAGAGGCGTAGCCGTAACCTGCCTCCAGCAGGCGCTTATCGCGGGTGGATACACTATCCCGGCAGGCGCAACTGGATACTTCGGTGCTCAGACGCGGACAGCAGTCATCGCGTGGCAGAAGGCCATGAATGTCTCCCCGACCGCTGGGTACTTCGGTGCTAAGAGTCGTGCAGCCTTCGGCGGCACTGTCTCGACAGGCACTGGCACAACGCCGGTTGTACCGGTAGGCACGGGCACTGGCCTCAAGGTCATGCTCTCGCCGACCAGTCCGAACGGCACGGTCCTCGTCCAGGGACAGGCTATCGGCAATCTCGGAGACTTCGTCTTCGCGAACCCGACTGCCGCTCCGATTAACGTGACGGCACTTTCGTTCAAGCGTACGGGCGTCAGCAATGACTCCACCTTGACGAACGTATACCTCTACAACAACGGTATGCGCCTCACGGACTCGGCAGGTGTTTCCAGCTCGGCATTCAGCTTCTCTGATCCGGTCGCTCTCTTCACGGTGCCGGCGGGCATGACCTACACGGTCTCGGTCCGCTCGGACATCGCGGGAAGCACTTCGGGCCAGCAGCTCGGTGTCAACCTCGTCTCAGCAACCAGCAACGGTACGCTCGACTCTTCAGTCAGCTTCCCAGTCGTTGGCGGCTTCCAGACGGTGTCGGCAGCAAACCTCGCAGCAGTTGACTACAACAATGCGACGGCGTCTCCGACAGGAACCCCTTCGATTAGCCCGCAGAACGATTACTCGATCTGGCAGGAAACTATCAGTGTCTCGACCAACCCAGTGAAGCTCAACTCGATGCGCTTCACGAACCTTGGTTCGATCGACTCGGCCTACGTCACGAACCTCCGCCTCTATGTAGACGGTGTTCAGGCAGGCAGCTCGGCATCGATCTCGGGTAGCCGTACGGTCACCTTCGACCTCTCGGCCGCTCCGGTCTTGCTCTCGACCTCGGCTCACACTGTGAAGGTTCTCGCCAACATTACCGGCGGCGCATCGCGCACCATCCAGCTTTCGGTGCAGCGCGCGTCTGACGCAATGTTCGTCGACAACCAGCTCGGTCAGCCAGTTACGCCGACCAAGGCAAGTGCAACCTTCGGTGCAGTCACGACAGGTATCATTACGATTAGCGCAGTTACCGGTTCTACTGGTATCTCGGTCTCTCGCAATGCCGCTTCTCCGAATCAGGCAGTCGCAGTTGGCGCCACAAACGTGGAATGGGCCCGCTTCGATATGCTCGCTTCGGGTGAAAACGTGAAGGTCTCCGATCTCTACGTCTCTGCCGACACCTCGGTCCACAACGGCGGTCTTGCCAACGGCAAGATCCTCGTGAACGGTGTCCAGGTCGGCTCGACGAAGAATATCGGTGAGCTCACTGCAAACACCACTGATTTCTCGCTCGGCTCATCGCTTATCCTCCCGGCCGGCCAGACAACCTTGGTTGCTGTCTTTGCTGACGCAAAGACCTCGACCTCGACCAACCTCTCGGCAAACGAGACGGTTACTGTCTCGCTCGACATAGGGACCAGCAATGCGCAGGGTCAGATGTCGCTTAACTCAGCAAACGTTCCTGGTACTCTGACCTCGGGCAATGCCATCACCGTGAACACTTCTACACTCACTGCGTCGAAGTACACCGGCTATGGTAATCAGACCGTCGTTCAGGGCAGCAACAATGCTAAGCTCGGCTCGTTCGTGCTCGCGGCTGGCTCGACAGAAGGTGTGACGGTCAACACGATCTCACTCACCTTGACTACAGCCAACGCAGCTTCGATTACCAACCTGACGCTCAAGGACACCGCAACCGGCACAGTGCTCGGCTCGGTCATCACGACCCCGTCAGGCGGTACCAACGGCAATCAGTTCTCGACCAACTTCACCATCCCGACTTCCGGTTCGAAGACCATCGATATCTACGGCAACATCCTCTCGGGTGCCAATGTCGGATCTATCCAGGCCTCGGTTGACACGGGTACGACTGGTGTCGGCGCGGTGACCGGTATCTCGGCTTCGGCTGCTCTTACCGCTCTCCAGACCATTACGGTCGGCAGTGGCACGCTCACCATCACTCGCGGTGCGGGTGACCCGGTCAGCAACAACGTGCTCGCAGGTGCTAGCTCGGTGATGGTCGGCCAGTTCAACTTCGCCGCCCAGAACACGCAGTACACTGTTCAGAACCTCGCAATTGTCATTCCGAACTCGGTCGCGACCTCGGTCACGGCAGTAACGGTCTCGTACAAGGATGTCAACGGGGCAACCCAGACGTCTACGCAGGGTCTCGCAGTGAACCCATCGCTGCCGTACGCAACGGCGACATTCACCGGTCTCACGATGAATGTCCCGATCAACGATTCAGCTAACCTCGATGTCTACGTCGGTACGCCGACTGTCGCATCAGGCGCTACATCGGGCGCGGGCATCAACGTCTCGCTTGACACTGGTAACGCGAGCACCGCTATTGACAACACCTTCCGTGCAGTCAACAGCGCCGGTGCTCCGATTACTGTCGCGGCAAGCGCAGGCTACACTGCCAGCAACGGTACGTTCTACGTCCGCAAGTCGATCCCGACCTTCGCGATGATCAACACGAACACTTCGGTTCCGGCAACCGGCTCGCCTATCTACAAGTTCAGCATCGCTGCTGATCCTGCAGGCGCAGTCGAGTGGTCGCACCTCAAGTTCAACATCGCGACGTCTTCGACAGCCGCATCTTCAATCACTAACGTCTACTTGACGGATGATGCTTCTGGCGCAAGCTTGCTCGACACGGGTACATACGCGTCAACAACTGCAACGACGATCACTGTTGATCTCCCGTTGAACAACAACACGTTGGCGAAGTACCAGCAGGTGGCAGCAGGTTCGTCCAAGACTTATAACCTCTACGGTACAGTCGCTGGATTCACCACTGGCTCAACAGTCACGATCAGCCTCGCCTCAGATACTGGCGCTCCAGCCACTAACGGCTACGCTTCTGGCGCATCGCCAGTGAGCGGCGCAAGTGGCGTCGTCTGGTCTGACCGCTCGTCAACCAGCCACTCGGTCACATCGACCGACTGGACCAACGGTGCTCTTCTCAAGAACTTCACCGCAAACGCGATCAGCTACTCCAAGTAGTTGAACGGTTAGCGTGAACTCTTCCAGCTAGGATTTCGGCCTAGCACACAAAAAGCCCTCCCGCCTTATGGCGCGGAGGGCTTTTTGTGTGTATGGTATCCTTTCTCGCATATGAGTATCACCAAGAAACAGTGGCTCGCGGGCGGTATTGGCTTCATTATCGCCGTCTCTATTGGCATCTTGAAGTATGAGCAGGTAAAAACGCCTGCTACTCCTGGTACTGGCGATACCACGGCGACCACTACACTCCCCATTACTGCCGCAACTTCGACAACGTCAGCAAGCGCGTATACGGGGCCATTTCCGATTAACGCTGCTGACGCGATTGTTTTAGGGAGCTTTAAGGGCGCTTATGTCGGGAATGAGGCTCTCACTGCGCAAGCGAACGCGGATATTGCTCACCTGAACGGTTTGATGGGAAAGGGACAGTACGACGACTATGATCTCTACAATGGTCTCGCAAATGACTATTCTCTGCTTGGTGATGGCAAAGCCGCATATCAGAACTACAATCGGGCTATCGCTATCCACCCGAAGAAAGGTTTGGCCTATGTAAACCTCGCTCATTTGATGGATATTCTCGGCGCGCGATATACCGCCGCCGATGCGTATGCTAAGGCAACGACAATCGAGGCGGGTATGCTCGAGTACCATATCGAACGGCTCGACTATCTCACGCGCGTGTTCCCAACTGATAACGTGCGTATCACAGCGGCATTCACAGCGGTATCAACCCAGTTCGGCGACACGGCACCTATCCTCGCAATAGAAGCGAAGTGGCTCACAGAGCAGGGGCGCTACGCTGATGCTGTAAAGGCGTGGGAGACGGTTAAGATGCTCTCGCCCGGTAAAGATACAACTTCTATCGATATTGAAATCGCGCGTCTCAGGACAAAGCAATAATGAACTCAATTATTAAATATATAGAGCGCGCGTACCCCTACCTGCTTCTCGCGCCGGTCGTATTACCGGTCGTCATTTGGGGCGGGCTTATCTACCCGTATCTCGTCCCCAAGACATTACTCTTCTACGCGATAAGTATTGTTGCTGTGGTGGCGTTTAGCATTTTGTTTGCATACGGGCGTTCATTTTACTTCAATCGTCTCTCGCTCCCCGAGACGTGGATTCCCGGAGCGCTCTTGGCACTCGCGTATGTTGCGAGTTTCTGCGGGGTCGATTTCTATCGAAGCTTCTGGAGCCTTTTTGTGCGCGGTGACGGACTCCTGATGCTCACCTGCGCGATTGCGAGTTTCTATTTAATCTTGTTTAACGCGGACCGCGCATTCTTTGAACGACTTCTGCGTGCGGTAGCTATCGTTGCGAGTTTCGTCGCTCTCTATGGCATTGGTGAATGGTTTATCGGTGGCGGGCGCATCGGAAGCTTACTCGGCAACGCTGCGTTCTTTGCCGGATACCTCGGCATCGCCTTCTTCGCGACGCTTGCCGCGGCGCGAACCCTCGAGGGAGGGGGGCGTCGCGCTGCATACGCCGGTGCCGCTCTGCAAATCGTGGCTATCATTTTGACCGCGACGCGCGGTACTGTCCTCGCACTTGGCGTGGCGCTTCTTGCGACGCTTGTCTATCGCGCGATACGAGGCGAGGGACGTTGTCGTGTTAGAGCTCGCATCGTACTCGGCGGACTCCTTCTTCTCGGCGGACTCTTCTTCGGATTCCGGGCACAATTGACACACATACCTTTCGAGCCTATCGCGCGCATCGCGTCAGTATCGACTACCGAAACAGACGTCGCGAGCCGTCTCTTCATCTGGAAGAATATGCTGAAGGAAGTGGGGAAGAGCCCGTGGCTTGGTGTCGGGGCTGAACATATCGACGCGCTCTTTAACCGATTTTATGATCCAACAAAGATCGTGGAGCAGTGGTTCGACCGGACACACAACGCCTTCCTCGACTATCTGGTGCAATACGGTATCGGCGGATTCTTGCTCTATCTCGCGCTCATCGGGACATTTTTCACCACCACCCTCCGCTATGCGCGACGTCACGACCGCGCGACCGCCGGCTTCTTCGCCCTCCTCGCCGTTACCTATGCAGTCCAGAACTTCTTTGTGTTCGACACCGTCTCCTCCTTCTGGCTCGTGCTCGCCCTCCTCGCCGGGTTTATGGCGCTCTCATTTGAGAGTGACGAGCGCACGGCGCTCCGTCTCCCGGCGTGGACACGCTATGCTGTATGGCCGTTCGCAGTCATAGCACTTCTTCTCATTATTCCTGTATCAGTACAGCCGGCGCTCGCGGCCTATAACCTCTCACAGGCATATACGTATCAGCTCACTGACGTCACGAAAGAGGTTAGCGCGCTCTCTCACGGTGTCGCACTCGGCACGTATGGGAACGTGGAGTACGGCTATGAGGCGTATGAGATGTACGCGATGCATCAGGCAGGATTTCTTACCGGGCAGGCGCGTGAGGATGCGTACACCGCCGCGCTTACTATCCTCACGACAAATTTCAACAACTACTCCTACGACGCACGCACAGCAATCTATCTTGCACACGTACTCTCGCTCGCGCCACCAGAGGTAACTATCGATCAAAACCTCCTCTCGGCAGCGCTCGCACGCGCCACGAGCGAGTCTCCGAAACGCTCCCAGCCGTGGTATATCCTCGCGAATCTTTCTATCAGCAAGGCCAATGAATATCCGCCTCAATCATCAGAGCGCATCGCCCTCTATGCCGATGCACGCGGTATCCTCACGCGCTATATCGCAGTGGTACCGACGCTCTCGGCCCCACACTTTGTCTTGGCACAGCTGCTCTACGCTTCTGGCGACAAGGCGGGCGCGACTACCGAGGCACAGTTGGGGAAGGAGTATTATCAAGAAGACCTCGAGACAGCGCGACGCGCGGTGGGGTATTATGAGACAGTACTCGACCTCCCGAACGCCGCTTTCTTCCTCCAGGAAGTGCTGCGACTGGACCCGGGCAATGCAGCCGCCGCGAGCGACCTCGCAAAGATACAAGCCTATGAGCAATCAAAGAAATAACTCTCGTCCAGAGCGCGCACGCAGGATGTTGCCGTTCTTTGTCGAGTTTGTGAAGTTCGCCACCGGCTTTGCCGCCATTATCGCGGTCGCACTCTTCACCCTCCACGCCGCCAGCGCCGCGATGCCCTAATTTGCGTTCGCGCCGTATCCTGGTAGGATAACCCTTGTACGAACCGAAGACAGTGGGTATCCCGAACGTTAGTTGAGGGAATAAATCCTGCCGAGGCGAGACTATAACAGGTCGAACTCTCCTTTATTTCGTTCGTGCAGAAATAAACAGCATGGCAATATCAAAAGATAAGAAGCACGCGATTGTCGCGAAGCTGACAGACGCGTTTAACGGCGCATCCTCGATAGCTTTCGTCGGCTTCACGAAGCTTACGGTGAAGGACTCATCGAAGCTGCGCACCGAGCTCGCACAGAAGGGCGTACGTTTCTTCGTTGCGAAGAAGACGCTTATTCGTCGCGCACTCGACACACGTGGCTACACAGGCGAGCTGCCGGAACTCCCGGGCGAGGTCGCTGTCGCGTGGACCGCGGGTGAAGAGACAACCGCACCAGCGGGCGGTGTGCACGAATTCGGCAAGAAGCTGAAGGGGGCACTCGTGCTCCTCGGAGGCGTGTTTGAGGGAGCGTTCCTCGACGCCAAGGAGATGACCGCTATCGCGACCATTCCGTCGATGACCGTCTTGCGTGGTATGTTCGCTAACATTATCAACTCGCCTCGGAGCCGATTCGCTATCGCGCTTGCAGAGGTGGCTAAAACGAAAACAGTATGACCCAGGAACAGATAATCGAGGCGGTGGAGAAGATGACCGTGCTCGAGTTGAATACGCTCGTGAAGACGATCGAAGAGAAGTGGGGCGTCTCTGCCACTGCGGTCGCGGCGGCCGGCCCGGCAGCAGCAGCCGAAGAGGAAGCAGGGAAGAGCACTGCTGATGTCGAGCTCACCGATTCTGGCGCATCCAAGATCGCCGTCATCAAGGTGGTCAAAGAGGCACTCGCCCTTGGTCTCAAGGAGGCTAAGGATCTCGTCGACGCTGCTCCGTCGATGCTCAAGACTGGCATGAAGAAGGAAGATGCCGCAGAGCTCGCGAAGAAGCTTACCGACGCAGGCGCGAAGGTAACCCTGAAGTAACCTTCCGGAGCAACCCCCGGACGGGGGTAACCCTGAAGTAACTAACAAAACGCAGCAGAAACGCGTCGCCGTCAATGACGGCGACGCGTTTTGCTTTTGGCCCCAAGAGAGTCTACACTGGCGGCTATGGAACCCCTTGCGAAGCTCTTCGGCTCCCCAGCCCGCCTTAAGACCATTCGCCTCTTCGTCTTCAATCAGGACTCGGCGCTCACGCTCGCTGAGGTAGCCTCGCGAACGAAGCTCTCTAAGGAGGTGGCGCGCCGCGAGCTCGGAGAGCTGGCGGGCGCTGGTCTCGTTAAAAAGAAGGGGACGCAATCGCCGGCGCGCTATCAGACCAACGCCAAATTCGAGCATCTCACCGCGCTGGACGCGTTCGTCCGCGAGACAACCTCGGTGCGCCCGCAGGCAATCGTCGCCTCGCTCCGGAAGGCAGGCGTTCTCCGACTCGTCGCCCTCTCCGGACTCTTTACTGGCATCCTCGAGCCGCAAGTCGATATCCTCGTTGTGGGTGACAGTCTCGACGAACGCCAGCTCGCGGGGGCGGTGCGCTCGCTTGAGGCGGAGCTTGGGCGTGAGATCCGCTATGCCTCGTTCGCTACTGCCGATTTCCGCTACCGACTCGGGGTTTATGATCGCCTTTTGCGGGATGTTTTCGATTATCCACACCGTCTCCTTGTCGACAAAATAGGGCTCTAGAAATGCTACACTTTAGGGAGGTGCTCGTCTGTCGGGCGCGATATTAACCGCATTAAACAAAGAGTTATATTTATATGGTTTTCAACACATGGGCGGATGTCTTAAGTCAGTCCTTCAGTAACCTGTTCTACGGGCTGGTGGCGTTCATCCCCAACTTGGTTGTCGCGATTGTCATCTTCGTTGTCGGATGGCTCGTCGGCGCTGGTCTCGGCCGTGTCGTCGCACAGATTGTCAGCTCGCTCCGCGTCGATCAGGCGCTTAAGTCGACTGGTCTCGAACGAGTGCTCTCCCGGGCCGGCTTCGGGCTGAACTCCGGTGCATTCCTCGGGATGCTCGTGAAGTGGTTCTTTATTATCGTCTTCTTGGTCGCGTCGCTCGACGTACTCCATCTCTCGACGGTGAATCTCTTCATTAGCGATGTCGTCCTCGGCTACCTCCCGCAGGTTATCGTCGCGGTATTGATCCTCCTCGTGGCGGCGGTCGTCGCAGAGGCAGCAGAACGTGTGGTGGTTGGCTCGGCAAAGGCCGCGTCGCTCCACGCTGCAGGCTTCCTCGGCAAGGTGGCGCGCTACGCGATCTGGATCTTCGCTATCCTCGCGGCACTCACTCAGCTGAATGTCGCGACGGGGCTTATCCAGGCACTCTTCCAGGGCATCGTGATTGCCGCGTCGCTCGCTATCGGCCTCTCCTTTGGTCTTGGCGGTCAAGCTTCGGCAGCTCGCTGTCTCGAACATCTCCAGTCGGAGATGAAGAACTAGTCAGTCCTACTGTTCTCGCCAAGCGCCCCGGCTCTGCCGGGGCGCTTGCATTTTATAAATGCTATGGCAGAATAGCTCCGGACAGCGAAGTCCTCAACTTTACGGAGGCAACAAATGAATAAGAGTAACGGCGATACAGCAGCCCCTCTCGGGGTGCTGGAAGAAATCACTTCGCGGCTTGCGGCACTGACGGAGGAACAGCTCGTTCCGCCGTCGCAAGAACGCGAAAAGGACGCGGTATTCGTCATGATGGCCCCCGATGGGGTGAAGCGTCTCTTCGCGTTGCGGGAGCAGTTGCGGGAGGAACGTCGCTCGCTTTCGCGCGAGATGAAGAGTGTCGCGGACAAAGCGATGATATACATCTACGAGAAACCCCTCGAGGTAGTGATGGTCGAGATGGATGCCGAAGGGAGCTTCCTCTGGCAGGTAAAGGAGCGGATGGAACGATTCGGACTCCTCGCGTCCCGCGCTGCGCATTTCTTCGAAATCGTCGAGCAGATCTTCTGGCTCGAAGTTCGTCGGCAGCACCCGGATCTGCAAGAGAAGCCGGTAATTTCCATCAACAGCGATTGGTCGCTTTGCTGGCAGGAAGGCAAGGAAGATGAAGATATCTTCAAAGTTTTCCGGATCGATCTGAGCGAGATCCTCCTCGCTGGAGCACCACCGACGATGCGGTAACCGCCGGAAGTGCTCCTCGGCCCCCGCCTTGGACGGGGGCTTGTTTTTTATACGGCGTTCCTCTATACTCCTTTTACGTGTCTACGAACCGAAAATCTTCACTTTTAGGAGCGGATAGGCCGTAAGGCCGCGGCGCAGGAATGCGCTCGAAAACCGCCCCGAGGGGCGGTTTTCGTTTCTGGGGACACGGGACCTTTGACATACGAATATGCATTAGGTAATTGAACCCGTTATGGCTCACCGCCGTGACGGGAACAAAGTGCAGTAGTAATGATTGTGGTATATAGGTCTCCGTACGGGAGACAATAAGAGCACACGGTGGATGCCTTGGCCTAGGACGGCTAAGAAGGACGCGACTAACCTGCGAAAAGCTCCGGGGAGGCGGTTTGTAGCCATTGATCCGGAGATGTCCGAATGGGGGAACCCTACTGTTTTGAACAGTAATCCGCGGAGTAACGTCTGCGTGAAGCGAACCCTGGGAAGTGAAACATCTCAGTACCAGGAGGAAAAGAGAACAATATGAGTTGCGTTCTCTTCAAGCATTATGTTTGTTTGAAGGGAACGCGACTCTCGTGATACCCCGAGTAGCGGCGAGCGAAAAGGGAAAAGCCCAAACCTCTGTCTTCGGATAGGGGGGTTGTAAGATATGAACTTCGTACTTGTACGAGAAGAGTTACAAAATGTCTGTATAGCAGAAGCTGTTGGGAAGCAGCGCCCTAGAGGGTAATGGCCCCGTATGCGACATGCAGGCATCTCTTGTTTATATTCTTGAGTAGTTCGAGACACGAGTAGCTCGAATGAATCTGCCGGAACTAACCGGTAAGGCTAAATACGTCCTATGACCGATAGTGAACCAGTACCGTGAGGGAAAGGTGAAAAGAACCCCGAGAGGGGAGTGAAATAGACCTGAAACCGTGTGCTTACAAGGGGTCGGAGCGGGCGCTTGCGTCCGTGACGGCATGCCTATTGAAGAATGAGCCGGCGAGTGTATATATCTTGCGTAGCTAAGCCCTTCCGGGGCGGAGCTTAAGGGAAACCGAGCGTGAATAGCGCGTTAGTAGGATATATACGACCCGAAGCCAGATGAGCTTGCCATGAGCAGGGTGAAGTTTGTCGAAAGACAGATGGAGGCCCGAACCCGTAGGTCGTACAACGCCTTGGGATGACTTGTGGTAAGGAGTGAAAAGCTAATCGAATCTGGGAATAGCTGGTTCTCTCCGAAACAGCTTTTGGGCTGGCGTCGCTATATGTGTGCGTGGGGGTAGAGCACTGGAAGGGACCAACAGGGAGAAATCTCGTGGTTCCTATCAAACTCCGAATACCACGTACCCGGGCGGCAGTTAGTAGGTGGGGGCGAAGCTCCATCGAACGAGAGGGGAAGAGCCCTGATCGCCACTTAAGGCCCCTAAATCGACATTCAGTACATCCACAAGGAAGTGAGGACTCATTGACAGTGAGGATGTTGGCTTAGAAGCAGCCATCATTTAAAGAAAGCGTAACAGCTCACTCATCGAGAGTCCTTGCGCCGAAGATGATCGGGGTTAAATGTCGTGCCGAAATTGCGGGTTTGTACCTATTTAGATAGATACAAGCGGTAGGAGAGTGTTCTGTTCGCGCTGAAGCTTAAGGGGTAACCCATGGTGGAGCGTACAGAAGTAAGAATGCCGGTACAAGTAACCACAATGCGGGTGAGAACCCCGCACGTCGAAAGATCAAGGTTTCCTCAGCTATGGTGATCAACTGAGGGTTAGTCGGGCCT
>JAHFMR010000021.1 GCA_023267755.1 bacterium
GATACCGAGGCCGATTTTCATCGCACCCTCCTTTCTGTTTTTATTGAGCCGCTGCGCGGCTAAATGGCAAGAAACTACGTACCTATACTAGGTTCAAGTGTAGCACGACTTATGCTAGAAGTCAATAGCGACTAACGAATAACCTCCCAATCCATCTTTTCGAGAATGCCCTCGGGCAGGATAAACATCGTGATGCCGTGGT
This sequence comes from bacterium, assembly GCA_023267755.1. GTDB lineage: Bacteria > Patescibacteriota > Minisyncoccia > Phycocordibacterales > Phycocordibacteraceae > C7867-001. The sequence goes on from JAHFMR010000021.1 coordinate 203, forward strand.
AGAGATTGATGAGGAACATCCCGAAATAGCCGTTTTTGATGAATCTTCGATCTGAAGAACGGACGCTCTTAGTCGGCATAAAGAAATAGTTGGCACCCTTCTTCGCGAGGTCGCGACCGTATTCAATATCTTCTCCCGAGATGAGACCTTCCCTATAGAGGACCTGCTCTGCGAGATCCTTCCGTACGATATGGATGGTGAACAGTACCTTGAAGAGTCGGTAGGAGAAATTGTTAAAGCGTGACCAGAACCGAGCCTTGAGAGAATCGTTATCGAGATTGACGGTCGTTGTTCCATAATCCGCCTTCGGGTGTGCCGCGAGGTAGGTATTGAGTTCGAGGAGAAAACTTTTCTGCACAAACACGTCCGCATCCATAAAGATAGCCCAGTCCAGGTGAGGAGAACACTTCGTAAATCCGAGGTTTCGTGCCCGCGAGACGCCCTTGGGCAGATGGTCATAGACCTTTGTTATGTTCGACTCAAGGCGCTTCGCGATAGCGTAGGTCCCGTCAGTGGAGCCGTTCTCGACGACGATAATCTCATAACGGTCTTTCGGATACTCAAGTGCCTCCAGACAAGAAATTGTCCGTTCGATAATCTTGCTCTCGTTGTGAGCGGGCACTATGAAGGAGAAGAATCGGTAGGGCATATAACCACTACTAGTATATCAGTGCTTCTTGACCCAGAGATAGATATCCTCGAGCGCGCGCACGCCGTCGCCGGCGGCAATGTTGTTCTGATGGTAGAGCTCGTCGGTGCAGTCGCCGGCCGCCCAAACTCCCTCCACTGAGGCGCGCTGATTGCGCGCGTCAATCTTGATGCGCTTCACCGCGTCGAAATCGAGCAGTCCTTCGGCGAAGTCGGTATTGGGAATAACGCCCGCCTCGACGAAGACGCCCGAGACGGGAAGCGTGTGCGCCTCACCCGAGTCCTTATCGGTATAGGTGAGACCGGTGACGAACTGTTCGCCTACCACCGCGGTGGGCTCCACGTGGGCGAGGATGCGCATATTCGGATGCGCACGCGCCTTCTCCACCGTAACGGCGTCGGCCTTAAACTCCTTATGGCGATGAAGGAGCGTGACCGACTTGGCGTAGGCCAGCAGCTGGAGCGCAGTCTCGAAGCCGGCGTTGCCACCGCCCACCACCGCAACATCCATCCCTGAGAAGAGCGGTCCGTCGCAGGAAGCGCAGTAGGTGACCCCCTTGTTTTCAAAGGTGTCGGCGCCCGGGACAACGAGCTTACGGCGGCCAGCGCCTGAGGCGATAAGCACCGCCTTTGCCGAGAGGGCGATGCCCGTTTTCGTCTTTACCTCAAAACTGTCTGCCGTCTTGGTGAGCGAGATGACGCGCTCGCGCAGGGCGAGGGTGACGAGAGTACCCTTCACCGCGTCGAGGTGTGCAGCAAATGACTTCGCTAGATCAGCGCCGCTTATCCTCGGTGAGCCGATCCAGTTCTCGATGCCATCAGAGACGACCGATTGTCCGCCGATCTCCTCGCTCACGAGCACGGTTTTGAGCTGTTTGCGTGCCGCGTAGACTGCGGCAGCAACGCCGGCGGGCCCACCGCCGATAATAATGAGGTCATTCATAGCGAGCAGTATAACAGAACGCGGCGCCCTTGGCGCCGCGTTCCTCGATATTATTTCTTGTGTCTACGCAAGAAGGCGGGAATTGCGCCCCACGCCTCGTCATCTTCCGGGACAACCGGTGCGCTCTCACGCTTGTGCGGCATCGCGGTGACAATCGGTTCTTCTTTCTCAATTGAAAGCGGCGCTTCCTCCTTTATCTCCTTCATATCGCGCTTGGTGACGATTGGTTTATCCTCCATCGGCTTCTCGTCGCGCTTGAGGATCTCATGATAGATACGGCCACGCTCCTCCTCACGCTTTTCAGCGGGGATAGAGAAGAGAGAGTGTTCAAAGGTGGGGATGGATGAGTGGGCAGGGCTCTCGGGGAAGCCGGTGGCGATAACGATAATGCGGAGCTGGCCCTTCTTGAGCTTCTCGTCCTTCATCATACCGAAGATGACCTTAGCATTCTTATCTACCGACTCGTTGATGACCTTAGCCGCTTCTTGGACCTCCATAATACCGAGATCATCAGATCCCGCGACGACAAAGAGGATTCCCTTGGCACCACTGATAGAGACGTCGAGGAGCGGAGAGTTGACCGCCTGGTGAGCCGCCTGCTTGGCACGGTCGTCGCCTTCGGCAGTGCCGATACCCATAAGCGCCGGGCCGGCGCCTTCCATAATCGCCTTGATGTCGTTGAAGTCGGTGTTAATCTCGCCCGGAGTGGTGATAATGTC
>JAHFMR010000018.1 GCA_023267755.1 bacterium
GCGCGGTAAACGCGCCCTTCACCCTCATCACGATCGCCCTCTCCGGCGCGACCTACTTGTTTACCGGCGATATCACCCGTGTGCTCGCGGTGCTCGTCATCGCGACACCCTGCCCGCTTCTCATCGCAGCGCCTGTCGCCTTTATCGGCGGCCTCTCGCGCGCGGCGAGTCGTAACATCATCGTGAAGACGCCGCTGGTGCTCGAGTCTCTCTCACGGGTCACCGCTGTCTTCTTCGACAAGACCGGTACTCTCACCCTCGGCGAGCCCGAGCTCGTCGTGGTCGAGATACTTGATGCGAAGATGAATGAGGAGCAGGCACTCTCGCTCGCCGCCGCGCTCGAGTACCACTCGATACATCCGCTCGCGCGCGCGGTTATCACTGCCGCTAAGAAGCACCACTTCACCCCTGCTCCCGCGCAGGGAGTGAAGGAGATTATCGGGAGAGGCATCACCGGCGCAGTCGACGGTCACACCATCTCTCTTGTCCAAGCGCCCGACAAGCACCACCGCGAGGGTGGCATCTCGCTCATTCTTAGTGAAGATGAGCTCCCTGTCGCACTCCTCCACTTCGCTGATGTATTGAAGGCAGATGTGCGCCAGCTCGTCACCGGACTTATCAACACTGGACACACCGTCGCGGTGCTCACCGGCGATCGGCGAGAGAACGCCGAGAGAGTCTTCGCCGGGCTCGCGCTCACTATCCACGCAGACTGCACCCCAGAAGAGAAGCACCGGCTCGTGGGCGAAGCGCGGAAACGCGGTGAGACAGTCGCGATGATTGGGGATGGACTAAACGACGCGCCGGCGCTCGCCAAGGCAGATGTCGGCATCGTCTTCTCCGGTACTGAAAACAGCGCCTCCATAGAAGCCGCCGATGTCGCGATACTCGGACACGACGTGATGCTTATCCACGAACTCTTCGCGCTCTCGACACGGTCTGTGCAGATAGCGCGCCAAAGCGTCTACACCGGCATCGGCCTCTCGGTAGCCGGGATGCTCGCCGCTGCTGCCGGATTCATCGTCCCGGTAGAGGGAGCACTCCTCCAAGAAGGCATCGATGTCGCAGTTATTATGAACGCGCTCCGCGCCGCCTTCAAACCACTTGGCGGTCGAACCGCCAAGTAAAAAGAGGCCGGCTACGCGTACGCGTAGCCGGGATAAAGAACCGCTCACTCACCGCAGGTCGATCAGCTCCAGAAGGTCGCTCGGGACCCCTCGCGCATAGTCATCGTCGTAAAGACGTTCCGCGAGATACAGTCCGTTGTACGGACGATAGTCGTCCGGGCCGAACACGACTGCGTGAACCTTGCCGTCAGACGCGTCTCGGAACTGGTCGAGTGTGCCAGAGATCTTATGCTTGCGCAGGAACCTCAGCGCGCCGACCAGTGCCAGTCCGAAGCTCGGACCGAGCTGTGCTGGGATGAGCCGCCACGAGAGATAGCTCAAGAGGAACGACGCGTAACGCGTGCCGTACTCCAGATCCGTCTCTGCGTCGAAGTACTCCTGCCACGGGAGCAAGATGTCCTTCTTCATTCGGGAGAATGTGCGTGCCGCTGGGACTTCCTGCCCTTCTTCACACATGACGGGAACCACCTTGGTCGATAGTCCGTTTTCTCGCGCGTACTGCGCGATCCCCATACAGGTCCCCATCGTGCCCGCTGGCGTTACGAAGATTGAGACCGGCGTCTGCCCGAACAATTGCGGCGCGAGATACTCCGCGTGAGAACGCGGGTTCCATCCGCCTTGGTACTGATCGGGATTATGCCAATCATCTTGCTTGCCAAGTCGGCGGGCACAGCTGACCGTGGTCTCGCCGCGACGCTCCGGCGTCCGCCAGCTGACGTTCCCGCCAAGCGCGCGGATAACGTCAATCTTCGATCCCGGGACGTCGGGTGCCATAATCGCGACAAAATCCAAGCCGAGCGCGTTACAGATGCAGGCCATCGCGTGACCCGTATTGCCGCTGGTGGCTTCGACGACGGTCGTATCGGGAGTGATAAACCCTTTGCGAACAGCGTCGAGGATACCCGCGCGGGCCATCGGCCACTTGTGATACATAACTTCTCCGGGTGCTCCGGCAATCTTGATGATGACCCCATCTTTGGCGAACGGATTCGCCTCGGGCGGGAACTGCCAGACGCGGACGAGCCGCATCTTCGCTGGGTCGGTTGCCTTCCACAGCGGGTGATTTACTAGGTCGTTCACGTCAATCTCCTCTTAACAGATGGTCAAAAAGCTCGAGCCCTCCTGAGTTACAAAGGGCTTCTGAGGAGAGCATACTCCTCTTGTAGAAGGTGCGCTATACTGGGAAAAATGGCACAAAAAGAGCAACGTCTGCAGTATGTGAATATGGAGAAAGAGACGGGGCTCTCTATCGTCTACACTCCCCACGAAGACGGCGATGTATCACTTGAAGCGTTCTCCGAAGGGGCGCTCATCGCGAGCGTGTTGTTCCCGAGTGAGCGCGTAGACGAAGCGCACATTCTCTATATGGAGGCTATAGAACTCCTCCCCTCGCGTGTGCAAGTAGGTCAGGCTCCGGCAGAAATCCGTAAAGCAATCGAGACGCTCTTCGCGCTCTTCCGTGGCGAAAACGTCTCCGCCGAAGAGGTCGCAGTGGCGAATGCGCCGCACGTGTTCTCGCGCGAGTTCGTGCCGAATCCGGGCAAAACGATCGAGATTGATGTTGATGGTGTCGTGTATCAACGCCTGCCAGTAAAGACGCGTACCATCACGCTCCTCGACACCGACCTAACTCCGCTTATCGAAGAATATGCCGCTCCACACCTGGTGGAGGGCGATATGCTCTTTATCAGCGAGAAGGCGCTCTGCATCGCACAGGGGCGCGTTGTGGATATGAGTGACATCAATCCGGGCTGGCTCGCACGCCTCTTCGCCCGGAACGTGAGCAACGACTACGGCTCGGAGAGCTTCAAGGGCTTCGGTCACGGGACCTCGCTCGCGATGCAGCTTTTCATCGAGGAAGCCGGAACCATCCGCGTACTCTTCGCCGCGTTCGTCTCCGCGCTCACCCGCCCGCTCGGTATCCGTGGCCTCTTCTACACTATCTGCGGCGTGCGCGCCAAGTCGATCGATTGTCCGATGTCATTCCTCATCCTTGAATACGCCCACTCGGCGAAACTCGCTCCCGAGGACCCGAGTAGCGCCGCACGAGAGTTCCGCGACCGCTTCGGCCCCGAGACAGTGATTCTCGACGCCAACTATCGCGGCGCCTTCTCGCTTGGCAAGTCGACTGACACTATTTCCGAATCCTTCATCGGCAAGCTCTTCCGCGACAATCCGCTCGGCCAGTCCGACGAGATGACGCCGTTCTGCATCGTCCGCAAGGCGGAAAAATAGTCCACTACTCCGGACGCCACCCTTTCTTTATTGAACTAATCTTGTTCGGGTTCTTCCCCTTTTCGGTAAAGAAAACGACCGTCGGACTCATCTTCTTAGCCTCCTTCGTCTCCACCCACGCCTCGCCGAGGATTACGACTTTGTCGCCCGGTTGGAAGAGTCGTGCAGGCGGCCCATTGAGAATAATCTCCCCTTTACCCTTCTTGCCCGCCAAGATATAGGTGCGCCATGAGACGGCGTTTGACGCATTATTAATGGTAACCATCTGTCCAGGAAGGAGGCCAGCCGCGTCGAGCAGTGCCTGATCGATAGTGATAGAACCCATATAGCCGAGGTCGGCGTCGGTCACGGTCGCTCGGTGGAGCTTCGCGATACAGACATTTACTAACATATGCGCGAATATAACACGTCTTGGTACCGTCCGCGAGTGGTGTACACTACTCACATATGGAGGAACAAATCCTGCGCTTCGCCGAGCAATTTGCCTGGAATCCAGACGTTGTTCGCGCCGAACGTTTGCCGGAGAGACCTTCGTCTCTCATCGTCTGCGGTATGGGCGGTTCACACCTAGGTGCACGTGTCTTGCTCCGACACGATCCGACACTTCCTCTCTCTGTCCATAGCGACTACGGACTGCCGCGTGTCCCGGCAGAACAGCTCCGCACCGCGCTTATCGTCGCGAGCTCATATTCGGGAGAGACCGAGGAGACACTCGACGCCGCTAAGAGCGCGGTGGCCGCCGGGCTCGCTGTTGCTGTCATCACGACCGGTGGCACGCTCGCTCGCTACGCCGAGGAACACGCACTGCCTCTTATTCTCATCCCGAAGGGTGACGCCGAGCCGCGTATGGCGGTCGGCACCTTTATGCTCGCGCTCGCACGGCTGCTGCAGTCGCAGGAACTGGAAGAAGAAATTCGAGCTACTGGCACGAGTCTTGATGTGCAAGCCGAGCGAGCGAGCGGCGAGGTGGTCGCGAAGCGCTTGGTCGGTTCTATCCCGCTCATATATGCTTCAACGTTGAATATGTCCCTCGCGTACTTCTGGAAGATAGCGTTCAACGAGACGAGTAAGGCACCGGCGTTTTATAATGTGTTCCCCGAAGTCTGTCATAACGAGCTCTCTGGCTTCGACAACACCGTGCCCGAACAAGCGCTCTCCTCTCATCTCCACATCCTCTTTCTTAAAGACAGTGACGATCACCCGCGCATCGCTGGGCGGATGCGCGTTATGCAAGAGTTGCTTGCGGCGCGAGGCGTGGCAACGACCGATATCGAGCTCGCGGGAACTACGGGACTCGAGAAGGCTCTGAACGGTATCTTGCTTGGGGTGTGGACCGCTGTCGCTCTGGCAAAGGAGTATCAGGCGCCAGACGCGGCCACGCCGCTTATCGCCCTCTTTAAGAGTAAAAAGCGTGAACTATGATTATCGTCGCGGACATTGGTGGGAGTCGTATGCGCATCGCGGTGAGCGACGCCCCCGACTCCTTTGAAGAGCCGGTAATCGTGGAGACCCCCGCGAGCTTTGACGAGGCCGTCGCCACGTTTGCAGACACGGTACGCGATCTCGCGCAGGGTCGCCCAGTCACCGGTGGCGCAGTCGGCGTCCCCGGACTCCTCTCTCCCGATCGGCAGACGCTTCTACGTGCACCAAATCTGCCCGACTGGGCGGGGAGAAATGTGGTGGACGCCTTCAGTCAGGCGGTCGGCGCTCCTATTCGTTTTGAAAATGATGTGGCGCTCGGCGCGCTCGGCGAGGCGCGCTACGGCGCGGGTGTCGGTGCATCCATCGTCGCGTATCTGGCCTCCGGCACGGGGGTTAATGGCGCGCGAGTGACAGATGGCCGTCTCGATCGACCAACTTACGGATTCGAGATTGGATTCCAGCTGCTCGGCACAGACGCGAGTGCACCGGAGTGGACCTCGCTTGTCTCGGGCACAGGATTCACCAAGAGATATGGCACGTCACCGCGCGAGGTAACCGACCCGGCAGTGTGGAACGAAGTCGCAGATTACTTTGCTTACGGCTTGTACAACACCATTTTGCATTGGTCGCCCGAACGCGTCGTGCTCGGCGGGACGTTCTTCACTTCAGGAGATGTCCCTCTCGAGCGGGTACGCGCGACACTTCGCGCTATCGCTCACGCGCTCCCCGAGCTCCCCGATATCAAGCTCGCCAAGCTTGGCGACCGCTCCGGGCTCTACGGCGCACTCGCCCTAGCTACCGCTTCATAAGCCGCACGAGACGGATTGTCTCGAAGGAGTGGCGGCCGCCAAGCGCGTGGAAGATGGGTGAGAGCTTGTCGCCATCTGCTTCTGCGAGCGCTTCGTGTATCTCGCCAGCAATATCTACCGGGACCAGGTGCGCGAAGTCGGCGCGGACGAGCTTCCCGAGCTCGGCGAGCTCCTCAAGGTGGTGCACGATAGTCGAGGGCACATAACCGCGCTCCTTGGCCGCTTCCTTGAGCGTTTTGGCATCGCGCACGCTCTGGAGTGTTTCTGCAAGTCTTCCCGGCAAACCCGCAGCGGGTTTACCGCCCCGAGCTTGCTCGCGGTGAGCTTGTCGAATCCGTCGAGGAACATTCTGCTTACTACCCTCTACTATCGCCCCGCCCATCGCCTTAACAAATTTCTTTTGCAAAGTGGCTACCTCTTTTTCTTCCATTTGGGCAAACGCTTCTTGTGCCGCATCACTCGCCGCACGGAAGTCCTTATCCTTTTCTAATATTTCGGGATGCACCTCGAGCGCACGCGCATTAAGACCGGTGAGATAGACGCCTGCGAGGCGGCGCACGCGAGAGAGCGCGACGTATCCCTGTCCATATTCAAACGCCTTTGAGAGATCGATAATCGCCGCGTCCATACTCATCCCCTGGCTCTTATGCACCGTCATCGCATAGGCGAGTCGGAGTGGTATCTGAGCGACACTCGCCTTCACCTTACCCTGTTCCTCCACCTGCCACTCCATGGGTTCCGCGGTAACGCGGAACCCATGTCCCGAGCTTGTCGAGGGACTGTGTGTCTTCACTATCGGATACCCGCCCGCGTCCCAGCCGGTCACCACCCCAAGTGTTCCGTTCACAAACTTTCCCTGCGGAGAATTCTTAGTGAACATCACCGCGGCACCCTCCTTCAGCTCGAGCACCTCCGGCGAGAGACAGCCGCGGATGAGCCCTTCGACGAGACTATCCTTCCCTTTAGAGCTCATCCTGAACTTCTTCGACACTCCCGGGAGCTTCGCGAGCTCGGCGGCGTTGATGCGGTCGACGTCGGCGTTGTGCGAGAAGAGCTTGGGCGCGTCAGGCGGGAGCTGCAGCACTTCGGTGTGCCGCGCAGTGAGGTGTTCGTGGTGGAGCGTCTCGACCGTACCCGAGCGTATCGCCGAGAGCACGTCGAGGAAGTCGGCATCATCTTGCCGATATTGCTCGGTGAGATAACAGGTGAGCGGATTCAAGCTCCGCCACACGGGTGAGGTGAAGGCGAAGGTGACTTCTCCGCTCCTCGAGATCGGCGGGAGCTGGAAGAAGTCGCCAACGAGGACCACCGTGAGCCCGCCAAAGGGCGCGTCGACACGCCGCACCTCGCGACACACTGCGTCTGCCATCTCAAATGTCTTTGCCGAAAGCATCGAGATCTCCTCGATAATCAGCACCTTCGCCTTAGAGAGGCGCTTGGCGATGTGCTCCTTGGTGGCGATGCGGTCGACATCAGCCCTCGTAAGCGATTCGGCGATACCGATTCCGCTCCACGAGTGGAGCGTCATTCCGCTCACGTGTGTGGCCGCGATGCCGGTGGCCGCGGTCACCGAGGGCTCGATGCCCGCCTCGCGCAGCCACTTTACAAACGCATTTATCGTATGCGTCTTGCCGCTCCCGGGCTCGCCCGTGAGGAACACATTTGCTCCCGTCTTCAATATCGTCAGCGCCTCGCCTTGGGTCATGAGAGCATTCTAGCAGACGCGAAATCAGGCACGTTGACGACAAGCAGACGGAATGATTTGATGCGTATAGAACGCAGTTCCTCAAACCAGTTCTTATTCCCAAAAGGAGGTGTGTGATGCTTA